>NZ_JBIQEU010000006.1:0-187181 GCF_045369765.1 Sphingomonas olei
GATGCTCGTCCCCGACACCGCCACCGACGCCGGGCGCGCGGCCATCGCCGCCGCGGGCGCCGCGGTGGCGGCAACGGCGCCGACAACCGGCGCTGGCGCGGGCGCTGACGTCGGCGCCGCCAGCGCGATTACTGGTCGCGGCGCCAGCATTTCAGCGAACGGCGCGTCCAGCGTCGGCAGCACCGCCGCGGCAAAGGTCTGCAGTTCGTTGGGCCCCAGCCGCTCCGCCTCGGTCAGCGTCGCTGCCGCCGCGGTGCAGAACGGGTCGCGCGCCGGCGCCTGGGAGAAGAAATTGTACAGCCGCGTCATCGCGTCGTCATAGCGGTCCTGCCAGTCGCCACCCATTGCGCGATACTGGCTCTCCAGCGCGGTTTCCGCTGTGGCGAGCGCCGCCTTCTGGTTGGTCAGCAGCGTGCGATAGCCCGCGACGATCTGGTTCCCCTGCGCACCCCGACACGCCAGCGCCGCGACGTTCAGCGCGACCCGCATGTGCCACACGGTCGCCGCGGGAGAGAGGCCGCGGTTGATCGGCGTGATCGCCGGCGTGACATAGACCGGCGCCGGGGCGGGCGCTGGCGGCGGGGTGGCCACCGCCACTTCCTTGGTGCGCGTGGCGCAGGCGGCCAGCGCCGCAATGGCGGCCGTGGCAACGATGGCTTGTGTAACGCGTGACATGGCGGCTCCGTTCTCCCCCGGATTCCCGTTGCCCCGGGTCTGCGCCCGGAAGGTAAACGCGGAGTAAAGGATGCGATGAGCCGCCACCTGGCGCCGCGCGTCAATCGAACACGGTCTTTAGGTTCATGAATTCGTGCAGGCCATAGGCACCCAGTTCGCGGCCGTGGCCCGATTTCTTGATCCCGCCGAACGGCGCCTCGGGCGTGGAGGCGAGCATCTTGTTCACCGCCATCATTCCCGAGGCAATGTCGCGGGTGAAGCGCTCCTGCTCGGCCTCGTCGCTGGTCCACACCGACGCGCCAAGGCCGAAGGGCACGTCATTGGCCAGCGCGATCGCGGCGTCGATATCCTCGGCGCGGAACAGCATCGCGACGGGCCCGAACAATTCCTCCTGCGCGGCCGGATGATCGATCGGCACATCGACCAGGATGCCCGCCGACATGAAGGCGCCCTTCCCCGGCAGCGGCTCACCACCCAGCAACAGCCGACCGCCCGCCGCCTCGATCTGCGCCAGCTGGTCGATCACCGTCTGGCGCTGCTCCTCGCTCGACAGCGGTCCCATGTCGGTGGCCGCATCCATCGGGTCGCCGGCGACCACCGCCCTCATCCCCGCCGAGAACCGCTCGAGGAACGCGTCATAGACGTCAGCGTGGACGATCATCCGCTTCGCACAGATGCACGACTGGCCGGTGTTCTGGGTGCGCGCCGTCACCGCCGCCTTCGCCGCCGCGTCGAGGTCGGCCGACGGCATGACGATGAACGGGTCCGATCCGCCCAGTTCCAGCACCACCTTCTTCAGCGCGGCGCCCGCCGCCTCGGCGACCTTCGCGCCGGCGCCCTCGCTTCCGGTCAGCGTCACTGCCGCGATCCGGTCATCGGCGATCAGCGCGCCGACCTTGCCGCTCCTGATCGCCAGGTTCTGGAACAGTCCGGCCGGCGCCCCGGCAGCGATCACCGTCTCCTCGATCGCGGCGGCGACGCCCTGGCACAGCGAGGCATGTTTCAGCAGCCCGACATTCCCCGCCAGGATCGTCGGCGCCAGCCAGCGGACCACCTGCCAGTAGGGGAAATTCCACGGCATCACCGCCAGCACCGCGCCAATCGGCAGGTAATGGCTCGTCGCCTTGCCGCCCGGCACCTCGACCGTTCGGGGTGCCAGCATCCCCGGCCCGTTCTGCGCATAATAGCGGAACGCCGCCGCGCATTTCTCCACCTCGGCGATGGCGGATTTCAGCGTCTTGCCCATCTCGCGCGTCGCGATCTCGCCCAGCCGGCGCTTGTCCGCCTCGAACGCCTCGGCGATCCGCTCCAGCAAGTCGGTGCGCGTTTTCAGGTCGGTGGTGCGCCATTCCGCCCAGAAGGCATGCGCGCGGGCGACGCGCGTTTCCACCTCGGCGTCGGTGTGTTCGGGATGGGTGGCGCCGGGCGCGCCGGTGGCGGGATTGATGCTCTGGAACATGCCGCCTGAAACGATCGCGCGCACGCCCGTATCCTCC
This sequence comes from Sphingomonas olei, assembly GCF_045369765.1. Taxonomy (NCBI): domain Bacteria; kingdom Pseudomonadati; phylum Pseudomonadota; class Alphaproteobacteria; order Sphingomonadales; family Sphingomonadaceae; genus Sphingomonas; species Sphingomonas olei. Next base: position 2,172 of record NZ_JBIQEU010000006.1, read on the forward strand.
GCCATTCCCCTTATTGCCTCGTCCTGTCGCACCGGCCGCCCCGCGGCGCCGCGCCTGCTTGACCCCTCGCCCGCGCCTGTCCCATAGCACCGCCATGGACACGCCCGTCGACAGCCTGACGTTCGAGGCCGCGCTGAAAGAGCTCGAAGCGATCGTAGCGCGCCTTGAATCCGGCGATACGCCGCTTGCGGATGCAATCGCCTTGTACGAACGCGGCAATCAGCTGCGGGCGCGCTGTGCCGAACGGCTCGATGCCGCGCAGGCCCGGATCGAGGCGATCCGGCTTGACGCCGAGGGCCGCGCCACGACGACACCCTTCACCGCCGGATGACCCTCACCCCGACGCTTTCGGCGGCACTGGCCGATACCGCGCGCGACATCGACGCGCGCTTCGATGCGTTGCTGGCGGTGCCGGACGATCCCCGCGCCGACCTCTATCGCGCGATGCGCCACGCCGCGATCGATGGTGGCAAGCGGCTGCGCCCGCTGCTGGTCGTCGCCACCGCGCGGCTGTTCAACTGCGACATGGACTGTGCCGGGCGCGTCGCGCTCGCGCTGGAGGCGATCCATGTCTATTCGCTGATCCACGACGATCTGCCGGCGATGGACAATGACGACATGCGTCGCGGCCGTCCCACCGTGCACAAGCAGTTTGACGAGGCGACCGCGATCCTCGCCGGCGACTGCCTCCACGCGCTGGCGTTCGAGGTGCTGGCCGATCCCGCCACCCATCCCGATCCCTTCGTCCGCGCCGAACTGGTGCTCGATCTGTCGCGCGCCGCCGGCCCCGCCGGCATGGCCGGTGGCCAGATGATGGATCTGGAGGCGGAACGCGCCAGCTTCGACCTTGCCACCGTCACCCGGCTGCAGGCGATGAAGACCGGCGCGCTGATCCTCGCCGCGGTCGAGGCAGGGGCGATCCTCGGCCGCATCCCGCCCGAGGGGCGCACACATTTGCGCGGCTATGCCCGCGATATCGGACTTGCCTTCCAGATCGTCGACGACCTGCTCGACGTGGAGGGGGATGAAGCGCTGGCCGGAAAGAAGCTGCGCAAGGATGACGGGGCGGGCAAGGAAACCTTTGTCTCGCTCCTCGGGGTGGATGCGGCACGGGAGCGGTGCCGGATGCTGGTGGATCAGGCGATTGCGCACCTGCGCAGCTACGGCCCCGAGGCCGACCTGCTCCGCGACATCGCGCGCTTCGTGCTTTCAAGGGATCATTGAGCATGGCGAGAATCGGTGTTTACCCGGGTACGTTCGACCCGATCACGCTGGGCCACATGGACATCATCCGGCGCGGCGCGAAGCTGGTCGACCGGCTGGTCATCGGCGTCACGACCAACCCGTCGAAAAGCCCGATGTTCTCGCTTGAGGAGCGGATGGCGCAGGTGGAGCGTGAATGCGCCGGGCTGGACGCCGACATCCGCGTCGTCAGCTTCGACCTGCTGCTGATGGATTTCGCCGAGCGCGAAGGCGCCAGCATGATCGTTCGCGGCCTGCGCGCGGTGGCCGATTTCGAATATGAATATCAGATGGCCGGGATGAACCAGCAGTTGAACGACCGGATCGAAACGGTCTTCCTGATGGCCGATGTGGCGTTGCAACCGATCGCCAGCCGGCTGGTCAAGGAAATCGCCCGTTTCAACGGCGACATCAGCAAGTTCGTGAGCCCCGCTGTGCGCGACGAAGTCGTTGCACGTGTGGAACAGACCGGGCGGCGCGGCGGACAATAGGTTTCCGGCAACGGCGCACCCCGGTTCAGATTGGCGCAAGCCGCGATCTAGTTTAGGGCGCTGCTGACACGATCGGGTTGGGATGACGATGCGCTTTGTTGGATTGATTGCGATGCTGGCCGCCACGCTGCTCGCCGGCCCGGCCATGGCCCAGAGCAAGGCGATGGAGGAAGCGGCCAAGGCAGGACAGGCGACGAAGCAGCGCTATACCCCGCCGCCCACCACCGATCTCGAAAACACCTGGCTGCTCGACCTGTCGAGCGGCGGGCGCGTGTCGATCTGGCTGCGCCCCGACGTCGCGCCCGACATGGTGCGCCGGATCAAGAACCTGACGCGCCGCAAATTCTACGACGGCCTGACCTTCCACCGCGTCATCGACGGCTTCATGGCGCAGGGCGGCGATCCGCAGGGCGACGGCACCGGCGGCTCGGACCTCCCCGACGTGAAGGCGGAGTTCAATTACCTGCCGCACGTGCGCGGCGCGGTCGCGGCGGCACGCGCGCAGGATGAAAACAGCGCCAACAGCCAGTTCTACATCATGCTGATGCCGCGGCTCAGCCTCGACGGGAAATACACCGTGTTCGGCCGCGTGCTTGAGGGCATGCAATATGTCGACGCGATCGAAAAGGGCGAGCCGCCGGCCAACCCGACGCGCATCCTCCACGCCTATATCGCCGCCGATAACCCCCCGCCCTATCGCGCCGAGGCGGCCCCCGCGCCGGTGACGCAGGAGGCGCCGGTGACGCTGCCCGGAACGAAGCCGGCGGCGCCTGCACGGAACTCGCGCCCGCGTCGATAGTCTCTTCCTCGTTCACTGCGCCAGCGGACGGGGGAAGATGACGTGAATCAGGCGGCGGCCTGGCTACCTTATTGCGGCATCGCGCCGCTTCCTGACACGCTGATGGGGCGCTGGAACGGCGACCCCATCCTCATCGCCGCGCTCGCGCTGGCCGCCGTCGCCTTCTACCGGCTGGCCGACGCCGATCCGCGCCAGCGGCGGTTTTTCGCCGCAGCATGGGCGCTGGCGCTGTTCCTTTTCGTCTCCCCGCTCTGCGCGCTCACCTCCGCGCTCGTTGCCGCCCGCACCGTCCACCATGTTCTGCTGACCGCGCTGGTCGCGCCGCTGCTCGCCATCGCGCTTGCCTCCACCGTCCGCCCGCCGCGCGGCGGCCTCGCGCTCTGGACCGTCGCGCACACACTCGCCTTCTGGGTCTGGCATGCGCCGCCCGCTTACGCCTGGGCGCTGTCGAGCAACGCCGCTTACTGGCTGATGCAGGCGAGCCTGCTCGTCACCGCCTGGGGCATGTGGGCGCATATCCGCACCGCCCCCATGCCGATGGGCATTGCCGCCCTGCTGGCGATGATGGTGCAGATGGGGCTGCTCGGCGCGCTGCTCGTGTTCAACAGCGGCGCGCTCTACGCCCCGCATTATCTCACCACCCAGGCGTGGGGCTTCTCCCCGCTGGAGGACCAGCAGCTCGCCGGCCTCATCATGTGGGCGCCCGCCGCCGGCCTCTACCTCGGCGGCGCGCTGTGGCTGCTCGCGCGCTGGTTCGTCGCGGAGGAGCGTGAGGTGGCACCGCGATGATCCGCCAGCTGCGCGAATGGGCCCGCGGCCACACCGAACGCGGCCGTTATTCCCCGGTCGGCATCGCCTTCCACTGGATCATGGCCTTCCTGATCCTGTTCCAGCTCGGCTGGGGCTGGTCGATGAGCCGGCTGCCGGTGGGCGAGGACAAGCTTGCCGCCTATCAGGTGCACAGCGCCGCCGGCCTCGCCGTGATCCTGCTGGCGCTGGCGCGCTTCGCCTGGCGCCTCGCCGTTCCCGGCCCGATCAACGATGCTGACAAGCAGGGCTGGCAGACGACCGTCTCGGTCATCATCCACTATATCTTCTACGCCACCTTCTTCCTCTTGCCGATCAGCGGCTGGGTGATGTGGTCGGCGATTGCGGAGCCCGGCCCGCTCTATCTCGCGGGTGTCGTCCCCTGGCCGCCCTTCCCGCTCGGCGACATGCCGCTCACCTTGCGCTGGCAGATCATGGACGTGGCGGAGGACGTTCACCTGGCGGTGGTGTTCGCGCTGTTCCTCGTCATTCCGCTCCACGTGGGCGCGGCGCTGAAGCATCATTTCTGGGATCGTCACGATGTGCTGAGCGGGATGCTGCCGGAGATCCCGGACGAGGAAGACCCCCAGGGAGACCGGACGCATAAGCAGCGAGACCGGCAACCTCGCCCGGCGTGAGCTTGCGGCTGATCTCCAGCATAACATTGCCCGGATCGTTGCGCCGCTCGCTCTTCTGCCACGCGATCAGCTGCTCCGACAGATAGCCCGCCGGCTGCCCGCCCAGCGCCGGATTGCCCGCACCCACGCCTTCGCCCGCCGCACCGTGACACACCGCGCATGGCTGAAGGCCGCGCGCCGCATCGCCGCGCTGGTACAGCAGCGCCGCCAGCCCGGTGTTCGCGCTGGCCCCCGCCGCACCCGCCGCAGCCGCCGCCGGCTGATAGGGCATGGCGGCATAATAAGCCGACACCGTCTGCCGGTCGGCCGGGGTCAGCCGCTTGGCGATCCACTCCATCTCCGCATTCTTGCGCCGCCCGCTGGCATAGGCCTCCAGCTGCGCGGTCAGATAGCCGAGGTCCAGCCCCGCCAGCCGCGGCGCGCCCGCGCCATTGCCGCGCCCATCGACGCCGTGACACACCAGGCACGCGCTCGCCGCACCGGCATCGCCGCCGCTCAGCGCCACCAATTGCCCGGTCTCGACGAAGCGGTCGGCCGCCGTCCGGTCCGCCGTCCCGCACGCCGCCAGCAACAGAAACGCAAGGCCGGCGAGCGGCCGTCGCCGGGAGGGTGCAGCCGTAATCATCGCTTCCTCGGAACCTCCGCCGATCCGATCGGTTCCGAAACGACCGGCACCGGTTCGTGCCGGGCCATGAAGGGGGATCATTGCCGACGCTTCGCGCCCTGTTGCCGCTGCTTGCGCTTGCGCTGCCCGTCGGCGCCTGCAAGCCGCCACCTGACGAGCGCCAGCATATGCCACAGGCCGATCCCGCCGCCGGCCTCGCCGCGATCCGCCGCGTTGGCTGCGGATCCTGTCATTCGATCCCCGGGCTCAGCTGGCCGAAGGGCGAACTGGGCCCCGCGCTCGACCGTTTCGGCGATCAGGGCATGATCGCCGGCCGCCTCCCCAACCGCCCCGACGTGCTGGCGCATTTCGTGCGCCGCGCACCCGAACTCGTCCCGGGAACCACCATGCCGGCCATGCCGCTCAGCGAGAAGGAAGCGCGCGATGTCGCCGCCTACCTCTACACCCTCCGCTCCCGGTAACGCCGGCCCCGTCGATGGGCTGGCGAACAGCCTCGCGGGCTGGCCGCCGCCCGTGCTCGATCCCGCCGGGCCGTTCGCGGGTTCGATCTCCACCCTGTCGTGGATCCTGTTCGCGATGGGCGTCGGCGTCCTGCTGGTCGTCCTCGTCGCCTTGTGGATCGCGCTGTTCGGCAAGGAACGGCTGCGCGAGCGGCTGGGTGGCAGCAAGGCGATCTGGATCGGCGGCATCGCCTTCCCCGTCGTCGTGCTCAGCGTGCTGCTGGTCTATGGCCTGACGCTCACCCGCAATCTCACCGCCCCGCCGGGCCCGGTGGCGATGAAGGCGCGCATCACCGGCGAAATGTGGTGGTGGCGCGTCGATTACCTGGGCGACAACGGCCAGCCGCAGCTGCGCGACGCCAACGAACTCCATATCCCCACCGGCCGCACCGTGCTGCTCGAACTCGAATCGAACGACGTCATCCACAGCTTCTGGGTGCCGCGCCTGTCGGGCAAGCTCGACATGATTCCCGGCCGACGCAACGTGATGAAGATTCAGGCCGACAAGCCCGGCGTCTATGGCGGGCAATGCGCCGAATATTGCGGCGGTCCGCACGCGCTGATGGGCTTCGTCGTCGTCGCACACGAACCGGCCGATTTCGCCCGCTGGCTCGCCGCCCGCAAGCAGCGTCTGCAACAGGCCGCCCCCGCCACGGCGACGCCCGCATCGGTCAGCCGCGGCGCGCAGCTGTTCCAGTCCACCGGCTGCGCCGCCTGCCACCGCGTGGCGGGCACCGAGGCGAACGGCCTCGCCGGCCCCGACCTTACCCATATCGGCACCCGCCAGTCGCTCGGCGCGGGCATCCTGCCCAACAATCGCGGCACGCTGATCGGCTGGATCGGCAACAGCCAGGCGATCAAGCCGGGCAACCGGATGCCGCCCTACACGATGCTGCCGGGTGAGGATCTCCAGGCATTGGCCGATTACATGCAGGCGCAGAAGTGACCTCGGAAACCGGCTTCGACACGGCGCTCTACGATCGCTTCCCAACCAAGGGGGAGCGGCCCGCCGGGGAGCGCGCCGAGCTTGAACGGATCTGGTGCAAGCCCAAGGGCTGGGAACTGCTGACCGCGGTCAACAACAATTACATCGGCTTCTATTACGTCGCGACCGCCTTCGCCTTCTTCATCCTGGCGGGCGTGCTCGCGCTGGTCATGCGGGTGCAGCTTGCGCTGCCGCTGATGGGTGTGCTGCCGCAGGAAACCTACAATCAGTTCTTCACCATGCACGGCACGGTGATGATGTTCCTCTTCGCGGTGCCGGCGATGGAGGCGATGGCGGTGCTGCTGCTGCCGCAGATGCTGGCCGCGCGCGACCTGCCGTTCCCGCGCCTCTCGGCCTATGCCTTCTGGGCCTATGCCGTGGGCGGGCTGTGCTTCTTCGCCTCGCTGTTCGTCGGCCTTGCCCCCGACGGCGGCTGGTTCATGTACCCGCCCTATACCAGCACCACCTATTCGCCGGGCATCAACGCCGATTTCTGGCTGCTGGGTATCGGCTTCATCGAGATCTCCGCCATCGCCGGCGCGATCGAGATCATCGTCGGCGTGCTGCGCACCCGCGCGCCGGGCATGACGCTGGCGAAAATGCCGATCTACGCCTGGGCGATGCTGGTGTTCGGGGTGATGATCATCATCGGCTTCCCCTCGGTGATCCTGTGCACCTTGCTGCTGGAGCTGGAACGCGCGTTCAACTGGCCGTTCTTCGATTCAACCCGCGGCGGCGATCCGTTGCTGTGGCAGCACCTGTTCTGGTTCTTCGGCCACCCGGAAGTGTACATCATCTTCCTCCCCGCCTCGGGCCTCGTCTCGATGGTGGTGGCGGCCGTCGCGCGCACCCGGCTGGTCGGGCACAATCTCGTCGTGCTGGCCTTCCTCGCCACCGGCTTCATCAGCTTCGGCGTGTGGGCGCACCACATGTTCACCACCGGCATGCCGACGCTGTCGGTCAGCTTCTTCTCCGCCGCCAGCATGGCGGTCAGCGTCCCCGCCGGCATCCAGGTCTTCTCCTGGATCGCGACCTTTGCGATCGGCCGCGCGCGCTACAACACGCCGACGCTGTTCCTGCTCGGCGGGCTCATCACCTTCGTCATCGGCGGCTTGACCGGCGTGATGGTGGCGATGGTGCCGTTCGACTGGCAGGCGCACGACAGCTATTTCATCGTCGCGCACCTCCACTACGTGCTGATCGGGGGGATGGTCTTCCCCTTCTTCGCCGCGCTTTATTACTGGACGCCGATGACCAGCCGGCGTCCGCTGTCGGAACTCCTCGGCCGATGGATTTTCTGGCTGATGTTCATCGGCATGCAGGTGACGTTCCTGCCGATGCACCTCACCGGCTTCATGGGCATGCCGCGCCGCGTCTATACCTATCTCCCCGGCCGCGACTGGGATCTCACCAACATGATCTCGACCGTCGGCGCCTTCCTGTTCGGCGCGGGCGTCCTGCTGTTCCTCGTCGATTGCGCGCGCAACATGCGCTTCACCACCGATCATGACGCGGGCAACGTCTATGGCGGCGGCACATTGGAATGGCTCCCCACCGGGCTGTTCTCCACCCGCAGCATCCCGGTGATCAAGAGCCGCTATCCCCTGTGGGACGATCCGAAGCTGGCCGAGGATGTCGACGAGGGCCGCTATTTCCTCCCCGGCTCCGCCACCGGCCTGCGCGAAACGATCATCACCAGCCCGCTGCGCGCCGAGCCGCAATATGTGCAGATCCTCCCCACCCCCTCGCCCTGGCCGCTGCTGGGCGCGATCTTCACCGCCGGCTTCTTCCTGATCCTGACGGTGCAGGCCTATTTCATCTCCTTCGTCAGCGGCATCCTGGCGGTCGCCTGCATCCTTCGCTGGCTGTGGGATACCGACCGGCTGGTCCCGCAGAAGGAGGTCGATGTCGGCGCCGGGATCATGCTGCCGACCTATGCCACCGGCCCGCGCACCCACGGCTGGTGGGCGATGATCATCCTCCTGATCGTGATCGGCATGATGTTTGTCATGGCGATCTTCGGTTTCTTCTATCTCTACGGCATCCACCCGCAATTCTGGATCGCCGCGCCCGATCCCGTATGGCTGCTCCCGATCCTGCTCGGCCATGGCGGCGGCGCCGGTTTCGCGCTGCTCGCCCGCTACATGCTGGCGCGCGAGAAGACCGAATTGTGGACGCCCGGCGTGCTCTTGTGCTGCGCGGCGGTGGGGCTTGCCATCGGCTTCGGCGTGGATTGCTGGACATGGACCCGCCACGGCCTGTGGCCCACCGCCAGCGGCCAGGGCGCGATCGTCTATGCCTTCCAGACGCTGCAGGGGCTGATCGTCGCGATCAGCGTGCTGATGGCGGGCTATATGGCGGCGCGCAACAGCCGCGCGCTGATCGTCCGCCCGCGCAACAACTCGATGGACCTCACCGTCATGTTCATGTGCTACACCGCCGCGCAGGGCAGCGTCATCGCGCTGCTCGCGCGGCTCTTCCCGGGCACGATCTGACGATGCGCGCCTGGGCCTGGATGCTCGGCGGGATGATCGTCTGGGCGGTGCATTTCTTCGCCGTCTACATCGTCGCCAGCGTGTTCCTGACCACCGACATCGCACGCATCCTGACGGTGGTGATGACGCTGGCGTGCCTCGCGGCGGACGGCTGGCTGATCGCGCGGCTCCGGCAGGCGCGCGCCGGCACGCACGATTCCTTCAGCGACTGGATGCGCTGGATCGCGCTGGGCGGCGCTGGCCTCTCGCTGGTCGCAGTGCTGTGGCAGGGGCTGCCCGCGCTGCTCGTCTAGCCCGGGTTCGCCCTCCGGGCGTCAGCGCGAACCCCACAGGCCGACCGCCGCCGCAATCGCCCCCGCCGCCGCGACAAAGGCGACGATCATCAGCAGCCCGTCCTTGACCAGCAACGCCATGCCGAACGCCGCGATCGCCGCCATCGGCGCGGTGGTCGCCATCGGCAGCAGCTCCAGCGGCGGCACCGCCAGCGTCAGCACGATGATCGCCGCCGCCGCCACCCGCACCATCGGCCCCTGGGTCAGCGCGGGCAGCCGCCCGTGAAACCATTTGTCCATCCGCTCGGCCACCGGGCGCAGCTTCTTCACCGCCTTGGCGACCTTTTCGGACTTGAGCGATCGGTTGGCGAGGAATCCCGGCAGCCACATATGCGTGCGCCCGAACAGCAATTGCCCCGCGGTCAGCACGATCACCAGCGCCAGCAGCGTCGGCAGGCCGGGGATCGACCCCACCGGCGATATGTCGATCAGCGGCAGGATGACCAGGAACGGCGCATAGCTGCGGCTCCCGAACGCCTCGATCGTCTGCCCCAGCGACACCTCGTCCTTCTCGTCCGCCAGTTCGTCCAGCCGGTCCAGGATATCGCCGACGCTATGGGGTTCATCTGCCATCGCCGGTGAACGGCGCGACGCGGCTCACGGTTCCGCCACCGTAACGGTCCAACATAGGTAAAGAAAAAGGGCCGCGGCACCCGTGGATGCCGCGGCCCCTTGTCGTCGCTCAGCCTGCGATCACTTGTACTTCAGGTCGAAGCGATCGGCCTCCATCACCTTGGTCCACGCCGCGACGAAGTCCTTGACGAACTTCTCCCTGGCATCGTCGCAGGCATAGACTTCGGCCACCGCACGCAGCTGCGAATTGGCGCCGAACACCAGGTCCGTCCGCGTCGCCTTCCAGCGCGGCTCCTCGGTCGCGCGATCGGTGCCGATGTAGAGCTCGTCGCCCGTTTCATCGACTTCCTTCCACGCCGTGCCCATGTCGAGCAGGTTGACGAAATAATCGTTCGTCAGCTGCCCCGGCTTGTCGGTCAGCACGCCATGATCGGTATCGCCATGGTTGGCGCCGATTACCCGCAGCCCGCCGACCAGCACGGTCATCTCCGGCCCGCTCAGCCCCAGCAGCTGCGCCCGGTCGACCAGCAGCTCCTCGGTCGGCACGTTGAACCGCACCTGCAGGTAATTGCGGAAGCCGTCGGCCTTGGGTTCCAGCACCTCGAAGCTCGCCGCATCGGTCTGCTCTTCCGTGGCATCGGTGCGCCCGGGTGTGAACGGCACCTCGATGTCGTGGCCGGCCGCCTTCGCCGCCTGCTCCACGCCCAGGCTGCCGCCCAGCACGATCAGGTCGGCGATCGACACCTTCTTGCCGCCGCTCGCGCTGCCATCGAAGTCCGCCTTGATGCGCTCATAGACGTCGAGCACACGGGCCAGCTTCTCCGGCTCGTTCACGTCCCAGCTGCGCTGCGGCTCCAGCCGGATGCGCGCGCCGTTCGCGCCGCCGCGATGATCCGACTGGCGATAGGTCGAGGCAGAGGCCCAGGCCGTCTTCACCAGTTCGCTCGTCGACAGGCCCGAAGCAGCGATCTTCTGCTTGAGCGCGTTCACGTCCGCCGCATCGATCATCGCGTAATCGGCCTTGGGGATCGGATCCTGCCAGATCAGGTCCTCCGCCGGCACGTCCGATCCCAAATACCGGATCTTCGGCCCCATGTCCCGGTGGCACAGCTTGAACCAGGCGCGGGCAAAGGCGTCGGCGAACAGGTCCGGGTTGTTGCGGAACCGCTCGGAAATCTCGCGATACTTGGGGTCGACCTTCATCGCCATGTCGGCGGTGGTCATCATCGTCGGCACCTTGACGCCCGGCGTATGCGCCTTGGGCGCCAGCGTCTCCGGCGGGTTGCCCACCGGCTGCCACTGCCACGCCCCGGCCGGGCTCTTCACCAGCTCATAATCGTGGTCGAGCAGCATCTCGAAATAGGTCATGTCCCACTGGATCGGCGTCGGCGTCCACGCGCCCTCGATGCCGCTGGTGATCGTGTGATCGCCCATGCCGGTCTCGTGGGTGGAGGCCCAGCCAAGCCCCATCTGCGCGATGTCCGCGCCTTCCGGCTCCGCACCGACGAGCTTCGCATCACCAGCGCCATGCGCCTTCCCGAACGTGTGGCCACCGGCGGTCAGCGCGACGACTTCCTCGTCGTTCATGCCCATGCGGTGGAACGTCTCGCGGATGTCGCGCGCCGACCCCTTGGGATCAGGCTCGCCGCCCGGCCCTTCCGGATTGACGTAGATGAGGCCCATCTGGATCGCCGCCAGCGGGTTCTCCAGCGCCAGCCCCGACTTCTCGTCGATCCGCGTCTGGCCGAGCCATTCCTCCTCGGTGCCCCAATAGATGCTCTTCTCCGGCTCGAACACGTCCTCGCGCCCGCCGCCAAAGCCGAACACCGGGCCGCCCATCGATTCGATCGCGACATTGCCGGTCAGGATGAACAGGTCCGCCCAGCTCAGCTTGCGGCCGTATTTCTGCTTGATCGGCCACAGCAGGCGCCGTGCCTTGTCGAGGTTGCCGTTGTCCGGCCAGCTGTTGAGCGGCGCGAACCGCTGCGCGCCCGAGGACGAACCGCCGCGCCCGTCGCCGGTGCGATAGGTGCCGGCCGAGTGCCAGGCCATGCGGATGAAGAACGGGCCATAGTGACCGTAATCGGCCGGCCACCACGGCTGGCTGTCGGTCATCAGCGCGCGAAGATCGGCCTTCACCGCTTCCAGGTCGAGCGTCTTGAATTCGGCGGCGTAATCGAAATCGTCGCCCATCGGATTGCCCGACAGGCCATCCTGCTGGAGGATTTCCAGCGACAGCTGATTCGGCCACCAATCCCGATTGGTGCGCCCCAACAGCTTGCGCAGCGCGGCCGGCTCCTTCGAATGATCGCTCAGCGGGCTTCCGGTAACCGGGCAGCCACTGGTGGGTGCGTCCATGTCGTGTTCCTCTCGTCGCGATTATCAGCGAGGAGACTAGGGCCATCGCCCGGTGATGGAAGCGACATAAATTCGTCAGGACGACAGGCGAAATCGATCAATAAGCGATCCTTGTGCAAAATTGCCGATAATCGATCAGGCCGCGTCCGCCGCGCTGCGCGCCAGCAATGCCTCGATCGTCGGCAGCAGATGCGCCGCCACCGCCGCGATCGCCCGCGCATTGGGATGGACGCGATCGGGCAGCACCATGTCGGCGCGTCCCATGATCCCGGCGGGAAAGAAGTCGCTCAACGCCGCGCGATGCCGCGCCGCCACTGCGCCATGCACGCCAAGGTAGGGCTCCGCCCGCGCCCGGATCAGCGCCGGGGGATCGATCGTCGTCAGCAGCACCGGAATGCCGCACCGCCCCAGTTCGGTGAGCATCGCGTCGAGGTTCGCGCGCGTCTCGCCCGGCGGCACGCCCCGCAGCACGTCGTTGGCGCCGATCTGGATGATCGCCAGGTCGGGCGGCGCGCGCATCGCGGCCAACACGCGCGGCAATCGGCGCAGCGCGTCGGCGGTCGTGTTGCCCGACACGCCGGCATTCAGCACCCGCGCCCCCGGAAAGCGCCCGGCCAGCCCGCGCTGCAGCTGCGCGGCCAGACCATCATCGGCCGCCAGCCCGTAACCGGCGATCAGGCTGTCACCAAAGGCGAGGAGATACGGTGGTTCGGCTGGCATCGCCGCTCAAGATAGGGGCGGCCCGGCCAATGTCACCGCAGCCCCTGCCGCGCGCCGCCCCCTCGGCATGGCGCGCGGCAGGAACAACGATCAGTTGCTGGTGATCGCCGGCTTGGGCGTGAACGGCTTGATCCCGAACTCGGGGTACACCTCCGCCGGGTAGAAGAAGGTGCCGTCCTTCACCACCATCGCGATCCGCTTGATCGCCTTCAGGTCCTTGGTCGGATCACCCGGCACCAGGAAGAAATCGGCCAGCTTGCCCGGCTCGACCGAACCCAGCGTCGCGTCCTGGCCGAGATACTTCGCCATGTCCCACGAGGCGCGCGTCAGGATCTGCGCCGGGGTCATGCCGACCTGCTGGTACAATTCCAGCTCGCGGTGGAACGTGAACGAGCCGCCCGTGTCGGTCCCCGGCACGATCATCACGCCACGATCATTGAGCATGCGAACCGTGGCGACGATCTTGTCATAGGCGCCGCGATAGGCGGCATCGTCGCCCGGTGCGCTGGCATCAATCCACGCCTGCTTCAGGCTGCGCTGCGCCCCGATCGGCAGGTGATCGACATAGTCGCGCGCGCCCCGCGCCGTCTGCCCGTCGCGGTTGAGCAGCAGGTTCTCGTGGATGCCCAGCGTCACGTCGATCGGCAGCTTGCGCTCGACCATCATGCCGATCGTCTTCTGCACCTTGGGGCTGTTGAGATCGAGCGCGGGCAGCCGCTTCAGCGCGGTCAGGCGGAACAGCGTGCGCGTATCCTCCTCCGGCTTGATCACCCAGCCCAGCATGAACTGGTTGATATGCGTCAGCTCGTCGAACCCGGCCTCGATCATCTGGTCGGCGGTGGCGAAGGCGGGGACGTGCCCGGCCACCTTCAGCCCGCGCGCATGTGCCTCCTTCACCAGCGCGGGAATCCACGCCGGGTTCATGCTGTTGTACGATTTGACGCCCCAGAACTTGCCGTGATCGGCGTACCAGCGGACCGCGGCGACCGCCTCGGCCTCGCTGTTGACCAGGATGCCGTTGTTGGCGCTGAACGGGCTCTTGCCCTCGATGAAGCCGGCGCGCACGATCCGCGGCCCCGCGATCACGCCCTTGTCGATCCGCTCCACCAGCGTGTCGAGCACGGCATTGTCATTGCCCATGTCGCGCATCGTGGTGACGCCCGCCGCCAGGTTCAGCAGCGCGCCTTCCTGCCCGGTGTGCGCGTGCATTTCGTAGAGGCCGGGGACGATCGTGCCGCCAGCGCCATCAATCACCGTCTCGCCCGCCGCGCCGGTCTTGGCCAGCGGCTCGACGGCGGTGATCTTGTTGCCCGACACCAGTACCGACACCGGGTTGCCCAGCGTCCCCGCCTTGGGATCGAACACGCGCACGTTGCGGATTCGCACCGGCCCGGCATAGCGATGCGCGACCTTCTTGTTGATCGCCACGAACCGGTCGGTCGACCATTGCGCCGCCAGCGTCTTCAACCGCTCGGCCTCGCCCTCGTAACCCGCACGCACGATCACCTGGCGCGGCGAAATCGCGGCGAACATGTCGCCCTTGTCGTCGAGCAGGATGGTGTCCGGCGTGGTCTCGATCCCGCCGACGTCATAGGCGGTCACCTTCAGCGGGCCGTTCGCGCCGGTCATGTTCAGCGTCTGGCCCTTGGTCAGCGTCAGCGTGCCGCCCGGCAGCGCGGCCAGCGTGGTGCCGCCGGTCTTCAGAATCGCGCGCGCATAGAGGCCCGTCGACCACGGGCTGCCGCTCTGCGCGACATAGACCGCGCCGGCCGGCGCAGTGGCGACCGATCCCTTGCCCGTCGCATCGGTCCAGGTCGCACCCTTGCCGCTGCGCGCGAAATGCTCCTCGACCTTCGATCCGAAAGTCGTCGTCCCGGCAATGTCCCAGGCCACCGGCAGGCCGTTCGCATCGAGCCGCAGCGTCTCCTTCATCGTCGGGCCGCGACCATTGTTCTTGTAATCGAAATCGATCGCGGTGCGGTCACCTTCGACGTCGGCGTTGAGGTGCCCGACGGTCTTGCCGCCGAAGATCACGCTGTAACGCTGCATTTCCGCGGCGGCATTGGTGGCAAGACACAGGGCGAGCGCAGCAAAGGCCGCGGAGGACAGGAGCTTCATACCCGACCGTTACGGTCGCGGCGCTTCACGCGCAACAATATGTCGTTGCGTCACCTATGGGATTTGCGCATCCCGTCAGGCGGTTTTACGCAGCGTCGGGCAACGGCTCGCTCCCCGCCGACCGCGCGACATGCAGCGTCTCGACGCAATGATCGTCGGCCCAGGCCAGACCGGCGGCCTCCGCATCGTCATAGCTGGCATAGGTGTCGCCACCGACCAGCGAGACGGATTCGGCCGAATCCACGTCGCCGCAGCGGAACAGCACCGATCCTTCCAGCAGGAAACGACCATCCTCGCGCTGCTGGATGCGGATGCAATCGGTATCGGGCGGGGGTGCCTCGCCGGCCGGCAGCTTCACGATCTGCATAACACCTCCCGTTGATAACGGGGGTCAACGCACCGCGCGGACGGACGGTCCGAATCGTTCATGGGAACATCTGGCCGCAAGGACCGCGAGCGCGGCCAATGTACGCCGATTCAGCGCCGCAGGCAGGCCGAAGCTCCTGTGATCCAGGCCGTTTTGCGCCGGCCTAATCGTCGATCATCGCGCGGAGTGCCGGGCTCAGCCATTCCACCACCCGCCCCTCACGCCGCGTCAGCGCCCGTACCGCCAGCCCCCGCTGCGTCGCCATCGCCATCATCTCCGCCGGCGCCAAGACGCTCAGCGCCGTCGCCCACGCATCCGCCGCCATCGCCGTGTCATGGATCACGCTCACCGCCAGCGCATGCGCCACCGGATAGCCCGTCCGCGGGTCGATCGTATGCCGCCCCCGGACATAATCACCCGACGTCGCCACTGCGCATTGATGAAGCGCCACCCGGATCGGCGCCGCGCAGCCGCCCGGCGTCTCCAGTTCCACCCACCAGGGATCACCGTCAGGCCGCAACCCGCGCCCGACAAACTCGCCGCCGATCTCGACCAGTTGGTGGGAAATACCGTGTTCTGTCAATATCTTGGAAAGACGGTCAACGGCATGCCCCTTGGCAATGCCGGACAGGTCCAGCCGCGCCTCGCCGTGCCGCCTGACCCGGCACCCGGCGCGGTCAAGCTCGAGCTGGCGCCACCCCCCGCCGGCACGCGCTGCGGCAATTTCGTCGATGGTCGGCAAACGATCCACCGCAACCGGCCCATATCCCCACCGCGCGACCAGCGCACCAATGGCCGGATCGAACGCACCGCCCGACGCCGCCGCCACCTCCAATGATGTGGCAAGCACCTCTACAAATTCGTCCGAAATCGAATGCCACTCACCCGGCGCCGACCGATTGATCGCGCTGAGCCGCGAATCCGCGGCCCAATGGCTCATGTCGCTGATAACGCCGGCGAAAACCCGTTCTATCGCCTCGTACAGCCGCTCGGCCACGACGTCATCTGGCGCGGCATAGCGGATATGCCAGCGGGTCCCCATGGTAGCGCCGCCATGATCCACGACGCGTGCCGATCGATCCCAGTGGCTCAGCGCCGCGGGGTCGATCGGCGGTACGACGTAGCGGATCGGATCCGCGCGCGGGTCAGCGACCATGCCTGCGATGCCGCGCTCAGGGCGCGGGCACCTCCAGGGTCGTGGTGAAGGTCATGCGCCGCTCGGTCGCGCGCGGGACGGTCGTGTTGGCGTCGGTCACCGTCGCGCTCAGCCAGTACATGCCCGGTACCGGCCAGTTGACCCGCAGCACGCCGTCCGCACCCGTGACCAGCTCCTGCGCGCCTTCCGCCTCGCGGAACTTCTTGGATCCCGGCACCACCGTCACCTTCACCCCGGCCGCCGGCTTGCCATCGACGAGGAAGCGGAACTGCCCCTCCTCGTCCGCGACGAGCGCGCCGGGATGGGAGATCGGCTGGAACTCCAGCCCCTTACCCGTCGGCTTGAACACCGTCTCGCTCGGCGGCCCGGCGGTGACGAAAGTGGCGTTCTGGCTCGACACCTCGGTCAGCTTGACGTCGGTCGCACCGGCCGGGATTTCTGCCGGCGTTGCCACGCTTTGCACCCGCGGACGAGCTTGCGCACCAGCACCCGCAGCCGGCGGCGGACCGCGTCGGCCGCCGACGCGCCATTCCTCGTCATTCAGCTTGAAGCTGCCCATGACCGACGACATTTCGGTGCCGATCTTCCACGTGCCCGGCTTGTCGACCTTCACGTCGAACGTGGTGCGGTGACGGCCAGTGGCGGCATTCTCGATCGTGCCGGTGGTGCCGTCCGGCGCCCAGACCTTTATCTGCTCCGGGCGCATCGCGACGTGATCCGGGTAGAACAGGTCGTTCGATACCGCCGCGTCGACCGTCACATATTGGTTGGTGTCCGACAACGTAGTGGTCGACGGCAGCAACCACTGGCGGTGCGCCATCGCCGGGGCGGCCAGGGTAGCGGCGCCGACGGCGGCGAGCAGGAGGGTCTTCAGACGCATGGCGATCTTCCTCAACGAACGGTGATGGTGCCGAGCTCGGCGCTGCCCTTGGCAGTGCCGCCCTTGCCCGGGATGGTGATGGGCACGCGGACCAGCTCACGACCGCCCGTCTCGCGTGCAGCCTCGACGTTCAGCACATATTGCCCTGCGGCCAGCCCCTTGGGCAGCGGGATCTGATAGGTGCCCGGGGCCCTCGTCGCGCCGCTGACGCCGTCGGCCGGCAGCTTCATCGTGCGACCGCCCTTGCGCCACCAGCTGCGCAGGTCCGCCAGCCATTTGGTGCCGGGTTCCGCGCCGCCCTTCTTGACGTCGTACCACACGAACACCGTGCGCGCCGGGCCGCCAGCGGCCGGTTCCAGCCACCCGGCGACATAAGGCCGGTGATATTCGGCCACTTTCAGCTGCGGGATAGTGACGCTGACGGTCTGCGCGGCCGCAGGGGCACTGACCGCGCCGGCGACGAGGAGATAGACAGGACGCATGAGGTTCGCGGCTTCCTCTCAGTGGATCAGGAACACGGCCAGCAGCAGCGGGACGATCACACTCGTCGCGACCAGCGGCCAGGTGGAGGGACGATGACGGGCGTGAAGCTGGAGCAGCAGCAGCCCGGTCAGCGTGAAGATGATGCACACCACGGCGAAGGCGTCGATGAACCAGAACCAGGCGTCGCCGGTGTTGCGGCCCTTGTGCAGATCGTTGAGGTAGGAGATCCAGCCGCGCCAGGTGGTTTCTGCGGTGATCGTCCCGCTCGTCCGGTCGATGCTGACCCAGGCGTCGCGGCCCGGCCCCGGCATGGCGACATAGACTTCGTCATCGGACCATTCGGCGGCGCGGCCGGCGGGATCGAGCGCCACGGCTGACGCCACGGCCTCTGCCACGGCGCGCGGCAGCGGCGCGGCTGCGGCATGGTCGCCGCGCAGTTCGGCGAGGCGCTGCGGTGGCAGTGTTGCCTCTACCTGCGTGACCTGCGGTTCTCCGCCGATCGAGGCGGCATGGTTGAGCGTGATCCCGGTGATCGCGAACAGGAACATGCCGGCCAGCGACACCGCTGCGCTCACCCAGTGCCAGGTATGCAGCTGCTTCAGCCAGAATGCGCGGACCTTCTTGCGCGGGCGAGGGGGTCGGGTACGGCCGGCTGTACCGCGCGGCGCGGGCGTGACGCCGCCACATGCCGGCGCCGGTTGCCGCTCCCTCACCCTGTCCGTCTCGCTTGCCTGCATTCCACCGCTCGGGAGGCACCATTGCCTGATGAGCCGTCGCTAAGGCAGTCGCGAATAATTCGCAACAGCAAATCGGTCAGCCGGAGTTCCGCAATGCCGTTGCGATGGCGTTGATCGACAGCAGGATGCCCTCCGCGATGCGCGGATCGTCCTCGCCGGCACGGTGCCGCCGCATCAGTTCGATCTGCAGCAGGTTGAGCGGTTCGATATAGGGCAGTCGCAGGCGAATCGATGCGTCGAGAGCCGGGTGCTTTTCCAGCAGGCGGGACTGGCCGGTCACCTCCAGCAAGCCATCACAGGTTTGCTGCCAGTCGTCACGAATCCGGCCGAAAATCCGCGCACCGAGCTTCTCGTCCTCGACCAGCCCGGCGTAGCGCTCGGCAATGCCCATGTCGGACTTGGCGAGGACCATTTCCATGTTGGCGAGCATCGCGCCAAACAGCGGCCAGCCCTCTGCCATGTCGGCCAGCAGCGCCTTGTCCTGAAACGCCGCAAGCGCATGGCCGACACCGTACCAGCCCGGCAGCATGACCCGCGCCTGTGCCCAGCTGAACACCCAGGGAATGGCGCGCAGATCCTCGATCCGGGACGATTTCTTGCGGCTGGCCGGACGGCTGCCGATCTTGAGGCCGGAGATCTCCGCGATCGGCGTCATCTGCCGGAAGAAGGCGTTGAAGCCCTCAGTGCCGTAAACAAGGTCGCGATACGCATGGAACGCGGTGTCGGAAAGCGTGTCCATTGCCGCCGCGAACGTCTCATTCTCGGTGTTCGACAGCGGCGCGGGCGAGAGGCTGGCGAGCAGTGTCGCCGAGGTCATCGCCTCCAGATTGGTGATCGCGCTTTCCCGCGTGCCGTATTTGCCGGCGATCACCTCGCCCTGTTCGGTGATGCGGATGCGGCCCTGCACCGTGCCGGGCGGCTGCGCGCGAATCGCTGCAAAGGCCGAGCCGCCGCCGCGTCCCACCGCACCGCCGCGCCCGTGGAACAATTGCATGCCCACGCCAGCTGCCTCGAACACCGGCTTCAGCGCGGTCGAAGCCTTGGACAATTGCCAACCAGAGGTGAGATAGCCGCCATCCTTGTTCGAATCGGAATAGCCGATCATCACTTCCTGATGCCCGCGCCCCCGGGCGATCGCCGCCACCTCCGGCAGGGCGAACCAGGCACGCATGATCGTGGGCGCGGCTTCCAGATCGCCGATCGTCTCGAACAGCGGGACCGCCATCACCGCCGCGCGGGGTGGATCGCCGGGCACGTACAGCCCGGCTTCCTTCAAGAGCAGATGCACCTCGAGCAGGTCACTGACCGATTGGCACATCGACACGATATACTGGCGAATGCTCGCTGGCCCGTAGGTCGCATGCGCCTCGGCGACCGCGGCAACGATCTCCAGTTCCTTGGTAGTTTCCTCAGAATAGGTGATGAAGCGGCTGGTGAGCCCCCTTGCGCTGGCGAGTTCGCGATTGAGCATCGCAACGCGCTCTGCCTCGTCTAGGGCGAGATAGTCGTCGCACACACCGGCGTTCTTGAGCAGCTCGGCGACGACCCGCTCGTGCACTGCGCTGTTCTGCCGCAGGTCGAGCGTCGCGAGGTGGAAGCCGAACACCTCGACCGCGCGGATCAGCCGCCCGATCGCGCCGCTGCTGGAGAGCAGGCCGCCAGCGCCTTCAGACAAGGGGCGCGCGAGCGTGACGAGATCGGCGCGCAAGGCAGCCGGATCGGGATAAGGCTCGGCAACACGCGCAGCCGGGCGCGGCGGCGGCGTTCCGACCAGCTTCTGATAGGTGGCAGCCAGCCGCGCGTAGATTCCGGACAGGGCGCGCCGATAGGGTTCGTCGCTGCGGCTGGCGCCGGTATCGCCGCTTGCCTCCGCCAGCGCGATCACCGCCTCATCAATCGTCGCGTGGTCCGACGAGATCGACAGTTCGGTGCCCAGCGCGTGCAGTTCATCGAGATAATAGCCGAGCGCGGCGGCAGATGCCTTTGACAGCGCCGTGCGCAACGAATCGGCGGTCACATAAGGATTGCCGTCGCGATCGCCGCCGATCCAGCTTCCCGGTTTGAGGAATGCCGGCAGGCGGCGTCCCATCGCCCGGTCCCAACGCTGATACAGCGCCGGGATGACCGGCAGGAACACGTCGCGCAAATAACTGAGCGCGGTTTCCACCTCGTCCGTGACGTACAGGCGTTCGCGCCGCAGCACGCGCGTCTGCCACAGCAAGGCGACCTGTCGCATGATCGCTTCGTCGATCCGGTCGCCGGCGGAGGTTTCCTCCGCCCCGGCATCGCGCAGCGCCATCAGCGCGGCGATGCGGTTGCGATGGTCGATCATGCTCTTGCGCCGCACCTCGGTCGGGTGCGCCGTCAGGACCGGGGCGATCAGCGCATGATCGAGCAGGGCGCAGACCTGATCGTGATCCACGCCCTCCCCGGCGAGCTTCTGCAGCGCGGAGGCGACGTCGGCGCCCTCCTCCGCGGCGACGCCCTGACGGTCCTCGGCGAGGTTCGCCAGCATGGAAAACAGCATGAAGCCGCGGACGAAATCGAGCGTCTCATCGAGCGACAACGCGTCGAGATGGTGATCCACGGGCGGGCCACCGCCGCGATGCCGGTCGACCGACGCGGATCGAATTACCTCGGTCGCCTCGAACAGCCGCTCGCCGCCCATTTCGCGAATGACGTCGCCGAGAACGCGACCGAGATAGCGGATATCGTCAGTGTTCGTGACCGGGGGTAATGCGTTCATCTCGCCTTGCTGCGCCTCACCGGTTTCCATCGTCAACGCGCAGATCCGTCAGGTGCCGCAGCGGCACGGCGCGCCCGCTGCTGCGCACGATAGGTTTCACGCTCCTCGCTGGTCAGGGTGCGGTCCTTGTTCAGATCGTTGCGATCGAACCAGTCGAGCAGCAAATTGCCCCATTCCTCTGCACTAAGCGCGCCGTCGCCGTTCTTGTCGCCGCGCGCGATCATCGGCCGCAACCGTTCCGGCAGTTCGTCAGGCGTGATCTTGTCATCGCGATTGACGTCATTGTCATGGAAGCGCCGTTCGATCTCGCTGCCGAAATCGAGCCGCGAGGTGACCGTGGGAGGGCTGTAATTCGCAGCCGCTGGCGTTTCCTCATCCTCGTCACGCGCGCCGCACGCAGCCAGAAAAAGCGGCACAATCGCCGCGGCGACGATCCATGATCGCATTGCCGTATCAACCTCCCTCAAGATCAGGCTTCGAGCTCAACGTCCCAATAGAGCCAATCGTGCCATGTCTCATGGAGATAGTTGGGAGGGAAGCTTCGCCCATGTTCCTGCAGGTGCCAGCTGGTCGGGCGGATCGGTTCGATATGGAGCGGCATGCCGGCCTGTTTGGGGGTCCGCCCGCCCTTGCGCAGATTGCACGGCGCGCAGGCGGTGACGACGTTCTCCCAGGTCGTGCGGCCGCCCTGCGCGCGCGGCACGACATGGTCGAAGGTCAGGTCGCGCAGGTGCCCGCCGCAATATTGGCAGGCGAAGCGATCGCGCAGGAACAGGTTGAAGCGGGTGAAGGCGGGGAATTGTGACGGCCTCACATATTGCTTCAGCGCGATCACCGACGGCAGGCGCATCGTCTGGTTGGGGCTGCGCACCTCGCGCTCATAATGGGCGACGATATCGACGCGGTCGAGAAACACGGCCTTGACCGCAGTCTGCCACGGCCAGATGCTGAGCGGATAATAAGACAACGGCGTGTAATCGGCGTTCAGCACGAGCGCCGGGCAGGCGTCCGGATGCCGGATCAGATCGGGATGGAACAAGCGCGCTCCCCTTCGATACCGTGTCGCCGGACCGTGTCGCGTCCCGCGATGACGCCATGATGACAGCCGGAGAAAAGCCGGGTCAAGGGGAGAGGACGAATGAACGACCAGACGAGCGAGAGCGTCACCTATGACGTGGCCGACCATATCGCCACGATCACGCTCAACCGACCGGCGCGGCGCAACGCGCTGAACTGGGACGCTTACGCCAAGCTCGAAGCGGCCTTCCGCCGCGCCGTCAGCGACGAGGACGCGCGCTGCGTGATCGTCATGGGGGCGGACCCGGCCTTCTGCTCCGGCGATGACGTGGGCGAGATCATGGCCGGGCCGGACGCGTTTGCGAAGCGCAAGGCGCCGCCAATCGTGCGGTACCAGCCCACCCCCGCGGCTATCGCCGCGCTCGAATGCGACAAGCCGGTGATCGCCGCGGTGAACGGCGCCGCGGTTGGTTGGGGCATGGAATTGGCGCTCTACGCCGACATTCGCATAGCGTCGGAAAAGGCGAAGTTCGCCGAATTGTTCATCAAGCGCGGCCTGGTATGCGACGTGGGCGGATTTTACCGCCTTCCCTCAATCGTCGGCCCGGCCAAGGCCGCAGAGCTGCTGTTCACGGGCGACGTGATCGACGCGGCCGAGGCCTATCGCATTGGCCTGGTGCGCGAAGTGGTGCCGCATGAGGAACTGCTGACCGCGGCGCGCGCGCTGGCGGGCCGGATTGCCGCCAATCCGCCGCTTGCCCTGCGCTACATGAAGGAAGGGCTGCGCCGTGCCGCTTATGGCGATCCGCGTGACCTGGGTGGCTGGGCGATCGAGACGATCCGGCGGCTGATGGCGACCGAGGATCACAAGGAAGGGGTCGCCGCCTTCATGGAGAAGCGCGAGCCGGTGTTCAGCGGACGCTGAGACCCGAACCGCGCGAGGGACACGGCGGGGTTGCCGAGCGGGGCGAAGCGACGCACATCGCGCGGCGTGATCGTCAGCCGTTTCGCCCCCTCCCCCACCGGTCGCCTGCATCTTGGCCATGCATGGTCGGCGATCCTGGCGCATGATCTTGCCCGCGACGCCGGCGGCCGGTTCCTGCTGCGAATCGAGGATATCGACGGGACGCGCAGCCGGCCCGAGCATGTGCAGACGATCATGGACGATCTGACCTGGCTGGGCCTGAGTTGGGACGGACCGGTCGTGCACCAGTCCGATCGCCTGCCCGCTTATGCCGCGGCGCTCGATCGCCTGCGGGAGATGGGGCTGCTCTACCGTTGCTACTGCACGCGCGCCGAGATCGCCGCCGCCAGCTTGTCCGCGCCGCATGATGCGGAGCCGGTCTATCCGGGTACCTGCCGCGAACGACAGGACGGCAGTGATCGGCCGTTCTGCTGGCGCATCGACATGGCGCGCGCGGTCGCGCAGGTTGGCGCGCTCGAGTGGCGCGACGGGGAACGGACGATCCCCGCTGATCCTCTGTCGGTCGGCGATGTTGTCCTGGCGCGAAAGGATGCGCCGGCGAGCTATCATCTGGCGGTCACCGTAGACGATGCGTGGCAGGGGGTGACCGATGTGGTGCGCGGGCGCGACCTGTTCGCGGCCACCCATGTCCACCGGCTATTGCAGGCGTTGCTCGACCTGCCGACGCCGCATTACCATCACCACGGCCTGCTCGCTGGCGAGGACGGGCAGCGGCTTGCCAAGCGGCACGGTGCCCCGACGCTGGCCGCGATGCGCGAGAGCGGCCTGGATGGAGGTGCCATTGCTGCCGATCTGCGCGCGGGGCGGGTTCCCAACGGCCTCCACACCACCTAGATTGGGTGGCATGCAGACGTTTCTGGTCATCCTCCTGGTCGCGGCGCTCATCGCGACGCTCGTCGCACTGATCCGCGGCATCGTCGCTTTTCTGCAGAACGCCAGCGCGGAGGCGCGGGGGACCGGGCAGACGGGGCCGACCGCCAGCCAGCTGAAGTCCAACCGCATGATGCAACAGCGCATCCTGTTCCAGGCGCTGGCGATCCTGATCGTCGTGGTCATGTTGTTCGCCGCCGGGCGCAACTGACGCGAGCCTTCAACGCTGCGGGTTGAACAAAAAAGCCGGTTGCTCGTTCCTTCTCCTGATCCAGATTAGCGGCAGGGAAAACCATTCCTGTCGCGCCTGATCCATGCGCTGATCGCCTGCCGTGAATGCGTGCCGTGAACTGGGGAGAGCACAGGATGCACGTGCGACACGCAGCCGACGAAGACCCGATCGCCGGGTTCTACAAGGCGACGCGCGCGCTGACCGATGCGCTGGCGGCGCCGTTGAGCGACGCCGACGCCACCGTCCAGTCGATGGACGATGCCTCGCCCGCCAAATGGCATCTGGCGCATACCAGCTGGTTCTTCGAGACATTCGTCCTGCGCGACCATGTCCCGGGCTATCGACTGCACGACCGCCGCTTTCCGTTCCTGTTCAACAGCTATTACGAGGCCGAGGGACGGCGCCATGCGCGCGGCCGCCGCGGCATGGTGACGCGGCCGACGCTGGATGAGGTGCGCACCTACCGCGCGGCCGTGGATGATGCGGTGGTCGCCGCACTTCCCACCCTTTCGCCGGCGGCGCGCACGCTTGTTGAGCTGGGCTGTCACCACGAACAGCAGCATCAGGAGCTGCTGGTGACGGATATCCTGCATCTCTTTGCCGAGAACCCGCTGGAGCCGGCGCTATGGGCCGCCGCCCCAAAAGTCCCCGTTGCGATGCCCGCGGCGATCGAGTGGCTCGAACGGGAGGAAGCGATCGTCGAGATCGGCCATGGCGGCGCCGGATTCGCCTTCGATTGTGAGGGGCCGCGCCATCGCGCGCTGGTTGCGCCGCATGCGATTGCCAGCCGCACCGTCACCAATGGCGAATGGCAGCAGTTCATCGCCGATGGTGGCTATCGCGAGCCGCGCTGGTGGCTGTCCGATGGCTGGGCCTGGGTCCAGCGAGAGGCCATCACCGCACCGCTCTACTGGGAAGAGCGCGACGGCGTGTGGACACGCTTCGGCCTCGACGGGCGGCGTGCGGTGGATCCGGCCGCGCCGGTCACACACGTCAGCTTCTTCGAGGCCGATGCCTATGCAAGCTGGGCCGGCGCGCGGCTTCCGACCGAGTTTGAGTGGGAGGCGGCAGCAACGGGCCATGATCCCGCCGGCGGCAACCAGATGGACGAAGCCGGGCCGCTAGAGCCGCGCCCATCCGCCGAGGGGCCGGCATTCTTCGGCGACGTCTGGGAATGGACCGGTAGCGCCTATCGCCCCTACCCCGGCTTTGCCCCCGTCGATGGGGCAGTGGGAGAATATAACGGCAAGTTCATGAGCGGGCAGTTTGTCCTGCGCGGCGGATCCTGCGCCACGCCGCGCGGCCATGTGCGCGCTTGCTACCGCAACTTCTTCTACCCGCACCAGCGCTGGCAATTCACCGGCGTCCGGTTGGCGAAGGACCTCTGAGGACAAGGCGCCCCCCCACCGTGGTGGCGCCACATCGACATCGATCGGAAAGGGACGCTGATGCTGAGGCCGGAAATGGAGGACGGACAAGCCTCGCTGGCGGACCCGCAGTTTCGCGCGGATGTGCTCAGCGGGCTGGAACGCCGCCCCCGGGCGATCCCAGCACGATGGTTCTACGACCGGCGCGGGTCGGAGCTGTTCGAGGACATTACGCGGCTGCCGGAATATTACCCGACGCGGACCGAGACCGGAATCCTCCGCGACATTGCCGCCGACCTGGCGGCGCGAGTCCCGGAGGGGTCCGCGCTGGTGGAATTCGGTTCGGGTTCATCGACAAAGACCCCGCTGGTGATCGATGCGGTCCGCCCCTCTGCTTACGTGCCGATCGACATATCGGGCGACTTCCTGCGCGAATCGGCGCGTGACCTGTCAGCGCGCTATCCCGAGCTGTTCGTGTTGCCGTTCGAGGCGGACTTCACCCGCGCGTTGACGCTGCCGCGCACGATCGAGGCATCACCCAAGCTCGGTTTCTTCCCCGGATCCACGATCGGAAACCTGATCCCGCTGGCGGCGGTCGACCTGTTGCGCGCGATGCGCGGCTCGCTGGGTGAGGGCGCGCATCTGTTGATCGGCATGGACCGGATCAAGGATCAGGCGGTGCTGGAGCGTGCCTATGACGACGAAGCGGGCGTGACTGCGGCGTTCAACTGCAACCTGCTCGCCCGGATCAATCGCGAGCTGGACGGCACCATCCCGCTCGACGCCTTTCAACACCGGGCGATCTGGAACGATGATCGGGCGCGGGTGGAAATGCATCTGGAGGCGACCGACGACGCCGCCTTCACGGTGGAGGGCCGCCCCTTCACGATCGCGGCCGGCGAGACGATCCATACCGAGAACAGCCACAAGTACGGGCCGCGCGACGCCCGTATCCTGCTGCGCGCCGGCGGCTGGACCCCGGTTGCGGAGTGGACCGATCCTGACGGGCTGTTCGCGGTGATCCTGGCGGAGGCGCAGCCGGAACGCCCCGCGCCCTGATTGTTGATTGCCGGTCAGGCGATCGCCGCCCGCCCGATCGATCAGGTCACCGCTGCGCGCTCCGCAAAGGCAGGATCGCGCCACGCGCCCTCGTCCATCACCGCGGCGAGCCGGTCGACCGCCTGCCACACATCCTCGAAGCTGGTGTAAAGCGGGGTCAGCCCGAGGCGTAGGACATCCGGCGCCCTGAAATCGCCCACCACGCCGCGGGCGATGAGCGCCTGGCAGATCTCCCAGGCATGGGGGTGCGCGATGCTGACGTGGCTGCCGCGTGCCAACGGATCGCGCGGGGTCACGAGCGTGAAGCCATGCCGGACGCAGCGCGCCTCGATACCCGCGATCAACAGGTCCCCGAGCCTTCGGCTTTTCGCCACCAGTTGCGCCAACGTCGTGCCGTCGAAGGTGTCCAGCCCGGACTCAAGCGCGCTCATTGCCAGGATCGGCGGAGTCCCGCAGAGGAAGCGACGAACACCCGGCGCGGGCGCATATTCGTCTCCGAAGTCGAACGGGGCGGCGTGACCCATCCAGCCCGACAGCGGTGACGACAGCGTCTGCTGCAAGGCGCGGGCGACGAACAGGAAGGCTGGCGCGCCCGGCCCGCCATTCAGATACTTGTAGCCGCACCCGATGGCGAGATCGACGCTGCAGCCGTTGAGATCCAGTTCGACAGCGCCCGCGCTGTGGCTGAGATCCCAGAGGATCAACGCGCCCGCACGATGTGCCGCGGCGGTGATCCCTGCCATGTCGAGCATAGCGCCCGTTTTGTAATGGACGTGGGTCAGCAGCACGACGGCCGTGTCCTGATCGATCGCCGTCGCGATCTGCGCCGCCGGCACGGTGCGGACGGTGCGGCCCGGCATCATCTTCGCGACGCCATTGGCAACGTACAGGTCGGTCGGAAAATTGCCGGGTTCAGCCAGGATGGTGGACCGGTCATGGCGCGCGGCACAGGCGGCCGCCAGCAGCTTGAACAGATTGACCGAGGTGGAATCCGCCACGATCACTTCGTCGGGCGAAGCACCGATCAGCGGCGCAATGCGCGCGCCGAGGCGGGCGGGCGCTTCGATCCAGCCGTGCTTGTTCCAGCTGGCGATCAGATCGGTGCCCCATTGCCGCGTAACGGCATCGGCGACGCGGGCGGCCGTCGCACGGGGCAGCGCGCCGAGCGAATTGCCGTCGAGGTAGATCGTTCCCACGGGAAGCGCGAAGCGCGCGCGGCAGGCCGCCAGCGGATCAGCGGCATCCCACGATTGGACCGCGTCGAGATCAGGCCAGTTGGTGGTCATGGGCGCGCTCACAATACAGCCCTCACGGTCAGCAGCTCGGGAAAGAATACCTGGTCGATGACCCGCGCCAGGTACGGCACGCCGGCGGTGCCGCCGGTCCCGCGCTTGAACCCGATCACGCGCTCGACGGTCTTGAGATGGCCGAACCGCCAGAGCTGAAAGCGATATTCGAGATCAACGAGCTTTTCGGCGAGTTCATAGAGATCCCAATGGCGTTCCGGCTCGGCATAGACGGTGCGCCAGCACATCTCGACCTGGGGCGAGGCGACATAAGGCTTTGAAAAGTCGCGCGTCAGTCGATCCTCGGGCACTGGCAGGCCGGCGCGCGCAAGGGCGCGCAGCGCCTCGTCATAGATGCTCGGCTGCGTCAGCGCGCCGGTGAGCGTGGCCTGGGTCGGCGGCGCGTCGGCAAAGACGTCGATCATGGCCGCGTTCTTGTTTCCCATCAGGAATTCCATCGCGCGATATTGATGCGACTGGAATCCCGAGCTGGTGCCCAGCTTCCCGCGCATCGCGGAATAATCGGCCGGGGTGATGGTGGCGAGAATCTCCCAGCTGCCGATCAGCTGCTGCTGCACGCGCGCAACGCGGGCCATCATCTTGAACGCCGGTTCGAGGCGCGATGTGGCGATGGCGTCGCGCGCGGCGGTCAGTTCGTGGAGGCACAATTTCATCCACAGCTCGGATGCCTGATGGATGACGATGAACAGCATTTCGTCGTGCGTACCCGACAAGGGCGACTGGCAGGCGAGAAGGTCGTCGAGGCGCAGGTAGCTGGCGTAGCTTGGGCCCTTTGCCGGGGCGACGGCGGGATCGCTTTGGGTGTCCATGGCCTTCTTTAGCCGCTTTCGGCCGCTTTTGCTTCATGAGCCGGCGCAATCCGGCCAGATCGGATGTCGCGCGCTCAGCGCCCCGCGGCGACGAGACGCTGCGTGTCGGCGCGGTCGATCGCAGTCAGTGAAATGCCGCGCGTTTCGCGCATCATGAGCGCCGCGACGAAGCTGACCGCAGCGCTGCCGGCGATATAGAGCGCGAGCAGCAGCCAGCCGTCGTGGTTGCGCAGGATCGCGGTGCCGATCAGCGGCGCCCATGAGCCAGCGACGATCGCCGTTACCTGATACCCGAGCGAGACGCCCGAATAGCGCATCCGCGTCGGGAACATCTCGGTCATGATCGCCGGCTGAGGCGCATACATCAGCGCGTGTACGCCGAGCCCCGCGATGACGGCGGCCAGCATGATCGCCGTGTCGCCGGTGTCGAACATGGGGAAAGCGGCGAAAGGCCAACCGATCGCCAGCGCCGCGCCGGCGAGATAGACCGGTCGGCGACCGATGCGGTCGGCCGCCATGCCGGCCGCGGGGATCGCCAGAACGTGCACGACGTGGCCGAGGAACAGCAACGTCAGGATGCGGCCCGTCTCGATCCCGCGATAACTGAGGTAGGTGATCGAGAAGGTGACGACCATGTAATAGAGGATGTTTTCCCCGAAACGCAGGCCCATGGCGGTGAGGAGCGCGCGGGGATAGCGGCGGAAGACATCGACGAGGCCATAGTCGGCGGCATGGTCAGCCTGTTCGCGCGCGGCCTGGAACAGCGGCGAATCGCTGACCTGTGTGCGGATGTAATATCCGATCACGATGATGACGACCGACAGCCAGAAGGCGACCCGCCAGCCCCAGGCGAGGAACGCCTCGTCCGTCAGCATGGCCGACAGGATGAGCAGCACCAGCGTCGCCAGCAGATTGCCCAGCGGCACCCCCGCCTGGGGGAAGCTGCCCCAGAAGCCGCGCCGATCGTCCGGGCTGTGTTCGGTCACCAGCAGCACTGCCCCGCCCCATTCGCCGCCAAGGGCAAAGCCCTGGATGAAGCGCAGCGTCACCAGCAGCGCGGGCGCCCAATAACCGATGCTGTCAAAACCGGGCAGGCACCCCATCAGGAACGTCGAGGCGCCGATCAGCACCAGGCTGACCTGAAGCAGCGACTTGCGACCGATCCGGTCGCCGACATGGCCGAACACCACGCCGCCCAGCGGGCGGGCGATGAAGCCAACGGCATAGGTCGCGAAGGCCGCGATGATTCCATCAAGGCTGTTGCCGGTCGGCGGGAAGAACAATTTCCCGAACACCAGTGTCGCAGCGGTCCCGTAGAGGAAGAATTCATACCATTCGACAATGGTGCCAGCCATCGAGGCACCGACGACGCGGCGAAGATAAGCGGAGCTGGTCGCGCCATGATCGGTCATGCGGCTTTTCTAGCGACGGCGTCCGACATTGCCAGCATGGTCGGCGATGCGCGCAAAATGATCACCAGCAACGATCGCGTGGCGTACATGGAAACGCTTACACGAAAACAGCGACTTGCAATGGTTAACCAGCTGGCGCAGGCAGCGTCCTCACCGTAAATTTACCGTTCCAGTCTATCGGGCTGCGCATGTCCTTTCCCGTCGCCTCATCAGCAGACGTCAGCGAACGTCAGGCGACGCATGGCGGCGCGGCGTCGTCACGCGAGCAGTTGATCGTCGGCGCGCGCGCGATGGTGCTGATCGGGCTGGCAATCCTGACCGCGAGCGCCGTCGGCCTGGCGACGCATCAGGCGTTTTCGGTGTCCTTGTGGCCGGCCAACGCACTGCTGGCAGGATTGATGGTGCGCAATCCGCGGCTTCGCTGCTGGCCGAGCTGGGTGGGGGCGCTTGCCGGCTTCATCGTCACGGACCTGATGTTCGGGCGACCGCTGTCGCTGGCGGTGATGTTCGCGATCACCAACGTGGTCGGCGCGATGGTGGCGACGATGTTCCTGATGCGGCTCGACCCGCGCGACCTGGCGCTTCAGCGGGTACATTCCGTGCTGCGCATCGTGATGTCGTTGCTTCCCGCGTGCCTCGCGGCAGGGCTTTGCGGTACGGCACTGGTGGTGATCGCGTTCAACGGCTCCCCCGCGCAGGCGCTGCTTACCTGGCCGGCGGGCGAATTGGTCAATTATCTGGTCGTGCTGCCCGCGATCCTGAACATGCCCGTGCGCCGGGTCACACCGCGGCAATTGCTGGCCTGCATCCGCGGTTCGACCAGGCCGCGCTGGCCGCTGCTACTGCTGGTGGCGTCGTGCATCGCCGCGGTGCGCTTCGATGGGCCGGGCAGCATCATGTTTCCCATGCCGGGGCTGCTGCTGTGTGCCCTGGCCTATAGCGTTCCTGCAACGGCCGTCATCTCCATGGCGATGGGCGTCGGGTGCCTGACGGCAATCGGCCTTGGCATCATCGACATCGGCCAGGACATGGCCAATCCGTACAATGTCGTGTCCGTTCGGGTCGCGGTGGCATTCCTGGTGCTGGTCCCCCTGACCATCAGCAGCGCGATCGCGGTGCATGATGGCCTGCTCCACAAGCTGCGCGATGCCGCGAACCATGATCCGCTCACCGGCCTGCTCAATCGCCGCGCGTTCGAGGAAAAGCTGCGCAAGCGACTGGCCGCGCGGCGTGACGACAGCGGGCATCTGGCGGTGCTGTGGCTCGACATCGATCATTTCAAGCGGATCAACGACCAGCATGGCCATCTGGCGGGCGATGCGATGCTCCAGCTGTTCGCCAAGACGGCGCGCGATTGCTGTCGGGAGGGCGATCTGATCGCGCGGCTGGGCGGGGAGGAATTCGCGATCATCGCGCGGGTCGCCGATCCGGCGAGTGCCGAAGCGCTAGCGCTGCGGCTGCGGGACACCTTCGCCGCGCAGCGGATCTTCTGGAACGCCCGAGTGGTCAATGCGACCGTCAGCGTCGCTGCCTGCTGTCTCGATCGGGCGGCGGTCGACCATGTTGATCTGTTCCGGAAGCTGGATGAGGCGCTGTACCGGGCCAAGCGCAAGGGCCGCAACCGGGTGGAGTGGCTGAGCGACCTGCCGCCGGAAACCACCGGGCCATCGGCAGACCGGCCCAACCAGATACGCTATCCCCGCGCAGCCCCTCGCTGAACAGTTGCGCTCCCATCGGCGCCGCCGCACAAGCAGCGCATGGATTATGTCGCGTTGAAGAGTGTCGTGGCGGGCCTGATCACGCCCGCCAATCCCGATGCGCTGGCGCACGTGCATGGGGGGATGGCCGTGTTGCTGCTGGCGCGGCTGATCACCCGCCGATCGCTGTCGACGCCGATCCCGCTCGCCTGTGTCGCCGCGCTCCAGCTGCTCAATGAATGTATCGACCGCTACAATCACGGATCGTGGCGCTGGCCTGATACGATCGCAGACACGATCAACACATTGTTTTGGCCCACCGTGCTGTTCCTCGGGCTGCGCTGGCGGCGCGAGCGGACACCGGTGCGGGCGGCGGCGGCCGAGGACCTGCCCGCCACGACGTAACAACCGTCCGGCAGGCGGCGGCAAAGGGGAGAGGATCGCATGGACCTGGGACTTTCGGGCAAGACCATTTTCGTTGCCGGAGGAAGCCGCGGTATCGGTCTTGGCATCGTGGAAGCCTGTCTCGCCGAGGGTGCGAAGGTCGCCTTCACCGCGCGCGGCGCACAGGCGTTGGCGCAGACTCATGAGGCGCTCTGCGCGCGCTTTGGCGCGGACCGATTATGGAGCGCCGCCGGCGACATGACCGATCCAGGAGCGGTGGAGGAGGCGATGGCCGCCGCCGAAGCGGCGCTCGGCCCCTTGTGGGGCGCGGTGGCCAATGTCGGGCTGCATCCCTGCCCGCCAGGCTTCGACGTTCCCGACGATGCGTGGCGCGGCGGGATGACGCAGAACCTGGACTCGGCCTTCTTTCTAGCCCGCGCCGCCCTGCGCCGCCTGACCCCGCGTGGGGAAAGGTCGGTGCTGATGATCGGATCGATCGCCGGGCTGGCGGCGCTGGGCACGCCCCTCACCTATGGCACGGCGAAGGCCGCACTGGGGCATCTGGCCAAGGAGCTGGCGGTGATCGCGGGGCCGAGCGGGGTGCGGGTCAACACCATCGCGCCGGGCAATGTCATCTTTCCTGGCGGGGACTGGGAAGAACGCTCGACCGGCCCGCGCGCCGAGACATGGTGGCGCTGGATTCGGCGCGAGGTGCCGTTGCAGCGGTTCGGCAGGCCGGAGGAGATCGGCCGGGTGGCAGCCTTCCTGCTCAGCCCGATGGCGAGTTTCGTGACCGGCGCGATCGTACCGGTCGATGGCGGGCAGGACCGATAGGACCGGGTTCAAAAAGCAGGCGTGATCGCTAAGGAGCCCCTCCGCGCGTGGCGGCCGCATGGTCGCCGGGTCGAAATGGAGTGCGCAAGCGAGGAGTAGATCGCGCCATGGTACACAAGAGTTGGGGCGCAGGCGCTGGGGCCGACCAACGCCACGCGCCCGGCGCGGGACCCGCGAGGGGCGATGCAGCGCTTTCCCGTCTTGAGGCGCGGGCGGCGGAGCGCGCCGCGTCGGCGCAGGCACGAGAGGCGCTGCGGCAGGAGCGGCGTCGCGCCGATGCGGAGCTGACCGCGAGCGACCCACATCGCGCGGCCGAGCAGCGCCGCCGCGGCTCAGGTCGCAAGGATATCGTCCGGGAGCAGCGCGATACGTCGGGCTATACGATGGTGGTCGATCGTCAGCGCGTCCGTGCGCTCGCCGCCAGGGGGGCGTCGATCGCCAGCCTCGCCGCGGCGTTCAACCTGCCGGCCGACGACATCGAGGCGCTGCTGGCCGAGCGGGACGCCGGGAGTCCAGCGGCGTAGGTGAACAACGGCGGTGGCGCCATGGGACGCCACCGCCGCGTTACATCAGTTGCTGTCGGAGTCGTCGTCGTTGTCGGCGATCAGCACGATGCCGCCGACAACGATTGCCGCTGCCAGAACGGCCGCAACGATGCCGCCGCCAGCGACAGCGCGATCGGACTTGCCGGTGGCGGTGCCAACGCGGGCCGACGAGGCGACCGAAAGCTTCGACGCCGAAGCGGCCGGAGCCGCGGTGGCCGAGATTGGCGCAAGAACAAGCGCGCTGGCCGCGAGGCCGGATAGAATCTTCATCATCCCAAATATCTCCCTTCAAGGCGCAGCCGAAGCCGCCGCGCGTAGCAACGCCAGACTGCCCGCAAAGTGTCAACAGAACGACGATTATCAACAAGCGCTACGTAGTTTTCCCGCTTGCTGTGTTCCACATGCATCACGCGCCATGCATGCACCAACAGCATTGCTGCTTCGGGCAAAGAACTTGGTTGATCCCTGACACCGGTGTCGGGGGAAAGGTCTGTGCAAAGGCACGCGCGCACGTGCTACCTGGCCGCCGGACCTCAAAACCGGCCATGACAAAGAGGAAGTTGCCCTGCTTTCCGCCATTCGCAAGATCGATCGCTACAGCCTGCTGCTGCTTTTCACCGTGCTGGTCGCCTCATTATTGCCGTGCAGGGGCGAAGGCGCGCGCCTGTTCGGCGCGCTGACGACCGTTGCGATCGCGCTTCTGTTCTTTCTACACGGCGCAAAGTTGTCGCGAGAGGCGATCGTGCAGGGTTTGACGAACTGGCGCCTGCACCTGGTCGTGCTGGCGATCACCTTCGGCCTGTTCCCGTTGCTCGGGATCGGCACCGCGGCGGTCGCAGGCACGATGCTGACCCCGTCGCTGGCGACCGGGCTGTTGTTCCTCACGCTGCTGCCCTCGACGGTCCAGTCGTCGATCGCCTTTACCGCGATGGCGCGTGGGAACGTCCCCGCGGCGGTATGCAGCGCGTCTGCCTCCAACCTGTTGGGCATCGCACTCACCCCGCTGCTGGTCGCGCTGCTGATCGGGGGCGAGGCACAGGTCGCGGGGGACGAAATCTGGACGATCGTCTTCCAGTTGCTGGTGCCGTTCGTCGCGGGACATCTTTCCCGCCCGCTGACCAAGGCCTTCGTCGCGCGCCATTCGCGCCTGGTGTCGACCGTTGACCGCGGATCGATCCTGCTGGTGGTCTATACCGCGTTCAGCGCGGCGGTGGTCGAGGGACTGTGGTCGGGGATGCCGATCTGGCAGCTCGCCGTGCTCAGCATCATCTGCGCCATCCTGCTGGCGGTCATCATGGTGGCGACCGCGTGGATCGCCCGGCGGTTGGGCTTCGATCGCGCCGACCGGATCGCCATCCTGTTCTGCGGATCGAAGAAGAGCCTCGCATCCGGCGTGCCGATCGCCGGCGTGCTGTTCCCGGCGGCGCAGGTCGGGCCGATCATCCTGCCGGTCATGATCTTTCACCAGATCCAGCTGCTGGTCTGCGCGCATCTGGCGCAGCGCTATGCTCAGGAGGACGGAGAAGCCGCGCCGGTGCGGGCGCCAGCGTGATTCAAGGGGCCTGGCGACGACCGGGATCAATGGCGATGAGGCAAAGTGGCGGAGACGGAGGGATTCGAACCCTCGGTACGGTTTCCCGTACGACGCTTTAGCAAAGCGTTGGTTTCAGCCACTCACCCACGTCTCCGGGCCTGGCGGAACGGCGCCTATAGCGAGGAGTGCGGAGCCGATCAACTGGCTGCTGCCGGGAAAGCGCCTTCGTCCTGACGCACCGCCGAGTCGCTCCGCCGCGCCGTTCATTGCCGCGCAAGCCGTCTATCCGTTATGGTGCGGTGAAACCGGGCGTGCCCAGGGGGTAAGTAACGATGCGCAAGTTGATGATCGCGATGGGACTGATCGCCACGATGGTGTCGGGCATCGCGCCGGCGCAGGTGCGTACCATCGACCCCAACCAGCAGATCGACAGCGATCTTGACGGCCCGCGCGTCCCACCCCCGCCGGCGCGCACGCCAGCGCCTGCTGACCGCGACCAGAGCTATCGTGAGCCGACCTATTCCGACACGGCACCGGCCGATCAGGACTCCCCGCCATTGGAGGCGCCACTCCCCGCGCCGGCGCCGGCCCCTGCCCCGGCACCCAGCCGCTCGGCACCGACCACGGACAACGTGGACCCGCAGGCGCAGGCGACCACCGACGCCGCCGCGACGTTCAAGCGTGACGACCTGATCGGTGCGGGCGAGGGCGTGTTCGGTAAGGGCGCCGAAGGCTTTGCCTCGCTGATCGAGAAGATCCTGTCGGAGCAGGGCGAGCCCAATGCCTATATCGCCGGCCGTGAGGCGGCGGGGGCGTTCGTGCTCGGCCTGCGCTACGGCTCGGGGATCATGACCCACAAGGTCGAGGGGCAGATGCCGGTTTATTGGACCGGCCCGTCGGTCGGCTTTGACGTCGGCGGCGATGCCAACAAGGTCTTCGTGCTGGTGTACAATCTGTACGACACGGCGGAATTGTACCGGCGGTTCCCGGCGGCCGAAGGCCGGCTGTACTTCGTCGGTGGCTTTGCCGCGACATACCTGCGGCGCGGCAATGTGGTGCTAATCCCGGTGCGGCTGGGCGTCGGCTACCGTGCCAGTGTCAACGTTGGCTATATGAAGTTCACCCAGAAATCGAACTGGCTGCCGTTCTGATTCCTCGGCGCTGATGCGCTGACCGGCGGCGACGCGAAACGAAGCGTCTCTGTTCGGCAGCTTGGGCGCCCTGTGCGGGAGGCCCATATCGTTCCGTGAACCGCGACCGGCCCTGTCCGGGCCGGCGCGATCGGGATGATAACAATGAAGAAGATCGGATTCCTGTCCTTTGGCCATTGGTCGGCCGCGCCGCATTCCGCGACGCGTTCGGCCAGCGACGTTTTGCTCCAGTCGATCGACCTGGCAGTTGCCGCCGAGGAGCTGGGCGCGGACGGCGCCTATTTCCGCGTCCATCATTTCGCGCAGCAACTCGCCTCCCCCTTTCCGCTGCTCGCCGCCGTCGGTGCCAGGACAAAGCGGATCGAGATCGGCACTGGCGTCATCGACATGCGCTACGAGAATCCGTTCTACATGGCGGAGGATGCCGGCGCGGCCGACCTGATCAGTGGCGGGCGGCTGCAGCTGGGGATCAGCCGTGGTTCGCCCGAGCAGGTGATCGAAGGGTGGCGCCATTTCGGCTACACGCCAGCGCCGGGCGAAACCGATGCGGACATGGGCCGCCGCCACGGCGAGGTGTTCCTGGAGCTGTTGAAGGGCCAGGGGTTCGCCAAGCCCAATCCGCGGCCGATGTTCCCCAACCCGCCGGGGCTGCTCCGGCTGGAGCCGTTCTCCGCCGGGCTGCGCGAGCGCATCTGGTGGGGTTCAGGCGCGGATGCGACCGCCGTCTGGGCGGCGCAAAAGGGCATGAACCTGCAAAGCAGCACGCTGAAGGCCGATGAGAGCGGCGAGCCGTTCCACATCCAGCAGGCCAAGCAGATCCGCCTCTATCGTGAGGCGTGGAAGGAGGCTGGCCATGCGCGCGAGCCGCGGGTGTCGGTGTCACGATCGATCTTCGCCCTGGTGAACGATCAGGACCGGCAATATTTCGGCCGCGGGGAGGACAGCGACCAGATTGGCGTCATCGACAATATGCGCGCCGTGTTCGGCCGCTCCTATGCCGCGGAGCCCGACCGGCTGGTCGAGCAGCTGCGCCAGGATGAGGCGATCGCCGAAGCCGACACGCTGTTGCTGACCGTGCCAAACCAGCTGGGCGTCGATTACAATGCGCACGTGCTGGAAAGCATCCTGACGCATGTCGCGCCGGCGCTGGGCTGGCGCTGACCCGATTGGTCCGCGTGCCCCGTAACGACCGTCAGGTCCGCCCATGGGCGGACCTGACAGGCGGTTGATCAGATCTCGACCTCGTCGAGCTTCGCCAGTTCGCGATATTTGGTGCGCAGGCTGACCTTGTCGATCTTCTCCGTGCCGAGGCGAGGAAGCGGATCGTCGGCGAGCCAGATGCGCTGCGGCACCTTGAATGCCGCA
The DNA here is from genome assembly GCF_045369765.1 of Sphingomonas olei. Taxonomy (NCBI): domain Bacteria; kingdom Pseudomonadati; phylum Pseudomonadota; class Alphaproteobacteria; order Sphingomonadales; family Sphingomonadaceae; genus Sphingomonas; species Sphingomonas olei. The sequence continues at coordinate 39,792 of NZ_JBIQEU010000006.1, forward strand.
ATATGCTGCGCGAGAAATGCCCATAGATCCTCGATGGCCACCGTGCCCACCTTGCGCAGGTGGACGACCGCGCCGGGCACTTCGCCATATTTCTCGTCCGGCAGCCCGAACACCGCCGCCTCGGCCACGTCGGGATGCTGGTACAGTGCGTCCTCGACCTCCTGGCAGCTGATATTCTCGCCGCCGCGGATGATGATGTCCTTCTTGCGGTCGACGATGAAGAGATAGCCGTCCTCGTCGAGGTAGCCGATGTCGCCAGTGCGGAAATAGCCGTCGGCGGTGAAGGCCGCGGCGGTCGCTTCCGGATTGCCCCAATATTCCTGGAAATTGGCGACCGAGCGGATCGAGATTTCGCCGCGTTTGCCCTGCGGCACCGGCTTGCCGGCATCATCAAGGATCGCGAGGTCGACGAGCGGCAGCGAGGGCCGGCCGGCCGAGTTCGGCTTGGCGAGGTAATTGGTGCGCCAATTGCCGGTGCCGATGCCGTTCGTTTCGGTCAGGCCATAGCCGATCAGCGGCTTGCCCTCCATTTCCTGATCGATCCGCTTGACGTGTTCGACCGGGCGCGGCGCGCCGCCCGCGGCGATGTCCGCGACGCTCGACAGGTCGTATTTGTGCCGGTTCGGGTGGTTGAGCATCTCGAAGCTCATCAGCGGCACGCCGACGAAATAGGTGATCTTTTCCTTTTCGATGAGGCGCATCGCCTCCTCGGCGTCCCACTTGGGCATCAGCACCAGCTTACGCCCGATGGCGAACGACTGGAGGAACACCGGCACTTCCGCCGTCACGTGGAACAGGGGCACGTTGAGCAGCGTCGAGGGCTGAAGATCGCTCGGTGCCGTTCCGTCCTGCGCGCTGATCGCCAGCATCATCAACGCGGAGCCGAGATAGTTGAACACGCCCTGGGTCACCTGGCGATGGGTCGACAAGGCGCCCTTCGACTGGCCGGTCGAGCCGGAGGTGAACAGGATCGTGGCATTATCGTCCGGGCCGATCTCCGGCATCGTCGCATTGCCCGTGCCGCGATCGAGGATCGGCGCGAGCGCCGCATCGATCGGCTGCAGGTCGTCGAACTCCACGACGGGGGCCGACAGGTTCGGCAGCGCCGCGAGACGGCGGCAGCGCGGCGGATCGGCAAATACCAAAGAGCAGCCGACATCATCGACGCCTGCCTGAAGCTCCTCGGCCTGCCACCAGCCGTTCAGCAAGGTGGCGACGCCGCCCGCGATCAGCACGCCCATGTAGATGATGATCCACGACGGCGAGTTGCGCGCGGCGATGCCGATCCGGTCGCCCTTCTTCACGCCAAAGCCGCTTACCAGCGCGTCGGCCACCTTCTGCGCGCGGCCATAAACGTCGGCATAGGTGAGCCGCTCATCCCCGGCGATCAGGAACTCCGTGCCGGCATGCTGCTGCGCATAATGAGCGAAATAGGCCGGCAGCGTCGGCGGTGCCGCAGCGATGATGGGCAGTGTCTGGCCGAAACGTTCGATCGTGCCGAGCGCAAGCGGACCGCCCTCTCCCGTCAACGCGGCCATGGTCGCGTCCATCTTGAGGTCCAGTTCGGTCTTCATGCGTCTCTCCGCTTGGTCTTGGTCTTGAGGGCCCTTATGCAGACGTGAAGCCAGAGGGAAAAGCCTTGATCCTGCCCATCTTCGCCGCCGCAGCGAGCCATATCCGGTTCGAGGACCTGGGATTGCACCCGGACGTCTTCTCGATCGGGTTTTTCACGCTGCGCTGGTACAGTCTCGCCTACATCGCCGGAATCGTCATCGGCTGGTGGTATCTGCTGAAGCTGCTGGACCAGCCGGGGGCGCCGATGGCGCGCCGGCATGCCGACGACCTGGTGTTCTACGCCACGCTGGGCATCATCCTGGGCGGGCGGATCGGCTACGTCCTGTTCTACGCGCCCGACATGCTGCTGCACCCGCTACGCATCCTGCGATTGTGGGACGGCGGCATGAGCTTCCACGGCGGGGTTATCGGCACCAGCCTGGCCATCATCCTGTTCGCGCGGCGCAATGGGCTGAACTGGCTGCGCATCCACGATTATGTCGCGTGCGTGGTGCCGTTCGGGCTGTTCTTCGGCCGGCTGGCGAATTTCGTGAACGGCGAATTGTGGGGCAAGCCGACCGACGTGCCCTGGGCGATCGTCTTCTCCCGCACCGTGCCGGCGGGTGTGCCCGAGCCGGCGCGCCACCCGAGCCAGCTGTATGAGGCGGGGCTGGAGGGCGTGGCGCTGTTCGCGCTTCTCTTCTTCTTCTTCTGGCGGACCAATGCGCGATACCAGCCGGGCAAGCTGACCGGGCTGTTCCTGCTCGGCTATGGCACGGCGCGCTTCGTGGTCGAATTCTTCCGCGAGCCGGATTCGCAATTTGCCGGCACCTTCTTCGCCACCACCATCCACATGGGGCAGGTGCTGTGCCTGCCGATGATTGCGGGCGGGCTCTACCTGATCCTGACCGCGCCCGGGCGGCGCCAGCGGGTGGAACCGATCGCTGGTGGGCAGAGCGTCGCCTGATCGCGCGGCGCGGGCGGCAGCACCGCGCGCGCTGGCGAAATGATCGGGAAATGGTGGCTGGGATGGCCAGAGGGACGGGGAGCAGCGGGCTGCCCCCGCCCCAAGCGCCGATCAGGCGGTGCGCACCAGCAGCTTGTCGATCCGGCGTCCATCGAGATCGACCACCTCGAAGCGCCAGCCCTGTTCGACGAAGCTTTCGCCCTCGACCGGCAAGTGGCGGAAGATCGCCAGCGCCAGGCCGGCGGCGGTCGCATAATCGCGGTCCTCGGGAAGCTCGATGCCCAGCCGCTCGGCCAGCGTGTCGGCCGAGGTGGTACCCGCGACCAGCAAGGAGCCGTCGTCGCGCTCGACGATGTTGGGCGCCTCACCCGGTTCGGCATCGGATGCAAACTCGCCCGCAATTGCCGCGAGCAGATTGGCCGGGGTCACGATCCCTTCAAAATGGCCATATTCGTCGTGAATCAGCGCCATGGGCACATCAGCGCGGCGCAGCGCGTCGAGCGCGTCCATCGCGTCGATCTGATCGACCACGAACGGTGCCTTTCGCACCAGCTGCTTCAGGTCGAGCGAGTCGCCGCGGGCGAGCGCCGCCGCCACATCGCGCGCCTGGATCACACCGATCACCGCATCGATCGACCCGTCCGCAACGGGCAGGCGGCTGTGCGGCGTCGCCAGCAGTTTCGCGCGGATCGCGGCATCGTCGAGCCCCGAATCGAGCCAGTCGACCTCAGTGCGCGGCGTCATCACCTCGCGCACCGGGCGATCGGCGAGCCGCACCACGCCGGAGATGATCGAGCGTTCATGCTCCTCGATCACGCCGGACTTGCTCGCCTCGGCGACGATCAGGTGCAGTTCCTCCGCCGTGACATGCTCCTCCGATTCGCGGTTGAGCCCCAGCAGGCGGAAGATCAGGATGCTGGACGCGTCGAGCACCCAGACTATCGGCTTGGTAAAGACGGCGAGCCACGTCATCGGCAGCGCCAGCCAGCTGGCCACCGGCTCCGGATTGCGAAGCGCGATTTGCTTGGGCACCAATTCGCCAATGATCAGCGAGGCATAGGTCGTAAGCCCGATGACCAGCGCGACCGCGACATTGTTCGCCAATGCCGCCGGCATGCCCAATGCCTCCAGCCTCGCGGCCGTGGGGGTGCCAAGGCTGGCACCCGAATAGGCACCGGTGCCGATACCGATCAGCGTGATCCCGATCTGCACTGTCGAGAGGAATTTGCCCGGGTCGGCAGCCAGCGCCATCGCGGCCCGCGCACCGGGCTTGCCGCTGCGCACCATTGCTTCGAGACGGGCCTTGCGGGACGAAACGATCGCGAGCTCGCTCATCGCGAAGACGCCGTTAAGGGCGACTAGCGCAAGAATGATGAGGACGTCGATCCAGGGGAACGGCGGTAGCATGATGTGGAACTCTCTTGGCGGGATTCGCCGCGCTCCACAACCATTCGCGTCATTTGCGGTTCAGCCCGGATACGGAACAACCCATATCAGCGCCGGGTTTCTGGCGGACACGAATGAAAAGGGGACACGATGATGCGTTTGAAGTCTGCGTTGGTTGGCTTGGTCGTCAGCGGCGCGCTGCTCACCACGGCAGCGTGCACCACCGACCCGGAAACCGGTGAGCGGCGGATCTCGAAGGCGGCGATCGGCGGCATCGGCGGCGCGTTGGGCGGGTATCTGCTGGGGGATCTGGTCGGTGGCCGGCGCGACCGGACGGAGAAAATCGTCGGCGCAGGGATCGGCGGCATCGCCGGCGCGGGGATCGGCGCCTATATGGACAAGCAGGAGCGCGATCTGCGCGCCCGCACCGCCGGCACCGACGTGCAGGTGATCCGCCAGGGCGACGATCTGCTGCTGAATATCCCGAGCGGCATCAACTTCGCGTACAACTCGGCCGCGGTGCAGCCGCAGTTCCAGCAGACTTTGGACCGGGTGGCGAGCGTGCTGGGCGAGTACAACCGCACCTATATCGACGTATACGGCCATACCGATTCGACCGGCAGCGACGCCTATAACCAGGGCCTGTCGGAGCGGCGCGCGACGGCCGTTGCCGATTATCTGTCCAGCCATGGCGTGCAGCGCGCCCGCATCGGTATTCGCGGCTTTGGCGAGACCCAGCCGATTGCGACCAACGAGACCGAGGAAGGCCGCGCAGCCAACCGCCGCGTCGAGATCAAGATCGTGCCGATCTCGGAGAACGAGCTGGGTTACCGCCAGTAAGCAGATGCGGACCGCGGTCGCCGGTGCGGCCGCGGTCGTCGCTAGCGACGGGCGACGAAGAAATCGCGCAGCAGGTCACCGGCCTCGCGCGCGCCGATCCCGCCATAGACGTCCGGGCGGTGGTGGCAGGTTGGCTGCGAGAAGAAGCGCGGGCCATATTCGACGGCCCCGCCCTTCGGATCGGATGCGCCATAATAGAGCCGCCTGATCCGGGCATGGGCGATGGCGCCGGCGCACATCGCGCACGGTTCCAGCGTCACCCAGAGATCGCAATCCTCCAGCCGGTCGCGCGCGAGCAGCCGGGCGGCGGCGCGGATGACCTGCATCTCGGCATGGGCGGTCGGATCGTGGAGGCGGCGCGGCGCATTGGCGGCGACCGCGACAATCTGTCCTTCCAGCGTGATCGCCGCGCCGACGGGCACTTCGCCCTCCAGGGCCGCCTCGCGTGCGGCAGCCAGGGCGCTGGCCATGGGATCAGGGAGAGGGAACATCGCCGCCGCTATGCCCCGCCGGCGGGGCTCAGGCCATCGCCGATTACAACGCCAGCGACGGAGTCAGCGCGCCCGGCGAATCATTGCGCCGGCGTGGGCGAGGCACCCGGGCGCTGGACCTCGACCTTGGGCACTTCGATGACCTTCCGTTCGGTACCAACGTCGATCTTGCCAACGTCGGCCTTGAATTCAGGTGCCTGCCCGCCCTCGATTCGGGGAAGCTGCGCGGTCTGGGTCTGATCGATATTGATGAAACCCGTCGCCATCCCTGCCAGAATCACGAGTGCGACAATGCCCAGAATGACGAGAATGGCACGCATGATCCTGATCTCCAGTCGTATCGGTGGTGCAACAACGATCAGGTGATCCACTAGGTTGCATGTAGCGATGCTTGACGATTCGGCGGGGTACCGCTAGTGGCGCCGACTTTCCGGGCCAACCCGAAACTCAGGATCTGAACCATGTCGCGCATTTGCGAGCTGACCGGCAAGGGCCGGCAGGTGGGTAACAACGTTTCCCACGCCAACAACAAGACCAAGCGTACCTTCCTGCCGAACCTGCAGAATGTGACGCTGATGTCGGACTCGCTCGAGAAGAGCGTGCGTCTGCGCGTTTCGACTCACGGCCTGCGCTCGGTCGAGCACAATGGCGGTCTCGACAACTGGCTGGTCAAGACCAGCGACGAGAAGCTGTCGCTTCGTGCACGTCGCCTGAAGCGCGACGTGAAGAAGAAGCGCGCTGCCGCGGTTTCCACCGCCGCCTGATCCAGCGGACAGGAACGCGACCATGGCCTGCCGTCCTTCGGGACGGCGGGCCTTTGGTCGTTCAGGGGAAGCGGTGCTACTTTTCTAGTTCTGATCGCGGCCAGCGCAGTTTCAGCAGATAGGTCGGCCGGAGCACCATCGCGTCATTGTCGGTGACGATCCACACCATCGTCTCGCCCCGTTCCTGCGTGATCGCCAGCCCCTCCGCATTCTCACCCAGCACCGGCGGAGCGAGGGTCGCGACCGTCTTCCCCGACACCACGGCATTCGGCTGAATGTCGGCGCGGCTGATCCGGACAAGCTTCGCAGTGAAGCGGAACGGATATTGGAAGCGGCGTGTGAGGACGAGCAGGTCGCCGTCAGGAAGCTCGGCCGCGTCGCTCGGGTCGTAGCGATTGGGCGGCTGGAACAGAAAGCGTATTGGCTTCGCCCCAGGCACGGTCGGATCGCCAGTGAACAACAGTCCGTGGCGGGTGCGGCGATTGGGCTTTCGCTCCGCAAAGGTGAGGAACACGCCGTCGCGTAGCCGGACCAGTGATTCGGCGCCAAGGTTCGGCTCCCAGCGGCGCATCGCAGCGGGGGCGCTGTGACGCTCGGCACGGGCATAACCGGGGGCGTAGCGCCAGATCTGGTTGTGCGTCTCATAGCCGACCCAGGCGTGCCCCGTACGGGGATCGAGCGTCAGCGATTCGCTGTCGCGATCCCGCCGGTCCCACCCCACCCCTGGCCCTTGGCGCAGGACGTGACCCCGCGGTTCACGCACCGTGCCGCCCCGAAGGGCGAGGGTGACGAGATTGCCCCCATCGCTGAGCAGATGCGCACGCCCATCGTGTAGCGCCAGCGCAGAAAAGCCGCCGAACGCCGGATCGCTGCTCGACAAGGTCAATCCGCCCACGGGCGCCAACGCGCCGATGCGATCCGGCCAGCCACCAGCGGGCACGTACGGGTTGGCGGTGACCATCGGGCGATCGCGGATCGTCGGCAGCCGCTCTGCACCATCATAGCGTGGCACGACCAGCAGCACCGCAGCGACGGAGAGGAGGAAGGACGTGGAACGGCGCACCGCTGTGCCCATAGGACCAACGTACCTGAACCGTCGATAACGAGCGCATTCAGGGTCGGCTCAATGCGAATCGCGCAAAACCATGGTCATCGGGATGGCATCAGCCTTCCCGGACGGATTTTGAAACGGGAGTCGAACCCATGTTTAAGAAGCTTTCGCTCGCTGGCGCCGCTCTCGCGATGAGCACGGTTGCCCTGATCCCCGCCGAGGCATCGGCCCAGCGCTGGGGTGGTGATCGTTACGACCGTTATGAGCGTCAGTATCGCGGCTATGACAATTACCGCGGCTATGACAATCGTCGCAACTATCGCGGCTACGATCGCCGCTATCGCAACCAGCGCTGCAACAACGGCACGACCGGCGCGATCGTCGGCGCGATTGCCGGTGGCCTGCTGGGTCGCACGATCGACAGCCGCGGGGACCGCGCGCTGGGCACCGTCTTGGGCGGCGTCGGCGGCGCAGTGGCCGGCAACGCGATCGAGAAGTCGAACAATCCGCGGTACTGCCGCTGACGAAATGGCCGTTTCGGCCTGCGTATCCCTCGCGTAGCGTATTGAGGGCGCGGGTCCGCCTCTCCTTCGGGAGGGCGGGCCCGTTGTTGTATGTGCGGATGGCGGCGCTTGTTCGCCCGCGGCCTGAACGCTATATCCCGCTTATGCTGCACGATCGTGCCATGACCACTACCACCACCCCGGGCATCCGGGGGCGGTCGGTCACGCGCTGATGCGCTGACGGTCTGCTCACCCGGAACGGGTGGGCCGGCGTCCTCCACTTCGTTCCTGCCAGATACCGGACGCTCTTTTCGTCGCGTTCGCGCTCGCCTAAGCGCATCGGCATTGCAGGAAAGCCTCTCATGACCATGCTCTCGATCACGCTTCCGGACGGTTCGGTACGCGAGGTACCGCCGGGATCGACGCCCGCCGACATTGCCGCCGCCATCGGGCCGGGCCTCGCCAAGGCGGCGATCGCCGCGCGGGTCGATGGCGAACTGCGCGACATCAACCGCCCGTTCGAGGGCAGCTCGCACCTCGCGCTGGTGACGAACCGCGATGAGGCGGACGCGCTGGAACTGGCGCGGCACGATTACGCGCACGTCCTGGCCGAAGCGGTGCAGGAGCTGTTCCCCGGCACGCAGATCACGTTCGGCCCGTCGACCGACGATGGTTTCTACTACGATTTCGCCGCGCCGGCGGACCACGGCCCGTTCACGGAAGAGGACCTGCCGCTGATCGAGGAGCGGATGCGCAAGATCATCGCCGCGGACAAGCCGCTGCGCCGCGAGGTGTGGACGCGCGAGCAGCTGATCGAACGCTGGAAGCAGCAAGGCGAGACGTTCAAGGCCGAATGGGCGGCCGAGCTTCCCGATGACGAGGAGCTGACGGTCTATTGGTCGGGCGGCGACTGGCTGGACATGTGCCGCGGGCCGCACCTTGCCTCCACCGGCAAGCTCGACCCTCAGGCGTTCAAGTTGACTCGCGTTTCGGGCGCTTACTGGCGCGGCGACCAGAAGAACGCGATGCTGAGCCGAATCTATGGCACGGGCTGGCTGAACAAGAAGCAGCTCGATGCGCACCTCCACATGCTGGAGGAAGCGGCGAAGCGCGATCACCGCAAGATCGGGCAGGAGATGGACCTGTTCCACCTCCAGCAGGAGGCGCATGGCAGCGTCTTCTGGCACCCCAAGGGCTATATGATCTGGCGGCAGCTGGAGGCGTATATGCGCCGCCGGCTGGACATGGGCGGCTATGAGGAAGTGAAGACGCCGCAGGTGATGGACGCGCGCCAGTGGGAGCGCTCCGGCCACTGGGGCAAGTATCGCGAGAACATGTTCGTCATCCCGGACGAGGTGCCGAACATCGAGGACGAAGGCGCTCTGGTGTCCGACGACGCCGACTGGATGGCGCTGAAGCCGATGAACTGCCCGGCGCACGTGCTGATCTTCCGCCAGGGGATCAAATCGTACCGCGACTTGCCGATCCGCATGGCGGAGTTCGGCTGCTGCCACCGCAACGAGCCGCATGGCGCGCTGCACGGCATCATGCGCGTGCGCCAGTTCACGCAGGACGATGCGCATATCTTCGTGCGCGAGGACCAATTGGTCGAGGAGGTGGCGAAGTTCATCGACCTGCTCGACGTGGTCTACAAGGACCTCGGTTTCGAGAAATATGCCATCAAGCTCGCGCTGCGCCCCGAAAAGCGGTTTGGCAGCGAGGAGATGTGGGACTGGTCCGAACAGTCGCTGCGTGACGCGGTCGCCGCGACGGGACGCAACACGCCGGAATATGGCTGGGAGGAGCTGGAGGGCGAAGGCGCCTTCTACGCGCCCAAGCTGGAATTCCACCTGACTGACGCGATCGGGCGGACGTGGCAGGTCGGGACGATCCAGACCGACACCGTGCTGCCCGAGCGGCTCGACGCGAGCTATATCGGCGAGGATGGCGAGCGGCACCGGCCGATCATGCTTCACCGCGCCATTTTGGGCTCGTTCGAGCGCTTCATCGGCATCCTGATCGAGCATCATGCGGGACGTTTCCCGCTGTGGCTGTCCCCGGTGCAGGCGGTGGTCGCGACGATCGTGTCCGAGGCCGATGATTATGCGCATGTCGTGCGCGACAGGCTGGCCGCGGCCGGGCTGCGCGTCGAGACGGATCTTCGCAACGAGAAGATCAACTACAAGGTGCGCGAGCACAGCCTGGCGAAGGTGCCGGCGCTGCTGGTGGTCGGCAAGCGCGAGGCGGAGGAAGGCACGGTCGCCGTCCGCCGGCTGGGCAGCCAGGGGCAGGAAATCGTCTCGCTGGACGAGATCGTCGCGCGGCTGGTGAAGGAAGCGACGCCGCCCGATCTGGTGTGATCGGACGCCGGCCCGCCCGCGCGATCAGCGGGGGCGGGTCCACAGAATGCGGTCGCGCGGCGTATCGGCGACCGGCCGGCGCACCGCCACCGCTGCCTTCGCCACCCACGCCAGCTTCGCGCCCTTCGACGTGGTGACACGGTGATCCCAGGCGTGCGCGCCGCGCTTCGCCACTTCGCGCGCGATATCGCCATAGATGCCGGCCGCCGCCAGCACTGCCCAGCGCGCGCGTGGCGGCAGCTTCGCCGCGCCGACACGGGCGCTGGCCTCATGCAGCGCAGCGCGATCCGCCAAGCGGCGCGCGAGCACCACCAGGCGATCACGGAACGGCGGCTTCATGTGCTGGCCGGGCGGAATGTCCATCTCCGCCAGCCATTCGTCGGGCAAATAGCAGCGGCCGATCCGGTCATCCTCCTCGATATCGCGCGCGATATTGGCGAGCTGGAACGCCAGTCCCAGATCGCACGCGCGGTCCAGGGTATCGTCATCCGCCGGATCGACCCCCATGATCACCGCCATCATGCAGCCGACGGTGCCGGCGACATGGTAGCAATAACGGTACAGATCGTCCTCGCTGCGCGGCCGCCAATCTTCCGCATCGAGCCGGAATCCGGTGACCAGATCATGCGCGAAGCGCGCAGGGAGCCGCGTCTCCGCCGCAACGACGCGCAGTGCATCGAACGGCATGTCGCCGACGCTGCGACCGGCAAGCGCCGCCGTGGTCTTTTCCGCGATGATCGCGACGCGCGCCTCGGCATCGTCGACGGTGGTGGCGTTGTGGCCGTGATCCTGCCCGTCGACGATATCGTCGCAGGCGCGGCACCAGGCGTAGAGCAGCCACGCGCGTTCCCGCGTCTCGGGATCGAAGAGGTTGCTGGCGAGGGCAAAGCTCTTCGACCCGCGCGCGATCGATTCGCGCGCCGCCGCCACCAGCGCGGCGCGATCGGAAGCCGGAGCGGCCATGCTCAGATCACCTTCGCGAAGGGCATCGCACCGCTCAAAGATCGTCCGCGGTCATGCGCACGATCGGCTGGCTCGGCTGATGCGCGGCCATGCGGTCGAGCAACACGTCCAGCGTATCGGCGATAATCAGCAGATCCTCATGCTGTGGGCGGAGGAAGCCCACTTCGCTCATCTTATGCCAGAAGGCGATGAGGTGATCGTAATAGCCAGCGGCGTTGAGCAGCCCGACCGGATCCTCGTGATAGCCGATCTGCGCCCAGCTGAGCGCCTCCCACAGTTCGTCCATCGTGCCGGTGCCGCCGGGGATGGTGACGAAGCCATCAGCCAGATCGGTGAACGCCCGCTTGCGGTCGTGCATCCCCTCCACGACGTGGAGTTCTGTCAGGCCGCGATGTGCGACCTCTGCGTTGACCAGCGCCTGCGGGATGATGCCGATCACTTCGCCGCCGGCCGCCAACGCGCCATCCGCGACGGCGCCCATCAGGCCCAGCCGACCGCCGCCATAGACGACGCCAATGCCACGCTCCGCCAGCGAGCGGCCGACATCCCATGCCAGTTCCATAAATTGCGGGTCGCGCGGCGTCGCCGATCCACAGTAAACCGCCAGACGCTTCATCACTTTCCCTTCCCTACTACGGAAGGGATCACACCGACTGTCACCTTCTCACTCCCTCAAGCATCAGTGCCGCCGTTGCCTTCGCACTGCCGACGACACCGGGGATGCCGGCGCCCGGATGAGTCCCGGCACCGACGAAATACAGGTTCGAAATCTTGTCATCACGATTGTGGACGCGGAAATAGGCGCTCTGCGTCAGCACCGGCTCCAGGCTGAACGCGCTGCCGAGGTGCGCATTGAGATCGCGCGAGAAATCGGCCGGCGTGTAGCTGAACTTGGTCACGATCCGGTCGTGGATGTCGGGGATCAGCCGGCGGCCGACCTCATCCAGGATCCGCTTCTCCAGGATTGGCGCGACACGGTCCCAATCCTCCGGGAACTTGCCCTGATGCGGCACGGGGGCAAGCGCGTAGAAGGTCGAGCAGCCCTCCGGCGCCAAACTGGGATCGGTGACGGTCGGATGGTGCAGGTAGAGCGAGAAATCCTCGCTCAGCACGCCATGATCGTAGATGTCCGCCAGCAGCCCCTTATAGCGCGGGCCGAACAGGATCATGTGGTGCGGGATGCCCGGCCACGTGCCCTTGATCCCGAAATGGACGACGAACAGTGAGGGCGAGTATTTCTTACGCTCCAGCCGCGCTGCCGTGCGCGCCGCGGACCGCGAGGTGCCCAGGAGATCGCGATAGGTGTGGACGATGTCGCCGTTGGAGGCGACCATGTCGGCCTCCTGCCGCCAGCCGCTCTGCGTGCGTACCGCGGTGACCCGGTCGCCCAGCGTCTCGATCTCCGCCACCGGATCGTTGAGCCGGATGGTGCCGCCGAGCCGCTCGAACAAGGTCACCATGCCGGCGACCAGCCGGTTGGTGCCGCCCTGCGCGAACCAGACGCCGCCGTCACGCTCCAGCTTGTGGATCAGCGCGTAAATGGCGCTGGTGGTCATCGGATTGCCACCGACGAGCAGCGTGTGGAAGGACAAGGCCTCGCGCAGTTTCTCGTTCTTCACGAACGAGGACACCATCGAATAGACCGACCGCCACGCCTGATATTTCGCCAGCGCCGGCGCCGCCTTGATCATCGAGGCGAAGTCGAGAAACGCGACATGGCCGAGCTTCTCATACCCCTCGCGATAGACGCCGGCGGAATATTCGAGGAAGCGGGCGTATCCGGCGACGTCATCGGGATCGAGCCGCGCGATCTCGCCACGCAGCAACGTGTCATCGTTGGTGTAATCGAAATTGGTGCCGTCGGGCCAGTTCAGCCGGTAGAATGGCTTCACCGGCTCCAGCGTCACGTCGCGCGCCATGTCCTGGCCGGTGAGCGCCCATAGTTCCGACAGGCAGGCGGGGTCGGTGATGACGGTCGGGCCAGCGTCAAAGGTGAACCCGTCGCGCTGCCAGACGTAGGCGCGGCCACCGGGCTTGTCGCGCGCCTCGACGATGGTGGTTTCCACGCCCGCCGACTGGAGACGAATGGCAAGCGCCAGCCCGCCGAAGCCGGCACCAATAACGATCGCGCGCATCAATTCGCCTTTCGGATGACGCGCAGCGCGCGGAAAAGGGGCACCGGGGGCTTGCCCGACAGCACGCGCAGCTTGTCCTTGCCGGTTGAGCGCGCGGCATAGAAGCGCGCGATCAGATTGGGGTGCAGCCGGTAAAAACGCTCGAGCACCTTGTACCGAGCGTCCGGCTCCGCCGCGCGGAACAGCATGGCGTCGAGCATGCGGTAGAAGCGCCGCTCGTTCCAGCGCGCCTGGGCATAATCATGGGTCAAGTCGTGCAGCCCTTCGCCACTTAGATCCGTTGCCTCTGCGATGCGGATGGCGAGCCGCACCGCATCCGGCAGGGAGTAACCCGTGGTGGGATGAAAAAGTCCCGCGCGCGCGCCTGCCTTCGCCACTTTCGCGCCGCCCCAGCGCCAATAGGCCTCGAAATCGCCGCCGATGACGACCGGCAGCGCGCCCTTTTCCTCGCGCCCGGCGGGAGTCGCCGCCCAGCCCTTTGCCTCGGCATAGACATCGATCCGACGATTGAGCGCGCCGACGTTCAGCGTCGCGCTGTCGCTGTAATAGGTGTCCTCGACGAACAATTGAGTGGGTGAAAAGGGCAGCAGATAGACGAAGCGATAGCCGTCATATTGGGCGATGGTCGCGTCCATCACCATCGGATGCGCGACGCCATGCCCGGCGGGGATGTCGAGTAACCGCCCGACGAACTTCTGCCAGCCGACCTCCAGCATCGACAGGTCACCCGGGCCGCGCGCGTCGATCACGCCCTTTGCCTCGATCCGCTCCCCATCGGCGAGGACAACGGCGGTCGGGCTGCAGGCCAGTACCTTGCAGCCGGTCATGATCGACCCGGCGGGAAGCGCCTTGCGCACGACCTGGTCGAGGCGTTCGGACTCGATCGAATAATAAGGCTGGTTGATGGTGCGGCGATGCGCCGGGAAAGCGACGTCATAGCCGGGCCAGGCATGGCAGACGAGCGGCGTCAGCAGCCAGCGATCCTCGCGCGAGACGTCGGCATCGAAGAAGGACCAGAGGTGATTGCCCCCCAGCACGTCACCCGCCTCGACAATGCGGATCGAAAGATCCGGGCGCCGCGCCGCCAACGCCAGCGCGATGAGCCCGCCCGCCAGCCCGCCGCCGACAATGGCGAGATCGCATTCATGGGTAACCGGCATACCGCCCGCGTAGCGGATCGCCGCCAAAACCGGAAGCGGGGATCACCCGATTGCCCTTGTGTACAGCCAACGCCACCTGTCCCGGCGCGGGAGCGGGCATGATCGCTTTCCCCGCATCACCGGAGGCCGTACAAGCGGAGCCATGTCGATCGTGCTGGCCATCATCCTTTCCGCCGTGGCGATGACGTTGATCGTCGGCGTGCGATACCTGATCACCAGCGGCGCCTTCGCCATGGCGACACGCGCGAGGCATCCGGCGCTGTACGCCGGGCTTGATCCGCAGATCCGGCGCGAGATCTGGTGGAGCCTCGCCTCCGCCGCGATCTATGGCGTGCCGGCGGGGATCGTGGCCTGGGGCTGGCAGAACCGCGGCTGGACGCAGATCTACGAGGACGTCCACGCCTATCCCCTGTGGTATCTACCGCTGTCGGTGCTGCTGTACCTCTTCGCGCATGACACGTGGTTCTACTGGACGCATCGCTGGATGCACGAGCCGCGCGCGTTCCGCATCGCGCATGCCGTCCACCACGCCAGCCGCCCGCCGACCGCCTGGGCGGCGATGGCGTTTCACCCGATCGAGGCGCTGACCGGCGCTGTGGTAATTCCGCTACTCGTCTTCCTCATTCCGATCCACGTCGGTGCGCTTGGACTGGTCCTGACCATCATGACAGTTATGGGTGTCACCAATCACATGGGTTGGGAGATTTTCCCGCGGTTCATGTGGAAAGGCCCAGTGGGGGCATGGCTGATTACCGCCAGCCATCACCAGCGGCATCATGAGCGTTACGGGTGTAATTATGGTTTGTATTTCCGCTTCTGGGACCGGCTGTGTGGCACCGACGACGGGCTCGGCGATTTCACGCGCAGCCACGAGCGGAGCCGGGCGCGCGCTGCTGCTGGCGCTCGGGGCGGGAATGCTGATCGGGGCGGCGCCGATCGCGCGGCTTGATGTCGGGTTCGATGCCGTCCGGTCGAACAAGGGGATGCTGCGCATCTGCCTGACCGGCGATCCCGCCAATTTCCCCGATTGCGTCGATGATACGAACGCCACTACCCGTTCGGTGTCCGCCGATATCCGGAAGGTCCGCTTCGAAGGACTGCCCTATGGCGACTATGCCGTTGCGGTTATCCATGACGAGAATGGCAATGCCAAGCTGGACACGTTCGCCGGCATCCCGCGCGAAGGGTTTGGCTTCTCGCGCAATCCGCCGATCCGCTTCGGCCCGCCCAAGTTCGACGCCGCGCGTTTCAGCATCAAGGATGATGCGGAAAAGCAACAGGTGAAGATGCGTTACATTCTGTAAACGGGCGCGCCGGAGCCAAATCGCGAGGCGAGTGTTACGGTGCGGACCATTAGGGGACGTTTTCCGTGACCGCCAAATGCCTGTTCGGCCTTGCTGCCGCTCTTTCCATGTTCCCGACCATCGCTGCCGCGCAGGACAGCGCACCCGCCGCGGGCCCCGCTGCCGCGCTCGCCGATCGTGCAGGGGGCGATGCGATCACCGTCGGTCTCGGCGCCGGCTACATGCCGGATTACGAAGGCTCCAACGATTATCAGTTCACCCCCGTCCCCGGCGTGATCGGGACGGTGAGCGGCATCAATTTCCAGGTGCTGGGCAATCGCGCCAACGCCGATCTGATCCCGAGCCAGCCCGGCCCCAGCTGGGACTTTCAGGCCGGACCCATCGGCGTTTTGAACTTCATGCGCACCAAGCGGTCGAGCATCGATGACCCGCGCGTCCGCGCGCTGGGCACGCGCGCCACGGCGCTTGAGCTCGGCGGGTTCGTCGGCGTTGGCAAGACGGGCGTCATCACCAGCCCGTACGACAAGATTTCGCTGTCGGTCAGTTACCGCCACGACGTCACCGGCGTGCACAAGAGCGGCATCTGGCAGCCGACGATCAACTATTTCACGCCGCTGTCGACCAGGGCGGCGGTGGCGCTGTTCGGGTCGGCCGAGCGGGTAGAGACCAAATATCTCAGCACCTATTTCGACGTGGCGCCGAGCCAGGTGGCGGCGAGCGGCCTTCCCGCCTTCCGTGGTCGCGGCGGCTGGAAGAGCTGGACCGTCGGCGCGGTCGGCACCCATTCCATCACCGGCGACTTGCTGAGCGGATTCAAGGTGGTAGGCGGCGTGACCTATCGCAAGCTGATCAACGATGTGGGTGACAGTCCGATCGTCAGCATCGCGGGTTCGCGCAATCAATGGCTGGGCGTGCTGGGACTGGCCTACACGTTCTAAAACTTGCCTGAGCCGCCGCGCCACCCGTTGATCCGCCGCTGCCGGTGGCGCATAGGGTGGCAATGGTTCACCTTTCGTTCGGCGGGCATGACCTGACGCCCCTGCCCCAAGGTGCGATATTCTGGCCCGCGCGGCGCGCCCTGCTGGTCGCCGATCTGCATCTGGAAAAGGCGAGCTGGTTCGCGCGCGCCGGGCAGATGCTGCCGCCGTACGACAGCTTCGTCACATTGGCGGACCTGACCGCGCTGGTGGAAGAGACCGGCGCGCGGGAGGTCTGGTGTCTGGGCGACAGCTTCCACGATCCGGAAGGATGCGCGCGATTGCCGCAGCGGGCGCAGGACATGCTGCGGTCGCTGACCAGCGCGACGCAATGGACGTGGATCACCGGCAATCACGATCCGCACGGCGTTGATCGCTGCGGCGGCGAGGTGATGGACGAGGCGGTGGTGGACGGGCTGGTGCTGCGGCACGAAGCGACGCTGAGCGAGACGCGACCCGAGCTGTCGGGCCACTTTCACCCCAAGCTGCGGATCCGGATCCGTGGCAAATTGGTGTCGCGACGCTGCTTCGTCGCGGCGAGCCACAAGCTGATCCTGCCGGCCTTCGGCGCACTGACCGGGGGGCTCGACGTTGACCATCCGGAGATCGTGCGGGCGGTGGGGCGTTCGGCACAGGCGCTTATTCCGGTCGAGAATCGCCTTCTTCGCTTTCCGCTGGCGGCGTAAACGAGCCCAGCGCGAAACGGGCCGCGCTGGCGCCGATCAAGCGGACCAGATCGACTTGGCCGCGCGTGCGCGTCTTGGCGAACAGGCGCTTGGAATAGTTACGCGTCGTTTCGATCGTCAGGCCGAGCTGCGCCGCGGCGTCGGACAGGGTGGCGCCCGCGGCGATGGCGGCCGCTAGGCGCGCCTCGCTGCCGGTGAGGCCGAACAATGCCGCGAGCAGCGCCGGTTGGGCATCATCCCCAGGTCCTGCGTTGAGCGCCATTAGGCCAAGCGCCACGGGGGCGGTGGCGAGCGGCGTCCGGGGCAGATCGAGCGGAATGAGCAGCATCGCCGCGGCCTCCTTTGGCCGCAAACTCACGACCATTGGCCTGCGTTCGGCCACGCAGGCGGCAACGTCGGCCGCTATTGGCCAGAAGGAACCGCCGCGCGCCGCAAAGACCTCCGAGCGCGCAAGCGGGCGTCCATCGGCGCCGAACGACGCCCAGGCGATCCGGCCGGCGGAGACCGCCCGCTCGACCACCGACGCGGTGGTGGCGGCATGATCGAGTGCCGCACGCGTGCGCAGCGCGATCGCGAGATGCGGTGCGAGGCGGGCAAGAAGGGCGCCGTCGGCCGCACTGAAATCGGACTGCGCACGGCGAATCACGAGCACCGCGGCGGCACCGCCGGGATCATCGACGCGGATCAGCCGCGCGTAGCCGCCTTCCTCCTCCGCATAGACGCGGTGCGCCCGCAAGGCGGTGAGATGATCCTGATCAGGCGGCGGAGCGATTCTAGAGTCGAGCCAGCGCCATTCCCCCTGCCCCGCACGCACCGCCAGCACGGCCTGATCGGCGCGTACGCGGCGCTTCAGTCGCTGGAGGAAGACCGCGAACGGTGCCTGCTCATGCGCGCCGTCGTGCAGCGGCAACAACAGGTCGGTCTCGTCGGGGCGGGTGATCGCCATATAGCACCACTCCCATATGGGAGGTGCCGTGTCACCCCGGCGCGGCCATGTTGCAGATCAGCCGGATTGGCGTTGCGGGGATTTTTCGATGACGGCGCGGACACTGACCCACCTCGAGCGGCTGGAGGCCGAATCGATCCACATCATGCGCGAGGTGGTGGCGGAGAGTGAGCGGCCGGTGATGCTCTATTCGGTCGGCAAGGATTCGGCGGTCATGCTGCATCTCGCGCGCAAGGCGTTCCACCCTGCCCCGCCGCCGTTCCCGCTGCTGCATGTCGACACGACGTGGAAGTTCAAGGCGATGTACGCGCTGCGCGATCGCATGGCGCGCGAGAGCGGCATGGAGTTGCTGGTCCACCGCAATCCCGAGGCGGAAGCACGCGGGATCAATCCGTTCGATCACGGCCCGCTGCACACCGACATGTGGAAGACGGAAGGGTTGAAGCAGGCGCTGGATCAATATGGCTTCGACGTCGCCTTTGGCGGCGCGCGGCGGGATGAGGAAAAGAGTCGGGCCAAGGAGCGGGTCTTTTCCTTCCGCTCGGCCAACCATCGCTGGGACCCGAAGAACCAGCGCCCCGAGCTCTGGAACCTCTACAACACCCGCAAGGCACGTGGTGAATCGATCCGGGTCTTTCCGATCTCCAATTGGACCGAGCTGGATATCTGGCAGTACATCCAGCTGAACGACATTCCGATCGTGCCGCTCTATTTCGCCGAGCGACGACCCACCGTCGAGCGCGACGGCATGCTGCTGATGGTCGATGATGATCGCTTTCCGCTGCGCGACGGCGAAGTGCCGGTCGAACGATCGATCCGCTTCCGCACCCTGGGCTGCTATCCGCTGACGGGCGCGGTGGAGAGCGAGGCGGCGACGCTGGAAGAGGTGATCCAGGAGATGCTGCTGACCACCACCAGCGAACGGCAGGGACGCGCGATCGACAAGGATGGCGGCGCGGCCAGTATGGAGAAGAAGAAGCAGGAGGGGTATTTCTGATGGCGTCGCAGTCATTGGCGCCGGCGGCGCCTTCCTATCAGGCGGATCGGCTGATCGCCGACGACATTCATGCCTATCTGGCGCAGCATCAGAACAAGTCGCTGCTGCGCTTCATCACCTGCGGGTCGGTCGACGATGGCAAGTCGACGCTGATCGGGCGGCTGCTGTACGATTCGAAGATGATCTTCGAGGATCAGCTGGCCGCACTGGAACAGGATTCACGCACCGTCGGGACGCAGGGCGACGCAATCGATTTCGCGTTGCTGGTCGATGGGCTGGCGGCAGAGCGCGAACAAGGCATCACGATCGACGTCGCTTACCGTTTCTTCGCGACCGAGAAGCGCAAGTTCATCGTCGCCGACACGCCGGGGCATGAACAATATACCCGCAACATGGTGACAGGTGCCTCCACCGCCGATCTGGCGGTGATCCTGGTCGATGCGCGCAAGGGCGTGCTGACGCAGACCAAGCGGCATTCCTATCTCGCGCATCTGATCGGCATCCGGCACTTGGTGCTGGCGGTGAACAAGATGGACCTGGTCGACTATGACCAGTCGGTGTTCGACGCGATCGTTGCGGATTATCAGGCGTTCGCGACGACCATCGGCATCGATGGGTTTACTGCCATTCCAATCTCGGGCTTTCGTGGCGACAATATCACCGCCGCATCCGACCAGACGCCTTGGTACAGCGGGCCGCCGCTGATCACGCATCTGGAGGCGGTGCCGATCGATGCTGAGGCGGACCAGGCGCGGCCGCTCCGCCTGCCGGTGCAATGGGTCAACCGGCCCAATCTCGATTTCCGGGGGTTCGCCGGGCAGATCGCCTCGGGCGTTGTGCGACCGGGTGATCCGGTACGCATTCTTCCGTCAGGCAAGACGACGACGATTGCGCGGATCGTGACGCTGGACGGTGATCTGGGCGAAGCGGTCGCCGGCCAATCGGTCACGGTGACGCTGGCCGACGAGGTGGATTGTTCGCGCGGCGACGTGATCGCCGCCGCGGGTGATCCGCCGCAAGTTGCCGACCAGTTCGAAGCGACGATCGTCTGGATGGCGGAGGAGGACATGCTGCCCGGCCGCGCCTATTGGCTGAAGCTGGGCACGCAGACGGTCAGCGCGACGGTGCAGGCGCCCAAATATCAGGTCAACGTCAACACGCTGGAGCAGCTGGCGGCCAAGACGCTGGACCTGAATGCGATCGGGGTCGCGAATCTTTCCACCGACAAGCCATTGGTGTTCGAGCCCTACGCCGACAGCCGGACGCTGGGCGGGTTCATCCTGATCGACAAGCTGAGCAATGCCACGGTGGCGGCGGGCATGCTGCACTTCAGCCTCCGTCGATCGCAGAACATCCATTGGCAGCCGACCGACGTCAGCCGCGAGACGCTGGCCGCGCTGAAGAACCAGAAGCCGGTGGTACTGTGGTTCACCGGCCTGTCCGGGGCGGGCAAATCGACCATCGCCAATCTGGTCGAGAAGAAGCTGGTGCGGATGAACCGCCACACCTTCCTGCTCGACGGTGACAACGTCCGCCACGGGTTGAACAAGGATCTGGGGTTCACCGACGCCGACCGGGTGGAGAATATCCGCCGGGTGGGTGAAGTCGCGCGGTTGATGACCGATGCCGGGCTGATCGTCGTCACCGCCTTCATCTCCCCCTTCCGCGCCGAGCGGGAAATGGTGCGCCAGATGATGCAGCCGGGCGAGTTCATCGAAGTGCATATCGACACCCCGCTCGCGGAAGCGGAACGACGCGATGTGAAGGGCCTGTATGCCAAGGCGCGCGCCGGGCAGCTGGCGAACTTCACCGGCATCGACAGCCCCTATGAGCCGCCGGAGGATCCCGAGATCCGCATCGACACGACGGCGATGACGCCCGAAGAAGCAGCGGACCTCATCATTGCCAGGATCATCCCGTGACCAACGCCATGACCGACGCCGCGCTCGCCGCCCACCTTGCCGAGACGGCCGGGCAGATCCTGCTGGCGGTGCGCGGTGCCACGGTGTTCAGCCCGCAGGCGCTGGGCAAGGCAGGCGACCAGACCGCCAATCAGTTCCTTGTCCAGGCGATCCGCCATGCGCGACCCGACGATGGCCTGCTGTCGGAAGAGATGAGCTGTGATGGCGAGCGGCTGACCAAGCGCCGCACCTGGATCGTCGATCCGGTCGACGGGACGCGCGAATATGGCGAGGCGCGGCACGACTGGGCGGTGCATGTCGCGTTGGCGATCGATGGTGTCGCCGCGATCGGGGCGGTGGCGCTGCCCGACGCCGGGCTGGTTCTGCGATCGGATCAGACGGCGGCGGTCCCTCCCCCGGCGTCCCCGCTACGGATGCTGGTGAGCCGCACCCGGCCCGCGCCCGAGGCGGTGGCGGTGGCCGAGCGGCTTGGCGCGACGCTGGTGCCGATGGGGTCAGCCGGGGCGAAGGCGATGGCCGTGGTGCAGGGGGAAGCGGATATATACCTGCATTCGGGCGGACAATTTGAGTGGGATTCGGCCGCCCCGGTGGCTGTGGCGGCCGCTTTCGGCCTGCATTGTTCGCGCATCGACGGCAGCCCGCTGCGGTACAATCAGGAGGATGTGTACCTGCCCGATCTGCTGATCTGCCAGAAAGAACTGGCCGGCGAGGTGTTGGCGCTGGTCCGCGAGATCAACGCCCGCTGAGCGAAAGGCGCCTCCCCCGCGCGTGGCGGAGGAGGCGGGTGCCGATTACTTCAGATGTTCGGCGAAGAAATCGGCCGTGCGTTGATCCGCGAGATCAGCAGCAGCCGGCGAGCGGCGGTCGCCCATTTCGGTCGCGAAGCCGTGATCCTCACCCGGATAATCGTACAGCGTGACTTTGGGGTGATCGTCCAGCCCCTCGTGCATCTTCTGCTGGGTGGCCTTGTCAACGAAGCCGTCTTCGCCGGCTATATGGAGGAGAACCGGGTTGGCGATGGCGTGCTTCTCACCCAGCAGGCCATCGATGCCGACGCCATAATAGCCGACGCTGGCATCGATATCGGTGCGGCAGGCGGTCATGAACGCCAGGCGCCCGCCGAGGCAATAGCCGACCGCGCCGATCTTGCCCGACCCGCCGAGCAGCGACCGGGTTGCGTGGATGGTCGCTTCGATGTCGCGAATGCCAGCGTCCTGATCGAACTGGCCGAACAGGTCGAGTCCGCGCTGCAACTCTTCGGGAATGTCCGGGTTCAGCTCGACGCCCGGCGCGATGCGCCAGAACAGATCGGGCGCGATGGCGAGATAGCCCTGCTCTGCCAGGCGATCGCACTTTTGCCGGATGCCCGGGTTCACGCCAAACACTTCCTGGATGACGATGATGGCAGCGATCGGCGTGCCAGCCGGATCGGCGCGATAGGCCTTGAAGCTGCCCTCATTGTTCAGCGCGGTGATGTCGATCATCTGACCCATGAAAATCCTTCTCCTTGTGATGCAGCCCGCTCCCGCAGTTGCGACGGCAGCGGCAGAGCGGGCATAGATGGTGCACGGGTGACGCTATCGCTCCCCGCAGCACGGCTCAAGCGGAGGCGGCCATGAAGATCAGCATTGAGGTGGATTGTTCTCCGGAAGAAGCGCGCCGCGCCATGGGGCTGCCGGACCTGTCGCCGCTGCACGACCGCTACGTCGCGTTGTTGCAGCAATCGCTGGAGCAGAAGGCCGTGGCGCCGGAGGTGCTGGAGGGATTGATGCGCAGCTGGGCGCCCATGGGTGAGACCGGGGCCAATTTCTGGCGCAGCATGTTCGAGGCGGGCTCCAAGCCCGGCGGCTGATGGACACGATCTTTGCCGTATCGAGCGGCCGCCCGCCGGCCGCCATCGCCGTGCTGCGGGTCAGCGGGCCGAGCGCCATAGTGGCAGCAAAGACACTTGCGGGCCCCCTGCCCGCGCCTCGGACCGCAGCATTGCGCACGCTGCGCCATGATGGGCTGGTGCTGGATCAAGCGCTGGTCCTGGTGTTTCCGGGACCACGGACCGCCACTGGGGAGGATCTGGTCGAGCTTCATCTGCATGGCGGGCGAGCGGTCGTTGCAGCGGTAGAGCGCGCGCTCAGTGAGCAACCGGGACTGCGGCCGGCGGAGGCTGGCGAGTTCACGCGGCGGGCGCTGGCCAATGGTCGGATCGACCTGATCCAGGCGCAGGGGATTGCCGATCTTCTCGAAGCGGAAACCGAGCAGCAGCGGCGGCTGGCGATGGACAGCGCCGATGGTGTGGTCAGCCGATTGGTCGCGCAGTGGATGGCCGAGCTTGCGCGTATCGGCGCGCTGATCGAGGCGACGATCGACTTCGACGATGAGGATGATGTCGAGGCGGTCGATACCGTCCGGATTGATGCGGAAACCAGAGCGCTGGCGGATAAGCTGGCGGGGGTTCTCGCCCGTCCATCGGTCGAGCGATATCGCGATGGTATTCGCATCGTTCTGGTCGGCCCGCCAAATGCGGGCAAATCATCGCTGCTCAACGCGCTGCTCGGGCGTGAGGCGGCGATCGTCTCGCCGATTGCCGGGACGACGCGCGACCGGGTTGAGGCGCAGGTCGTTCGTCGTGGGCGGGCCTATACGCTGATCGATACGGCCGGGTTGCGGGAGGAGACGGATGATCCGATCGAGCGGATCGGGATCGAGCGCGCACGCGCCGCGCTGGCTTCGGCGGACATCATTCTGGACCTCGCGGGGACTGAGGACAGCGAACGTGCGATCCGTGTCTTCGCTCAGGCCGACCGCCAGGGCGACACGCCCATGGGCGCCATACCCACGTCGGTCTATGATCCGGCGACCATTGACGGTCTGTGGGGTGAAATCGAGCGCCGCGGGGATGCTGTGTTGGGCGGTGGAGCGGAGGCGACGTTCCACGTGGAACAGCGCCGCGCGATTGACGCCGCGCACCGCGCGCTTGTCGCTTCACTAAACAGCGACGACTTGCTGTTGCGCGCAGAAGAGGTACGAACGGCAACGCGCGCGCTCGCCGGTCTGCTTGGGGTCGACGCCACCGAGACCATGCTCGATGCACTGTTCGCGCGCTTCTGTGTTGGGAAGTGATGTTTCACGTGGAACAATCCATGGATGTTATCGTCATCGGGGGTGGACACGCCGGGACAGAAGCCGCGGCCGCGGCTGCCCGACGCGGCGCCCGGGTCGCGCTGGTCAGCCATGATCCTGGCAAAATCGGCGCCATGTCGTGCAACCCGTCGATCGGCGGGTTGGGCAAGGGTCATCTTGTTCGCGAGGTAGACGCCTTTGACGGCCTGATGGGACGAGCGGCCGATGCTGCGGCCATCCACCATCGGATGCTCAACCGCAGCAAGGGACTGGCGGTTCAGGGACCGCGAATTCAGGCCGATCGTAAGCTCTACTCCGCCGCCATCCGGACGATGTTGGCGGACCAGGCCGGCGTAACGATCGTTGGTGGCGACGCGGTCGCGCTTCGCCTGGAGGGTGACCGCGTGACCGGCGTTACGCTTGCCGACGGCACGACCATTTCAGCCGGCGCGGCCGTCCTGGCAACCGGCACGTTCCTTGGTGGGCGGATCTTTCGTGGCGAGGTGCAGGAAACCGGTGGTCGCGTCGGCGAGACGGCAGCACTGCCGCTGGCTACGCAGCTTCGCGAATTGGGGCTGCCGATGGGGCGGCTGAAGACCGGCACCCCTCCCCGCCTTGACGGCCGCACGATCGACTGGGCGCGGCTCGAACCACAGCCATCGGACGTCGATCCCTGGACGATGTCGCCCATGACGCACGGCCGCCGCCTTCCGCAGCTTGCCTGCGCCATCACCCGTACCACCGGTGAGACGCACGCGATCATCGGTGACAATCTGCATCGCTCACCGCTGCAGACCGGTGCGATCGAGGGCCTGGGTCCACGCTATTGCCCGTCGATCGAGGACAAGATCCGGCGCTTTGGCGATCGCGACGGGCATCAGATCTTCCTTGAGCCCGAGGGACTCGATGATGCCACCGTTTATCCCAACGGCATCTCCACCTCGCTCCCGACCGATGTGCAGGACGCGTTCATTCGGAGTGTGCCGGGGCTTGAAGACGTGCGGATCACCATGCACGGCTATGCGGTCGAATATGATCACATCGACCCACGCGCGCTCGACGCCACGTTAGCGCTGCCGCAGCTGAAGGGCCTGTTCCTGGCTGGCCAGATCAATGGCACCACCGGCTATGAAGAGGCCGCCGCACAGGGACTGGTGGCGGGGGCCAATGCGGCCGCTGCTGCGCTTGATCTAACGCCTTTCCAGCCGGATCGGACCGCCAGCTATATCGGCGTCATGATCGACGATCTGGTCCTGCAAGGCATCAGCGAACCCTATCGCATGCTGACGGCGCGGGCCGAATATCGTCTTGCACTGCGCGCCGACAATGCCGAGGCGCGGCTGAGCGGGGAAGCGGAGCGGCTGGGGCTGCTGTCCCCACGGCGGCAGCGTCATGTCGCGACACGCATGGCGCAGCGCGCTCAGCTCCGCAGTGGCGAGGCAGACCCAGACGGCGCGATCGACGCTGACCTGATCCGCGAGCATGAGGAGGACGTTCGCTACGCCCCCTATCTCGAACGGCAGGCGGCGGAGATTGCGCGGATGAAGAAGGACGAGAAGATCGTGATCGCCAGCGATGTGGCGCTGGACCGGATTGCCGGCCTGTCGAACGAGATGCGCGAGCGGCTCCGGGCAGCGCGGCCGCGTACGCTGGGTGAGGCGTCGCGCGTGCGCGGGGTCACCCCTGCCGCCCTCACCGCCTTGTGGCTTGATGCGAAGGCGGCGCAGCGATGAACGAGGAAGAAGCACGCGCCGCGGTCCGTGCGATCGTTGGTGACGCAGCGATGCCGCGGCTTGAGCGGTTTGCCGATATTGTCCGCGCGGAGAGCGAGCGACAGAATCTGGTCGCCCGGCGGACGCTCGACTCCTTGTGGAACCGGCATTTCCTCGATTCCGCGCAGCTGCTTCCCTTGGCCGATAAGCATGACGGGACGTGGATTGACGTCGGCACGGGCGCGGGTTTCCCAGGCATGGTCGTCGCGCTGGCGAGTGATCGTCCCGTCGTCATGATCGAACCCCGCCGGATGCGGGCAGACTTCTTGCGGGGCGTGATCGAGCAAGAGGGTCTGACAGCGCGCGTCACGGTTCAGCAGGCGAAGGTCGAGCGCGTCGCCGAGCCCAAAGCCGCGGTGATTTCTGCGCGGGCGGTCGCCTCGTTAGCGGAATTGTTGCAATCCACGGCGCATCTGGCGTCGATGAGCACGCTTTACTTGCTACCCAAGGGACAATCGGCCACCACAGAGGTCATGGAAGCGCAGCGCCGCTTCGCGGGATTGTTCCACGTGGAACAGAGCATCACCGACCCTGCCTCCGGCATCGTCGTCGTGACAAATGTGAAGGAACGGCGATGATCCGCATCGCAGTGGCCAACCAGAAGGGCGGGGTTGGCAAGACAACGTCGGCGATCAATCTGGCGACCGCGCTGGCCGCGACGGGCAAGCGCGTCCTGCTGATCGACCTTGATCCGCAGGGTAACGCCTCGACGGGGCTGGGGATCACTCAGGCGCAGCGCGCTGCATCGAGCTATCATGTGC
Organism: Sphingomonas olei; assembly: GCF_045369765.1. Taxonomy (NCBI): domain Bacteria; kingdom Pseudomonadati; phylum Pseudomonadota; class Alphaproteobacteria; order Sphingomonadales; family Sphingomonadaceae; genus Sphingomonas; species Sphingomonas olei. The sequence continues at coordinate 66,448 of NZ_JBIQEU010000006.1, forward strand.
TGGTGGATCAGGCGCCGGTGGAAAGCGCCGTCGTCGCGACGGGCGTTCCGCGGCTCGACGTGCTGCCGGCGACGGTTGACCTGTCCGGCGCAGAGATCGAACTGGTCGAGCTGGAAAACCGGACTCATCGCCTGCACCGCGCGCTCGACGCAGCGCCGCCGCGCTGGGACATTGCGTTGATCGACTGCCCCCCCTCCCTCGGGCTGCTGACGATCAATGCGATGGTGGCGGCGGATTCGCTGCTGGTGCCGTTGCAGTGCGAGTTCTTCGCGCTGGAGGGTCTCAGCCAGCTGTTGACGACCGTCGAGAGGATCCGTGCCAGGTTCAATCCGGCACTGGCGATCATCGGCGTCGCGCTGACGATGTACGATCGGCGTAACCGGCTGACCGAGCAGGTATCGGCGGACGTGCGCGCCGTGCTGGGCAAGGTGGTGTTCGAGACGGTGATCCCGCGCAACGTACGACTGTCCGAAGCGCCCAGCCACGGCCTGCCCGCGCTGATCTACGATCACCGGTGCAGCGGATCGCAAGCCTATATTGCCCTGGCGCGGGAGTTGATTGCCCGGTTGCCGCATGCCAGCGAGGTGGCCGCATGACCGATACCAAGCGCGCCCGCGGCGGGCTGGGCCGGGGTCTGGGGGCCCTGCTCGGCGATATCGCCCGTGATGATTCCCCGACCGCGACCGAGGGCGGGCCGCCCGCGGGCGTGCGAATGATCCCCGTCAGCGCGATCGCCCCCCACCCGGAGCAGCCGCGGCGACATTTCGACGAGGATGCGCTCAACGAACTGGCCGCGTCGATCGCGGAACGCGGCATCATCCAGCCGATCGTGGTGCGGCCACATGGCCATACCTATCAGATTGTCGCGGGTGAGCGGCGCTGGCGCGCGGCGCAGCGTGCACGGCTGCACGAAGTGCCGGTGGTCGTCCGCGACTATACCGACAGTGAAACGCTGCAGATCGCGCTGGTGGAGAATATCCAGCGGCAGAACCTGAATGCCATCGAAGAGGCAGAGGCGTACAGCCGGCTGGTCGACGAATTCGGCCATACACAGGAAGTGCTGGCGCAGACGGTGCACAAGTCGCGCAGCCATGTCGCAAACCTCCTGCGGCTGCTGGACCTGCCGAAGACCGTCCAGGCGCGCGTGGTCGATCGTACGCTGAGCATGGGCCACGCCCGCGCGCTGATCGGCGCGCCTGACCCCGAGGCGCTGGCCGATCAGGTGGTGACCAAGGGGCTGTCGGTTAGGCAGACCGAGAAACTGGCGCAATCGGCCAAGCCAGCGACGACGCGCAAGCCCGGCAACCGCGCGAGTGCTGGTGGCTCCTCGGCGAGCGGTGATGCCGATGTGGCCGCGCTGGAGCGGCAATTGGGCGACCTGCTGGGTGTGCGCGTGCGGATCACCTACAGCCCCAATGGCGGGTCGCTGACGATCGATTATTCGACGCTCGATCAGCTCGACATGATTTGCCAGCGGTTGAGCGGCGAGCCGATCTGATCCTGTGGGTACGCAGGCACTGCCCTGCCCCGTGACTAGCCGCGAAGGCGCTGTGCGAGCGTAAGCATCGCTTGGCTGGCGACCACGTCGCCAGCACTGCCGCCGCCCGCCATTACGGCACGCTCCGCCTCGCGTACCAGCACCATCGCCCGCGCGAGCGCCGCAGGCGACCATTGGCGCAACGCCGCGCTGGTGGCCGTCTCTTCCTTGAAGAACACGCGGTGCCGCTTCATCACGCTACCGACGTCATCGCCTCCCGCAACCTCGGCCTTCATTTCGGCGAGTGCAGCCAGCCGGCGGGCAAGCGCACGAAGCCAGGGGATTGACGATATCCCGGCCTCGTCAAGCTGACGGAGCGCCTCTCCAAGCTCCGCCGGTCGCCCGGCGACGAGCGCCGCGACCACGTCGCCCATGTCGGCATCGCCGAGGTCAGCACCCACGGCATCGAGCGCGTCCTGCTCGCAGGCGGCGGGACGATCGGGAGCGGCGTCGAGGTACAGGGCGAGTTTCTCGATCTCGCGCGCGATCACCGCCCGGTCACCTCCCCCCGCGGCTGCGAGGCGGCGCGCGACGCCCGCGCCGAGCCGTAACCCGACCTCACGCGCGAGGTCATTGGCGATCGACTCCATCTGATCGGCGCCGGGGACGTAGCAGGCGAGTGCCAGAGCAGCGGGTGAGTCGAGCGCGAGCTTGCTGAGCTTCGAACTGGCCTTCAGCGCGGGGGCGATCATCACCACGGGGTTGGCGACGCGATCGGCCTCCAGCAGCGCGGTAGCGGCCGCCAGGCTCTCCTCGCCAGCGGCGCTGACCCGAATATGACGCGGCGTGCCGAACAGCGACAGCGAGGCGGCTTCGTCGACCAGTCGCGCCGGGTCGCTGCGCAGCGTGGCGCCGTCGAGGTCGATCCGCTCGGCATCCGGGCCGAGCGCGCGGGGGAGCCGGTTGGCGAGCGCGATCGCCCCCGCCTCGTCCGGGCCGAACAGGAGATAGAGCCGGATGTCGGCAGGCGGGCGATCCAGGGCCGCCTTGAGGCGGGCTTCGGTCGCCTTCATTGCTTGGCGGCGTTCTGCCCCACGGACACCGAAATCCGCGTGATGATCTGATCCGCGACCACATCGGCGAGGCGTTCAAGCGCCGTGGCCTCCGCGGCAATCGTGGCATAGTCCGAACCGACGACGTCAATGCCTGCGTCTGAGCCGGCCGTCGCATCGAGCACCACGCCGTCGTTGCCGACCTCCACCAGCTGGTAGCGTGCACGCAACGTGCGCCGCTCCCGCGCGACCGAATCGTCGCGGCGGATGGCAAGGCCGGTGATCTGGTCGTCGAGCGCAATCTGGAGGCGGTAGCGCGGGCTGGCCGATGCCGGGACGACGCTCATCCGTTCACGCAGCGCATTGGCCAGCAGCCAGCCGGCGCGCCCCTCCATCGGCACGATCTCGATCTCGCCCAGAACCTGTGCGGCCGGGCTGGCGCTGCCGCTGGAATAGAGCGGCTTGAGGCCGCATCCGCCCAGCATCATGAGCGCCGCGGCGAGGGGCAGCAGCCGCCTCATGCGACGATGTTCACCAGGCGATCGGGCACCACGATCACCTTGCGCGGCGGCTTGCCCTCGAGCAAGCGGGCCACCTTTTCGGAGGCGAGCGCCTGAGCCTCGGCGGTTTCCCGCGGCGTGCCCTTTGGCAGCAGGATCGTGTCGCGGAGCTTGCCATTGACCTGCACCGCGACGGTCACTTCGTCATCGACGAGCAGCGCCGGGTCAACAGTCGGCCAGGCGACATCGGCGATCAGCCCCTCGCCGCCCTGCGCGGCCCAGGCCTCCTCGGCCAGATGTGGCACCATCGGTGCGACGATGCGCAGCAGCGTCGCGAGCGCGTCGCTGCGGTCCTGCGACGGCGCCGCCTTCTCGATCGCGTTGGCGAGCGTGTAGATGAGCGCCACGGCCTTGTTGAACTGCAGCCCCTCAATGGCGTCTGCCACGCCCTTCACGGTGCGGTGCGCGGTCTTGCGCAGGCCGATGTCCTCGCCGCCGTCAGCAGCGCTCCCGCCGCCCTCTGAGGCGACCAGACGCCACAGTCGCTGGATGAAGCGCCACGCGCCCTCGATGCCGTTCTCGCTCCACTCCAGATCGCGCTCGGGCGGCGAATCCGACAGCATGAACCAGCGCACCGCGTCGGCGCCATATTGATCGACGATCGGTTCGGGATCGACGGTGTTCTTCTTCGACTTGGACATCTTCTCGACGCGGCCCACCGTGACCGGCTGCCCCGTCGATACTTCGATCCCGTCCTCGATCTCGCCCGGCGACAGCCAGCGACCGTCGGAAGACTTGTAGGTCTCGTGCGTCACCATGCCCTGGGTGAACAGGCCGGCGAATGGCTCAGCGAGATCAATCATTCCGACATGCTGCAAGGCGCGCGTCCAGAAACGCGCATAGAGCAGGTGGAGGATCGCATGTTCCACGCCGCCGATATACTGGCCGACCGGCAGCCACTGCTCGGCTACCGCCTTGTCGAACGGCTTGTCGTCGGGCTGGCTGGCGAAGCGGATGAAATACCAGGACGAATCCGCGAACGTGTCGAGCGTGTCGGTCTCGCGCACAGCATCCGTGCCGCACGAGGGGCACGCGACATGCTTCCACGTGGGATGCCGATCGAGTGGGTTGCCGGGGACCGCGAAGCTGACATCCTCGGGCAGCTTCACCGGCAGCTGATCGAGCGGCACCGGCACTGCGCCGCAATCGGCGCAATGAATGATCGGGATCGGCGTGCCCCAGTAACGCTGGCGGCTGATGCCCCAGTCGCGCAGGCGGTAGACCGTGGTCCCCTCGCCCCAGCCGCCGGCCTCGGCGCGCAGGATCACCTCACGCTTCGCATCCTCGATGTCCATGCCGTCGAGGAAGTGCGAATTCACCAGCGTGCCAGGGCCGGTATAGGCCTCCGCCTCGTGGAATTCGGGCGAATCCTTCGTCCCTTCGGAGACGACGCGGCGGATCGGCAGCTTGTACTTGGTGGCAAACTCGAAATCGCGCTGGTCGTGCGCGGGAACCCCGAACACCGCGCCGACGCCGTAATCCATCAACACGAAGTTCGCGATATACACCGGTAGCTGGATCGTCGGATCGAAGGGATGCGCGGCCTTGTAGCCGGTGTCGAAGCCCTTCTTCTCCTGCGTTTCCAGCTCGGCCGCCGTAGTGCCGCCACGGCGACATTCCTCGATGAACGCCTGCGCGGCGGGATCGCCAGCCGCCACCGACTGCGCCAGTGGGTGATCCGCCGCGACCGCGACGAAGCTGGCGCCGAAGATCGTGTCGGGGCGGGTGGTATAGACCTCCACGACGCCCTCGCCGGTGCCGGCTGCATCGGTCAGCGCGAAGCGGAACGTCAGCCCCTGGCTCTTGCCGATCCAGTTTTCCTGCATCAGCCGGACCTTTTCGGGCCAGTCCTTCAGGTCGGCGAGGCCGGAGAGCAGATCCTCGGCGAAATCAGTAATCTTCAGGAACCACTGGTTGAGCTTGCGCTTCTCGATCAGCGCGCCCGAGCGCCAGCCGCGACCGTCGATCACCTGCTCATTGGCGAGCACGGTCATGTCGACCGGATCCCAGTTCACCGCGCTTTCACGGCGATAGACCAGCCCCGCCGCTAGGAAGCGGAGGAAGATCGCCTGTTCGTGGCCGTAATATTCGGGATCGCAGGTGGCGAATTCGCGCGTCCAGTCGAGCGCGAAGCCCAGCCGCTTCAGCTGCGCCTTCATCGTGGCGATATTGTCACGCGTCCAACCGCCCGGATGCACGCCCTTTTCCATGGCGGCATTTTCCGCCGGCATGCCGAAGGCGTCCCACCCCATCGGATGAAGCACTTCCATGCCGTTCATGCGGCGGAAGCGGGCGAGCACGTCGCCCATCGTGTAATTGCGCACATGGCCCATGTGGATGCGCCCCGACGGATAGGGGAACATCTCAAGAACATAGCTCTTGGGCTTCGGCGAGGAATCGTTGGCGGCAAAAGTGCGACGCTCATCCCACACCCGCTGCCAGCGGGCGTCGGCGGAAAGCGCGTTGAAACGCTGGCTCATGATGGCTGGATCAGTTCAGCGAGGACGCACGCCGCAAGTCGCGCGCCCGGGTCAGGATGATGTCTTCCAGTTTCTGCGTGGTAGCCGCGGTGACGGGTGCCGCCACCCACTGTCCACCCTGGTTGACCTCCTTCAGCGCCGCGACGCGCACCGCATCGGCGCGCAGATCCTGATCGAGGATCGTGACCGTCACCTTCATCCGCTCATTGGGCGTCTGCGGGTTCACATACCAGTCGGTGACGATGACGCCGCCGTTTGAGTCGGTCTGCAGCAGCGGCATGAAGCTGAGCGTGTCGAGCGAGGCGCGCCACAGATAGCTGTTCACGCCGATCGTGGTGACACGGCTGGCAGCAAGATCGGTGGAAACCTTCTGCCGGCCACCGCCACAGCCCACAACGGCAAGGGCAGCGCAAACGACCAGCGCGGAACGCAACGGGCGGAACATGGGCATCGTCCTGATGGAAAACTGGTGACATCGACCTCTACAGAGGCGACCCATTGCCCGCAAGTTCACGGAACCGACGCATCGCCCGGTCCATTCGTCGCGCATAGTGTGGAAAGCGTGCAACACTCGTCCCAAAAGCAACAAGCCAGCATGGCGGCGTGCGAACGAATCGTGTTAGTTGCGTTGCAAGGGTCGGAGGGATTCGTGATCGCTGTTCGTGCGCTAATTGGTGGGTCTGTCGTGGCGCTTGTCGCCTCGGCGCTCGTCGTTGCGCCGGCGATGGGTGCGTCCGAGCTTGATCGCACCACGACCAAGCGCCCGTCGGCGACCCGTTCGGTGGGTGGCTTTACGCCTGCCGCGGCCGATCCGCGCCTTGCCGCCGCCTTTGCGCGCAGCGGCCTTGCCGATGGCCAGTTCCGTTTCACCCCGTCCGAGAATCGTCAGGGCAACCGCCCGGTGACCGTGGCGGTGCGTGCCCGCTCGACGCAGGTTGCCGATGCCGCGCGGACCACCGCGGCCGCGCCGACCGTCGGCCTGGTGCCGGTCGCCTACAACCTTGGCGTATCGGTGGGCTGGAAGCGGTTCGCCGTGACGGGTGACGTGGCGAAGATCGATCTGGCCGGGCAGCCGGGCAGCCGCGAGGCGGCCGATCTGTCGGTCAGCTATTCGATGCCGCGCTTCACCGGCCGGGTGAAGGCAGCGGCGGATCGTCCGCTGCCGGGCACCGCGACGCAGATGGTCGAGGAAGCGCCGAGCTACTCGCTGGATGTGGGCGGCTCCTATTCGCTGACCCGCAACATCGATCTGACCGCCGGCGTGCGCTACAAGTCGGAACGTGAGCGGCTCGCCCGCTTCAACGACGATCGCCGCGACAGCCAGGCCGTCTACCTGGGCACCGCCTTCCGCTTCTGACGATCGCGCGGCGTGGGTTACGTCGCGATGACTCGCTGATCAGTCCAGCCAGGCGTCGATCGCCGCCCAGCCATCGAAATTAGCGCTTTGTCGGAAACGGCGCGCGTCCATGCCGCCAAGCGCGATCCGCCGCATCGGCAAGGCGCGGGCGAGCGCTGCCGCACGCGCCATCCCCAACCCCCGCGCGCCCGGGTGGGAGCGCGTGGCGAAGACCGGCGATACGAAGGCGATTGCAGCGCCAGCGCGGCGCGCGGCGCGTGCTTCGTGCCGATTATGGACCGGCCAGGTGACGAACGCCCCGGACGTGCCGCGATGCACCCCCATCTCGCCCGGCAATGCCACCTCGCCGGCGCGCACCAGTACAAGCCCGCGCGACCGCGCCAGCCGCAGCAGGCGGGCGAACAGCCGCCGCCGCTGCGCCAGCGGGGTGCGATGATGGCGAAAGACGATCCCTGCCCCGCGCGGCAGGCGTTGGACGGCGTGCCACAGCCGCTTCCCCATCCGCTCGTCCGTCATCAACCAGATGCTGGGAATCGGCCGGGTGGTCGGGACAGGCTGGCGGCGCGGCATCCGCCTGCCTATAGCGCGGGCGATGCACGCCGACGACCGTCTCGCCGCGATCACCACCCGCATCGCGCACGCCGCCAAGCTCGCCCGCCGCAGGGCGAGCGATGTGACGCTGATCGCCGTTTCCAAGACGCATGGGGCCGAGGCCATCGTGCCACTGCTGGAGGCCGGCCAGCGCCATTTCGGTGAGAACAGGGTGCAGGAGGCGGCCGCCAAATGGCCGGCGCTGCGCGAGCAATTTCCCGACGTCACGCTGCACCTGATCGGCCAGCTGCAATCGAACAAGGCGGCCGATGCCGTGGCGCTGGCCGACGTGATCCACGCCGTCGATCGGCCCTCACTGGTCGGCGCGCTGGGCCGCGCGATGGATGCGCAGGATCGTCGTCTGCCCTGCTTCGTTCAGGTGAATATTGGCGAGGAGCCGCAAAAGGGCGGGTGCGCGATCGACGACCTGCCCGCGCTGCTTGCCGAGGCGCGGCAGGCGGACCTGCCGGTCGCCGGGTTGATGTGCATTCCCCCGGTCGGGGTCGATGCCGCGCCTTATTTCGCGCTCTTGGCGAAGCTGGCGCGTGAGGAAGGACTAACGGGCCTCAGCATGGGGATGTCGGATGATTTCGAGACAGCGGTGATGATCGGCGCCACCCATGTGCGTATCGGGTCGGCGCTGTTCGGCGCCCGCACCCAGCCGGAAGCGGCCGCATGATCGAGTTCGACGCGCTGCTGTTCGATTTCGATGGCGTGCTGATCGAGAGCGAGTTTCTCGGCAACAAGCATATCGCCGACTTCCTGACCGCGAACGGCCACCCGATCACGCCGGAGGAATCGATGGCCCGCTTCATGGGGCTGGCCGGTCAGGACTTCCTCAACCGTGTGGAGGATTTCATCGGCGGCCCGCTGCCCGGCAATTGGAACGAGGCGCGTCTGGCCGAGAATGAGCGCGTCCTGCTGGAAGGCGTCGAAGAGGTGGTCGGGGGGGTTGCCTTTGTTCGATCGCTGCCGGCCGATCTGCCCAAGGCGGTCGTCTCGTCCAGCTCGACACGGTGGATCAGCACGCACCTGCGGCACCTGGGGTTGGAAGACGTGTTCGGCGATCATCTATATTCCGGGGGAGAGCATGTCACCCGCGGCAAGCCGGCGCCTGACCTGTATTTGCATGGCGCGGCGCAGCTGGGCGTGCCGATCGAACGCTGCGTGATCCTGGAGGATTCGCCCGTCGGGGCCACCGGCGCGGTTGCCAGCGGTGCACATGTGATCGGCCTGTGCGCCGGCAGTCATTGCGCGCTTGGGCATGACGAGCGGCTGCGCAAGATTGGCGTCCACACGATCGCGCACGATTTCGAGGGCGTCCGCCGCGCGCTCGGCCTGCCGGCGAGCGCGTAACCCCGCCAGCACCGCGGCGCGCCCACCCCATATCGGTCAGAGCTGGTGGCCGGTCCGGTCGCGCTTGGTGGCGAGATAATGCTCGTTGTGCGGGTTGGTCGGCAGGAAATGCGGCACCCGCTCCACCACATTGATGCCATGCGCCTCCAGCCCCTGCACCTTGCCGGGGTTGTTGGTCAGCAGCCGGATGTCGCGCTGGCCGAGCAGGTCGAGCATCCGCGCCGCAACGCCGAAATCCCGCGCGTCGATCGCAAAACCCAGACGGGTATTGGCGTCGACCGTGTCGAAGCCCTGATCCTGCAGCGCATAGGCGCGCAGCTTGTTGACGAGGCCGATTCCCCGCCCCTCCTGCCGCAGGTACAAGAGGATGCCCCAGCCGGCCTGAGCGATCGCCTTCAACGCGGCGTCGAGCTGTGGCCCGCAATCGCATTTCAGGCTGCCCAGCGCGTCGCCCGTCAGGCATTCGCTGTGCAGCCGCACCAGCGGCGGCTGACCGTTGGGCGCGCCGATCAGCAGCGCGACGTGTTCGCCCGGCCCCTCCGGTGTGCGGAAGGCGACGATCTCGGCATCTTCGGCATGGGCGACCGGCAGGCGGGCGCGCGCGGCGATGCTGAGGCGTATCGCGTCCTCGTGCGCATCGATATCTGCTGCGGTCAGCGTGACCTCGGCCGGGCCATCCGGGCGGACGAAGAAGGCCGGCAGCATCCCCGCGACCCGCGCGAGCCGCAGCGCCGCGCGTGCGTCGTCGGGGGAGACCACCTCGATTGCACGGAACGGCCCTTTCAGCGGCGTCGCGAGATCAAGCTGCGGATCGGCCAGCGCAGTGCCGCCGGCAAAATCAATCCATGGCGCACGATCGACCAGCACCGGCGCGTCGGGCACGGCAGCCTCGCGCTGATTGGCGAGCTTCAGCGTCTCCGCACGGCCAGCGGAGAGCAGCACGGGCGCCTCAGCCGTGGGATCGAAGGCCTCCAGCCGCAGCGGATCGGCAGTTTCGATCGGCAGAAGCGCAAGCGCACCGATACGGATCGGCCACCCGCGTCGGAGGGCGTCAATCGCCCGCGCCGCCGCCTTGGGATCGGGCTGGCGCGCGCCGGTCAAAAGTCGAACTCCGTCATGATCGGTACGTGATCGGAAGGCTTGAGCCAGCTGCGGCACGCCTCGAACACCTGATGCGATCGTGCCGCCTCAGCCACGTCGCTGGTCGCCCACATGTGATCGAGGCGCCGGCCGCGATCATTCTTGGTCCAGTCGGGCGAGCGATAGCTCCACCAGGTATGGAGCCGCGCCGGGGCGGGGTAGAAATGCCGGCCAAGATCGACCCAGCTGTTGGATTGCTGCAGCCGGCCGAGCGCCTCGACCTCCACCGGGGTATGGCTGACCACCTTGAGCAATGCCTTGTGGCTCCACACGTCGGACGGCAGCGGCGCGATGTTGAAATCGCCGGTCAGGATAGTTGGGCAGTTGAGCGAGGCGGACCATTCGGTCATGCGCTGCACGAAATCGAGCTTCTGGCCGAACTTCGGGTTCACCTCCCGGTCGGGTACGTCGCCGCCGGCCGGCACATAGACATTTTCCAGCCGTACCCCGTTGGGCAGGCGAACGCCGATATGCCGGGCCTCGCGATTGGCCTGCCAATCTAAACGATCGTCCTCGGCCAGCGGCACGCGGCTGATGATCGCGACGCCGTGATGCATTCGCTGGCCGTGGATCAGGACATGATCATAGCCCAGCGCGCGGAAGCTGGCGGCGGGGAAATCCGCATCGATGACCTTGGTTTCCTGAAGGCACAGGATGTCTGGCGCCGCCTCCCGAAGGAATTGCTCGACAATGTCGAGGCGGAAGCGAACCGAATTGATGTTCCAGCTGACGATCTTCACGCCAGTGGCTGTAGCGGGAGGCTGCGCCGCTCACAACCGATCGGCCGATACCCCGTAGCGCGCCGCGAGAGTAGAACCCGCGGAAAAGGAAAGGCCCTCGCTCCGGGGGCATGGAGCGAGGGCCGACCTGGCGTTCGTCACGCAGGGGGAGTGTGGAACATTGTCCGGGCAACAGGGGGAAAATCCCGGATCGCCCCACATCCGCACCTCATGTTCTAGAATCACATACCTGTCGCCTAGATGAACGGAATCTATCTAAATCAATCAGCTGCGCGGGCTGGTCCTCCGTGGATCGTTCCAGCGGAACGTTCCATCGCTCACCGGCACGTTGAAGCGCTGATTATCGAGCCGGATAGTCGTGCGATTACCCTGGCTGTCGAGCGTCACCCAGCCCTGCAGCATGAGCCCACCCGGGGCTGACGCGTCGCGCGCGAAGACCATGGTGATACGACCATATTCAGGGTGTTTGGGGTCATAGCCCTCCACCGACAGCACGCGGGGGTCCGCGCCCGGGATCACCTTGGCATAACGGCTGATATCGCGATCCGGGTTGATCAGCACGCCGAGCGGCGAATTGGTGATCGGCCAGCGCTGCACCTGACGCACCGAATAGTCGATGAAGGTCAGCGCCTTGCCATCGCCGACGACCAGGATCGGTACGCTCTTTTCATATTGGAAGCGGATCTTGCCCGGCTTCTTGAGCGACAGCGTGCCGGTGACCGTCTTGCCGGCGCGGTCGGTCTGCGTGAAATTCGCCGTCATCGTGTTGACCGCGCGCAGATGGTTCTGGACCTGCGCCAGATCACCCGATTGCGCGGCTGCGGGCGCAGCGATGACGACCGCAACAGCAAATGGCACCACAAATTTCACCATGACTCTCCCGTTGGTCACTGCGCGGCGTATCGGCCGGAGGGGTTGAACGCGTGGTGAACCCCCTCCGGTTCCCGTCAGCCGAAGCGATCGCGGCTCAGAACAGGGTGATGATGCCGACCGTCTCGCCCGTGCCGACCCAGCCTTCGTAGATCATCTTGAACGCAACGAAGACGATCACGGCGAGGCCGATATAGGCGATCCAGCGATAGCGGCCGATGATGCGGGCGATGAAATTCGCGGCCAACCCCATCAGCGCGACCGACAGGATCAGGCCAACGACGAGGATGCCGGGATGCTCGCGCGCGGCACCCGCGACGGCGAGAACGTTGTCGAGGCTCATCGACACGTCGGCAATGGCAACCGCCCAGGCGGCCGACGCGAACGACCGCGCGGGCGCGAGGCCCGACCGCTCGTCGCCCTCGATCTCTTCCGAGCCTGCGTTGATGTGCGAATCGGCCCGTAATTCACGCCAGAATTTCCAGCTGACCCATAAGAGCAGCAGGCCGCCGGCAAAGATCAGGCCGACGATCCCCATCAGCCATGTCACCACCAGCGCAAAGGCGATGCGCAGCACGAGGGCGGCGATAATGCCGATCAGGATGACCTTCTTGCGCTGTTCGGCGGGCAGGCCCGCGGCGAGCGCCCCGACGACGACCGCATTGTCGCCGGCCAGCACCAGATCGATCATCAGCACCTGACCGAAGGCGGCCAGCGCCGCAGGCTCGGACAGGTTCGAGAAATCGGCAAGGATATGCTGCCAGATGTCACCCAGCGAGCCGGGCCCCTGTATGGCAGCAGCCGCTTGAGCAAGAAGAGTGAGGATCAACGCAATGGCTCCGGCATGGCTGGTGGTGGAACGGTCCTGAACCGCCCCGGTTGCGCCACGTCGTTATCCCAGCGCAACAGCGTCCGCCAGCGTCGGCTGATATCCGCCGATCAGGAGGCACTCCGCACGTCGCGGACGAACAAAGCCGCGCTTGGCGTCAGTCACGCCCGGTCAGCGCGCGCTCCGGATCGAGCAGGGTGAGGCGAGCGCCCTCTCCTGCGACGGTCGCGTCGTGCCAGCGCCACAACACAAGGTTACGGCCACCGCGATGCTGCGCCGAGGGAACCAGCGCGCCTTGCGCCTCTTCGGCGATCAGCTTGCTCGCGAGCGCCCAGCTTGGCGGCGTCTTGCGATCGATCATGTAGATCTGCCGCCACAAGGCAAGGGTGATGGCCGGATCTGCGTCACCGAGATCAGCGATCGAATCCGCCGCGACGTCAAAGGCGACGAGCGTTCCGGGACGCACCAGATCCTGGTGCATCTCCTGAATCGCGGTGTTGTAATCCGCTGACAGATACAGCGCCGGCGTGCCGACCGGGTTCCAGCGGCCACCGGTCAGATGCGATCCGCTGTCATAGGGGCGCCGCTGCCACCGGACCCCCAGCATGCGCCAGAAGCGTCCGGTGAGCGGCAGAAGCGGCTGGTGCGGCACGGAGCGTCCGATCGCCCGGGCGAGATCAGGCGTAGCTGCCCTGATCCATGCTTTCGAGCGTCCACATGACCGCATCGGCATGGCCGGCCTCCACCAGTTCCTCCGCCGTCTTGCCGAAGCCGGCGATCGGCTGATGCTTGAACCAGATGATCGCCCTGCCCTCGTCGCCCGCCAGTTCCGCGGCGCGCGCGATGATGCGGGCAATCTCGCCCAGCTTTGTCTGCACGGCGGGGCTGTCGGGACGGGCCGCCATGGTGTTGCGGTTCAGATGTGCCAGCTTCGCCAGACGCGACATAGGCAGGCGCAGCCGCTCCGCCATGCGGCGGGGGGCAATCAGGTCCTGATCGCGGATGTCGTCGAGGAAAGCGGCAAGCATGAGTGCACTCCTTGCCTCATATATGCATCCTAACGTGCTTCGGTTCAATGAACCGGGAGATTTCGGGCAGGGGCCGGTCAGGCGTCCACCGCCCCGATGCGCCAGCCATCCCATGTCTGCAGCAGCGCCTGACCATCATCATAAGCGGCGCCCGCCGCCTCACGCGCGGCGCGGCTCGTGCGACTATGCTCGATCATCGACAGCCAGCGTGCGCGCACCGTCGGCACGCGGTCAGGAAGCAGATAGCGGTGCCACAGCCGGGCCACGCGCCGTTCCCGCCACAGCCGCTCCAGCACCGTGCCGACGCGTTCTACGCGCAGCATCGGCGCACGACGGCGCAGTTCACTGACGAGATACGGCGGATAGACCTCCGACCGCTCGGCCAGGATGCCAAGGATGGCGAGTTCGACGAGCTGGTCGTCCATCGTGGCGTCTCCGCCGAATGACGTGACGGATCTGGTCATCGGGTCAGCGCGATCAGCTGCGCGAGGCCGTTGACCCCGGTCTTGGCCATCACGGCAGCGCGATGATCCTCGATCGTCTTGGGCGACAGGCCGAGCTGGTCGGCGATCACCTTGTTGGGGTGGCCCAGCACCAGCAGGTCGAACACCTGACGCTCACGCGCGGTCAGCTGTGCGGTCCGCGCGTGGGTCTCGCGGCGCTGGCGGCTCCAACCCACCCCCTCGGCCACGGCCGCGACCAGGCGATCCTCGTCGATCGGCTTTTCCAGATAATCGAGCCCGCCATAGCGGCGCACGGAATCAACGGCGTTGGCGGTGGTCGGCCAGGCGGTCATGAAGACGATCGACGTCGCCGGATCAATCGCGCGCACGCGATCGGCAAAGGCAAAGCCGTCGAGATCACCCATCATCACGTCGGTCACGATGCATTGGGCAGGTGCCGCGGCATAGAGGCCCAGCAGCGCGGCGGGATCGACAAACGCCTGCGCAGCAAAACCGTGCCGACCGAGCAGGCGCGCCACGCTGGCGCCGAGATCAGCGTCATCATCGACGACATAGACCGGCGTTTCCTTCATTCCGGATCTCCGATCAGCGGCAAGGTGATGGTCGCGCGCACCATCGCATCGCTGCCCGTCTCGCGGGTCAGCGTGCCGCCATGTGCCTCGAGGATCGCACGGGCGACCAGCGTGCCGACCCCCATGCCGGGCTGCGGCGGCAGGTCGGCGCGATGCCGGTTTGCGACGGTGATGATGGCCATCGCACCCTCCTTGCGCGCGGACAGCACCACCTCCCCGCCCCGGCCGCAAGCCTGAGCGGCGTTGCGGACCAGATTGACCAGTGCCTGGGCAAGCTCGACCTCCTGTCCCTCGATCAGGATGTCCGCGTCCAGCGGCTCAATGGTGATCCTCGCGCCCAGGGCGGTAACCTCCGGGCCGGCGAGCGGCAGGACGCTGTCGAAGAGCGCGGTGAGCGGCAGCGGGGTTGGTTGATCGACGGCACGGCCGCCGTAGCGGCGCAGGCGGCGCACCAGATCGGACAATTGCGTCGCCTTGGCATGAATTAGCGCCGCGGTTTTCTCGACCTCCGGGGAGGCGCCCTGTGCGGATTCATGCAGATGCCGCGCCTCGATCGACAGCGTCGACAGCGGCTGCGAGATTTCGTGGATCACCGCGACCGACATGGCGCGCAGCGTCTTCAGGCGCTCGGCCTGGAAGAGCAGCCGATCACGCCTGGCGAGATCCTCGCGCGCCTGGATCTGCGCGTCGGCGAAGCTGCCGGCGAGATATCCCGCGACCGCAATCGTCGCGAGGCCGAGGTGGAGTTGCAACCGATCGCCGGTGTCCATCGCGCCGGCCGAGAGCGGCAGGACGATCGCCGCCACGCACAGCAGCGCCGCCCAGGCCGCCACACGCCCGAACCGCAGGCCAACCCAGGCAATCGCTACCAGCGCCGGCGCCGGCTGCAGACCAAGGCCGATCCACGCGAGACCGCCGGCCACGCCCAGCCCTGCCAGCAACACCCCGAAGGCCTCGACCAACAGAGCAGGCGACGGTCGTCGCACCGGACGCGCGCTCGGCGCGAGCACGGCGTCGGCCACCCAGAGCAAGGGAGGCGCGACCAGCAGCACGCCAAGAAGATCACCAATGGTGAAGGCGCTGAGCGACAGCACGACGCCGCGCACGTCCGCCACCCCGGTCAGCTCAGGCCGCAACAGCGCCTGCGGCAGGGCGGCAAGGGCGGCCGCGAACGGCGCAGCCACGCTCGCCAGCGCAAACGGCATCGGCGGCGCAAAAAAGGCGTCATCCGCCTTTGCCCCGCGGGTCAGCCACTGGACGGCATAGATCGCCAAGCCATAGGCCAGCGCCGGGCGGATGACGCTCAGCACCACCAAGGCCCAGTCCTCGCCGCGAAGAACGACCGCGCCCGTCGCGAGATTGGCTGCAAGCTCGACCGCCGCGACCGGCAGGGTGAAACGCACCCCTGCCCGCCAGAGCAACGCGAAGCGCAGGCCGGCGGCAGGGAACCATAGCGAATAATAGCCATCGCCACCCCAGCGAACCGCGATGGCATGGGCCAGGAGGAACCCGGCCGCGTAGAGGGCGAGAAGCAGCGCATCGGTGCGCAGGCGCGACGCGGTGGGATGCAGGCCTGCCAGCACCGGGGCGCGCCTGTCACCCGGCGCGAAGGAGAGCAAGCGGCTTGCCATTGCCCTTGCCTTGCGCCGGCAGCGAGCGGTTCGCCACCCGGAAAATTCCCGGAGATGAGCGTCTTACCGGGTTTTTCCCGGATGGTGTCCGACGCGCATCAGCGCTGAATGGCGCGGCATGCTCGCTTCATGTGGTGGAGGCGCGTCGCCAACAGGGGGAGGGCGCGTATCCGCGGGCGCGGTGCCGAGGGGGAGCGGCACCGCGCCACACCGACATGTTCGGTCGGAGGCTGGCGCACGGCACCTGTAATCTCGCAACCAGGACGGGCGGCCGACAGGCGCCTGCCGCCCCGCCCTGACGGAAGCCTTACTGGTTCATGCTGGCGAAGAAATCCTCGTTGGTCTTGGAATCCTTCATCTTGCCGAGGAGGAATTCCATCGCATCGACGGTGCCCATCTGCATGAGGATGCGGCGCAGTACCCACATCTTGCTGAGCTTGTCCTTCTCGACCAGCAGCTCTTCCTTGCGGGTGCCGCTCTTCGATACGTCGATCGCCGGGAAGATGCGCTTGTCCGAAACCTTGCGGTCGAGCACGATTTCGGCGTTGCCGGTACCCTTGAACTCTTCGAAGATCACCTCGTCCATGCGGCTGCCGGTGTCGATCAGCGAGGTCGAGATGATGGTGAGGCTGCCGCCTTCCTCGATGTTGCGTGCGGCGCCGAAGAAGCGCTTCGGACGCTGCAGGGCATTCGCGTCGACACCGCCGGTCAGCACCTTGCCCGACGACGGCACGACCGTGTTGTAGGCGCGGCCGAGGCGGGTGATGTTGTCGAGCAGGATCACCACGTCCTTCTTGTGCTCAACCAGGCGCTTGGCCTTTTCGATCACCATTTCGGCCACCGCGACGTGGCGCGTCGCCGGCTCGTCGAAGGTCGAGGACACGACCTCGCCGTTCACCGTGCGCTGCATGTCGGTGACTTCTTCCGGGCGCTCGTCGATCAGCAGCACGATCAGGAACACTTCGGGATGGTTGAGCGAGATCGCGCGGGCGATGTTCTGCATCATCACCGTCTTGCCGACGCGCGGCGGGGCAACGATGAGGCAGCGCTGACCCTTGCCGATCGGCGAGACGAGGTCGAGCACGCGGCCCGTCTTGTCCTTCAGCGTCGGATCCTCGATCTCCATCTTCAGCCGCTCTTCGGGATAGAGCGGGGTGAGATTGTCGAAGTTGACGCGGTGACGCACCGCGTCGGGATCATCGAAATTGACGCGAACCAGCTTGGTCAGCGCGAAATAGCGTTCGCCGTCCTTGGGCCCGCGGATCTCGCCCTCGACCGTGTCGCCGGTGCGCAGGCCATGCTTGCGGACCTGGTTAGGCGAGACGTAGATGTCGTCGGGACCGGCGAGATAGTTCGCCTCTGGCGAGCGCAGGAAGCCGAAGCCGTCGGGGAGCACCTCGATCGTGCCCTCGCCCATGATCTGCTCGCCTTCCTCGGCCTGGACCTTGAGGATCGCGAACATCAGGTCCTGCTTGCGCAGGGTGGAGGCGCCCTCGACGCCAAGCTCCTCGGCCAGCTGGACCAGCTCTGCCGGGGCTTTCTTCTTGAGATCTTTGAGATGCATGTTTGAGTCCGATGTGAATCGGTTGGGGAGAAAGCCCGGTCGGCGGAAAAGACGTTCGCGCGGCAACGAGACTGCAAGGAGGCAGCGGGCCGAAAGGCCACACCGTAAGCCGCGACGTAGGAGCGCGTCAGGGGATAGTCAAGCGCGTCCTGCGGCCTCCATCACACCGCGCCCGGCCTGTATCCGGGCGACAAACGGCCTGATTCCGGCCGCCGCCGGCCAGATGTCACGCGAGGGCGCTCAGAAGGGCTTCACCACCGCCAGAATCACGATGATGATGACGGCCAGCGCAGGCACCTCGTTCATCATCCGCAGCCGGCGGCCGGGCCAGGGTGCCTTCCCCACGGCAAGCTTCTTGGCATAGCCGACCATGACCGCCTGATAGCCGGTCAGCAGATAGACGACGAACAGCTTGGCATGGAGCCAGGCGAGGCCCTGGATCGTCACCAGCAGGCCGATGTTGATCGCCAGCGCGAGGCCGATGACCCAGACGGCGATCATTGCAGGCGTCAGGATGATGCGGCGCAGGCGGCCTTCGCGCAGCTTCCAGCGGTCCTCCTCAACGGGGTCGCCGAGGCCATCCTGATGATGGACCAGATAGCGCGGCAGGATGAACAGCCCCGCCATCCAGAAGATGACGAAGATGACGTGCGCGGCCTTCACCCAAAGGTAGTATTCGCCGAGAAATCCTACACCCATCAGCCGTGCGCTCCCGACCCGCCTGCCTCTGATCCGCGTACCCTGGCGATCACCTGCTCGACATGCGCGATCGGCGTGTGCTGATCGATGCCGTGGCCGAGGTTGAAAATATGCGGACGGTGGGGAAAGGCCGCAAGGATGCGGTCGACCGCTGAATCGAGCGCTGCGCCCCCGGCGATGAGCGCGAGCGGATCGAGATTGCCCTGTACCGGCAGCATCTCGGGCAGGTTGGCGTCGGCCCAGGCCGGATCGACGGTTTCATCGAGCCCCAACGCATCGACGCCCGTCTCGCGGGCATAGGCCGGCAACTTGCCCCCTGCCCCCTTCGGAAAGCCGATGATCGGCGTGTCGGGATGGCGCGCCTTAAGCGCCGAGACGATCGCGGCATTGGGCGCGATGACCCAGCGTTCGAACTGTGCGGGCGAGAGCGTGCCGGCCCAGCTGTCGAACAGCTGCACCGCCTCCACCCCGGCGTCGATCTGCGCCGCGAGATAATCGACCGTGCTGGCGATGATCGCATCGATGATCGCGCCGAACGCGGTGGGATCGCGATAGGCCATGCTGCGCGTTTCGGCCTGGTCGCGGCTGCCCTGCCCGGCGACCATGTAGGTCGCGACCGTCCAGGGCGAGCCAGCAAAGCCGAGGAAGGTGGTTTCGGCGGGCAGCGCGGCGGCGACGCGGCGCACGGTGGCGTACACCGGGGCAAGCCGTTCGGGCACCGGTTGCAGCGAAGCGAGCGCATGATCCACCAGCCGCGGCGTGAGGCGCGGGCCCTCCCCCGGCCCGAAGGTCAGGTCCTGGCCGAGCGCCCAGGGCACCATCAGGATGTCGGAGAAGAGGATCGCGCCGTCGAAGCCGAAGCGGCGGATCGGTTGCAGAGTCACCTCGGCGGCTGCCTCCGGATCGGTGGCGAGCGCGAGGAATCCGCCCTTTTCGGCCCGGAGCGCGCGATATTCGGGCAAATAGCGGCCCGCCTGGCGCATGAGCCACATCGGTGGCCGCGCGCGGCGCTGCCCTTTCAGGACATCCAACAGCGGTTTGGAATCGGTTTGGGCGTCCATGCTTCTACTCAAAAGTAAGATTCACAGGGTTGTGAGATGATGTTGGCGCGTTGGTGCCGGGGCTTATGCGTTCGTCCCCTGATTGCCAACAGGTTGACCCACGCAGAGTCGCGGACTCCCGGGGATTCGATTCAGCTGTCCCCATTATCCACAGCCTGTGGGGGAAACCATCCGGCGTGGACGGGATTGTGGATAGATGATCGGTTTTCCACGATCCGGTGTCCCGCTTGGCCGGACGCGCCGGTTACGCTACCGCTTATCCCCATGTTATCCACAGATTCATGCCGATGACGGTTAAGCTGCATCTGCACCTTTTGTCGGATTCCACCGGCGAGACGCTGGAGAACATCGCCAAGGCGGCGCTCTCGCAATATGACGACGTGGAAACCGTCCGCCATTTCTGGCCGATGGTGCGCACCGAGGCGCATCTCGACCGCATCCTGCAGGAAATCGCGCAGAACCCAGGGCTGGTGATCTACACGCTGGTCAATCCGGCGACGCGCCGCGCGCTGGAGCAGCGCTGCCAGTCGCTGGGCCTGCCGCTGGTCGCGCCGCTCGATCCGGTCAACGACGCATTGTCCGCGCTGCTCGGGCAGCAGGCCAAGAACAAGCCGGGGCGCCAGCACGTGCTGGACGCGGCCTATTTTGCGCGCGTCGATGCGATCCAGTTCACCATTGCGCATGACGATGGCGTCCTGTGGGAGGAATGGGAGGACGCCGACATCGTGCTGGCCGGCGTCTCGCGATCGTCCAAGACGCCGACGTCGATCTATCTCGCCAATCGCGGGTTCAAGGTCGCCAATATCCCGATCGTGGTGGAAAGCCCGCCGCCCGCGAGCCTGTTCACGCTGAAGAACCCGCTGATCGTCGGGCTGACCACCAGCCCCGACCGGCTGATCCAGGTGCGGCGCAACCGCTTGCTGTCGCTGAACCAGGCGCCCGAGACATCCTATGTCGATCAGGAAGCGGTGATCCACGAGCTGAGCTATGCCCGGCGCATGTTCGCCGACCATGGCTGGCCGGTGATCGACGTCACCCGCCGCTCGATCGAGGAAACGGCCGCCGCCGTCATTTCCTTGTTCAACGAGCGCGCGGGCGGCACCGGCATGATGGAACGCTGAAGGAATAAAGACGCCGTGACGCCTGCTGCCCCCGGTTCGAGCGCGCTGACGCTTGTGCTTGCCTCCCAATCCGCCTCGCGCATGGCGATGCTGACCGCCGCCGGCGTGCCGTTCCACGCCGAGCCGGCGATGGTGGACGAGGATGCCGCCAAGGCGGCGCTGGGCGCGATCGCCCCGCGCGACCTGGCCGATGCGCTGGCCGAGATGAAGGCGCTGAAAGTGTCGCAGCGCCATCCGCAGGCACTGGTGCTGGGGTCGGATAGCCTGGCGGTGCTGGAGGATGGCACGATCCTGTCCAAGCCGGAAAGCCGCGAGGACGCTGCGCGCCACCTGGCGATGATGTCGGGCAAGCGCCACGACCTCGTCAGCGCGGCGGTGATTGCCGAGGGCGGCCGGCCGGTGTGGCGCCATGTCGATCGTGCGCGGATGATGGTGCGGCCGCTGTCCGAGGCCTTTATCGACACCTATCTCGACGCCGAATGGCCGGCGATTGCGGGCTGCGTCGGCTGCTACCGGATCGAGGGGCCGGGCGCGCAATTGTTCAGCCGGATCGAGGGCAGCCAGTTCACCGTGCTGGGCATGCCCCTGTTGCCGGTCCTCTCTTACTTGCGTGAACGGAGCGTGTTGCCGGCATGACCAGGCCCTATGCCGAAGTGATCGGGGATCCGATCGCCCATTCCAAGTCGCCGATCATCCACGGCTTCTGGCTCGAGAAGCTGGGGATCGACGCCGAGTATCGCGCGACGCGCGTCACCAGCGATGACCTGCCGCGCTTCATTGCCGAGCGGCGCGCCGATCCGGCGTGGCGCGGGTGCAACGTGACCATCCCGCACAAGGTGGCGATGCTCGACCTGGTCGATGACCCTGGCGGGGTGCGCGATAGCATCGGGGCGATGAACACGGTGGTGCGGCAGGGGCCGGACACGCTGTTCGGGACCAATACCGATGCCGCGGGTTTCTATGCGCCGATCGCCGACGTCGACCTGACCGGCGCGCCGGTGGCGATCGTCGGCGCGGGCGGGGCGGCGCGCGCGGTGCTGTTCGCGCTGTCGCGGATGAACGTCGGACCGGTGACG
This sequence comes from Sphingomonas olei, assembly GCF_045369765.1. NCBI lineage: Bacteria > Pseudomonadati > Pseudomonadota > Alphaproteobacteria > Sphingomonadales > Sphingomonadaceae > Sphingomonas > Sphingomonas olei. The sequence continues at coordinate 88,116 of NZ_JBIQEU010000006.1, forward strand.
ATCCTTAACCGTTCGCCACTGAAGGCAGCGGCGTTGCTGAGCCGGTTCGGGTTGAAGGGCGAGGTGCTGCCGCTGACCGGGCGGCTGCCGGCGGCGAAGCTGCTGGTCAACACCAGCGCGCTGGGGATGGAGGGGCAGCCGCCGCTCGACCTCGACCTGCTGCCGCTCCCCGCCGACGCGCTGGTCTATGACATCGTCTATGCGCCGCTGCACACGCCATTGCTCGATGCGGCCGAGGCGCGCGGGCTGGAGACGATCGACGGGCTGGAAATGCTGGTCGGGCAGGCGGCGGCGGCGTTCGAATTGTTCTTCGACCAGCCGGCGCCGCGCGAGCATGACGCCGAATTGCGCGCGCGGCTGATCGGCGGCGACGCCTGACGGCACGATGAAGCGCCGCCGCACGGGCGGGCGATGAGGGGAGAAAAGGGAATGCTGAAAGTGGGGCTCACCGGATCGATCGGCATGGGCAAGTCCACCGTCGCGGCGATGTTTGCCGACGAAGGCATTCCCGTGTTCGATGCCGATGCCGAGGTGCACAAGCTGCAGGGGCCGGCCGGCCGCGTCGTTGCCGCGATCGAGGCGCGTTTTCCCGGCACGACAGGCGCGCAGGGGGTCAATCGCACCGCGCTCGCCGAGGCGGTGCTTGGCGACGATGCGGCGATGAAGGCGCTGGAGGCGATCGTCCACCCGGCGGTGGGGGAGGAGCGGGCGGCGTTCCTGGCGGCCAATGCCGATGCGCCGATGGTCATCTTCGACGTGCCGCTGTTGTTCGAGACCGGCGGGCAGCGCGCGATGGACAAGGTGGTGGTCGTTTCCGCCGCCCCCGAGGTGCAGCGCGCCCGAACCTTGCAGCGGCCGGGCATGTCGGAAGCGAAGCTCGACGCGATCCTGGCGCGGCAGGTGCCCGACGCCGACAAGCGCGCGCAGGCCGATTTCGTCATCCCGACTGACGTCCCCATCGAGGAAACACGTAGCCATGTTCGCCGGGTGATCGCTTGCCTGAACGAGGTGGAAGTCCGATAATCAGCGCATGCGCGAAATCGTCTTCGACACCGAAACCACCGGCTTCACCTTTGGCGAGGACCGGATGGTCGAGATCGGCTGTGTCGAGCTGATCAACCGCTGCGAAACGGGGCGCACCTTTCACGCCTATTTCCATCCCGAGCGCACGATGCCGCCGGGCGCGTTCGCGATCCACGGCCTGTCCGACGCGTTTCTCGCCGACAAGCCGCTGTTCCCCGCGGTGGCGGAGGAGCTGATCGCCTTTGTCGGCGATGCGCCGCTGATCGCGCACAATGCCTCGTTCGACTTCGGCTTTCTCAATGGCGAACTGGGGCGGTGCGGGCGCGACCTGATTTGCACCAGCCGGATGGTCGACACGCTGGCGATCGCCAAGCAGCGCCATCCCGGCGCGAAGCTGACGCTGGACGCCTTGTGCTCGCGCTATGGCATCGACCGGTCGCACCGCGTGCTGCACGGCGCATTGCTCGACGCGCAACTGCTGGCGCAGGTCTATGTCGAGCTGATGGGCGGGCGGCAGATCGGCCTGTCGCTGGTCAGCGATCTGGTGGTGGAGGAGGTGGCCGTCGCCGACGCTCCGCCGCGCCCGGTGCGCGCCCCGCGGCATTTCGCACCCAGCGATGCGGAACTTACCGCCCATTCAGCGTTCATGACAAAGATCAAGAATCCGATCTGGGGGGCCGCGGCGTCCGGTTGACGCCCAACGCACCGGCGCAAGCACGCCGGGCCAGCAATGGAGAATGAGTCGATGGAAATCCGGGTATCTGGTCACCAGGTGGAAACGGGTGATGCGCTGAAGGATCATGTCGACACTCGGCTGCAAGGCATGGCCGAGAAATATTTCAGTCGCGCGATTTCGGCGCAGGTGACATTTGGCCAGGGACCCAATGGCGGGTTCAGTTGCGACATCGTCGCGCATGTCATGCAGGGACTGGTGCTGAAGGGCCGGCATGACGCGCCGGACGCGCACCTCGCCTTTGACGGTGCGGCGGAGAAGATCGAGAAGCAGCTGCGCCGCTACATGCGCCGGCTGAAGGACCGCAACGCCGGGCAGGCGCAGGCGCTGGCGGAGAATGGCGCCTACGACAATCTGGACAATGCCGGGTACACGCTGTTCGCCGAGCGGATGGGCGAGGACGAGGAACAGGACGCCCCGCTGATCATCGCCGAAACGCGCGTGGACGTGCCCGATGCGACCGTGTCCGACGCGGTGATGATGCTCGACCTGCGCAACACCAATGCGCTTTTGTTCAAGAACAGCGGGACGGGCTCGTACAACATGGTCTATCGGCGCGGCGACGGCACGATCGGCTGGGTCGAGCCGCAACGAGCGGGGTAACGCCGACTACGATGGCGAGCGATTTGAGTGACCTCCTCCACCCCGACCTGGTCGTGGTCGGGGTGATGGCGAACAACAAGAAGATCCTGTTCCAGCAGCTGGGCGCGCTTGCCGGCCCGCCGCTGGGGCTGGATCCCAGCATGGTAACCAATGCGCTCGCCGAGCGTGAGAAGCTGGGCTCGACCGGCTTTGGCGGCGGCGTGGCGATCCCGCATGCGCGGCTGCCGGGGCTGTCGCGCATCGTGGTGATCGTCGCGCGGCTGGCGCAGCCGATCGAGTTCAACGCGATCGACGACATGCCGGTCGACATCGTCGTCGGGATGCTGTCCCCCGCGAGCGCGGGGGCGGATCATCTGAAGGCGCTGGCGCGTGTTTCCGGCCGGTTCCGCGACCATGGCTTCGTCGCCAAGCTGCGCGGCGCGGGATCGCGCGATGCGATCTACGCCCTGCTGACGGCGGACGAGCCGGGGATGGGCCGGGATGCAGCCTGAAGGCGCCGAGGCGCATCATCGCGCGCTGGAATCGCTTTATGCGGCGGCGCCGATCAACCGCCTGTTCGCGTCCACCCTGTCGATTCCCGAGCCCGGCGTGGCGCGGATCAGTTTCGAGGTGACGCGCGATCATTACCATGCCGCCGGCGCGGCGCATGGCACGACCTATTTCAAGATGCTGGACGATGCGGCCTTCTATGCCTGCAACAGCCTGATCACCGATCGTTTCCTGCTGACCACGCAGTTCAACCTGCTGCTGACCCGCCCGCTGTCGGCGGGGCCGGTGGTCGCCGAAGGGCGCTGGGTCAACGGCCAGCGGCGCGTGTTCGTCGGGGACGCGCGCCTGATCACGGCGGATGGCGAGGAAGTCGCGCGCGGCACCGGCACCTTCATGCGCAGCCGAATCGCGCTGGCCAGCCTGCCCGGTTATCGCAGCGCCTGACCCTATGACACGCCGCCTGCCCACCCATCTGCTGGTCGCGGCGCTGATCCGCCGCGTCAACGATGCGGGGGGAATCGCCGTCGTGCGGGCGCGCGGGGATGCCGATGCCGGCGCGATCCTGATCATCCTGGAGCGCGAAAACACCGTCGTCGAACGCGCGATCGGGCCCGATGGCGGGGACATTCTGGTCGAGAGCGGGCCCGGCGCGACGCGGGACGAGTCGATCGAGGATTATTGGAAACGGCGGCGCCAGCGCGATCCCGATCTATGGGTAGTGGCTCTGGACGTCGCGGACTCACAACGGTTCGCCGCTGAAACGATCCTGGCTTGATTGACTCGCCGCGCGGCCGGGGCAAATCCCGCCAGCATAGTTTCAAAGCGTTGTGCCGCGGTGGGTGCGATCCACATCGGTGACGCAGTCGGGGGGGTCCCGGTCGATCGCTGTTTCCACGGAAACCCGGTCGTGTCCGCGTAACCACCGCACTTGAATGTAGAAGATGTCGTTTCTTTCGCGGGCCGCGCTTGCCGCAGCCATGACGATCACCTTTTTCGGCCTGACTGCGCAGAGCACGGCCGGACTGGCTGCCGAGGTTGAGCACATGCTCCCCCAGCCGAACGCTACCGCACCGATGACCGCGACGGTTTTCACGCCGACGACGGTACAGGTTCCCAATCCTACCGACCTCGCCGATGATGAACTCGCGAACGAGGAAACGGTTGCATATCCGTCGCTTGCCGCCGCCGTGGCTGCCCAGTCGACCCATGATGGCGACGATGAGGCGCTGCAGTGCCTGGCCGGTGCGATCTACTTCGAAACCCGCGGTGAGCCGCTGTCGGGCCAGCTGGCAGTGGCCGAGGTCATCCTGAACCGCGCCAAGTCGGGCCGTTTCCCCTCGGACGTCTGTGACGTGATCACGCAGCGTGGCCAGTTCGGCTTCGTGCGTGGCGGCCGCATCCCGTCGATCAACGAGGACAGCAAGGCCTATCGTACCGCCGTCGCGGTGGCGAAGGTCGCGCTGAACGACGCATGGGACGATCAGGCCGGTCCGGCGCTGTATTTCAACCGTGGCCGTCCGCCCGCATCGGGGCTGAAGAAGGTCGCGTCGATCGGCAACCACATCTTCTGGCGCTGAGCCGCCGTTGATGCCGATTGCGGGCTGAGCCCTTCTCATTGTTCCTGCAATGTTCTATGAAGCGGGCGTGCTGACCACGCCCGCTTCTTGCGTTGACGATCCCGATTCGCCGCTGTGCGCCGCCGATGTGGCGCGCGGGGTGACGCGATTGCTGCTGCGCCACGAACTTGTCGCCATGCCCGAGGTGCCGCTGGACGGCGGGCGGCGCGTCGACCTGATGGCGCTCGACGTGCGCGGCCAGATCACGATCATCGAGATCAAGGTGTCGCGCGCCGACCTGCTTGGCGACAACAAGTGGCAGGAATATCTGCCGCATTGCGACCGCTTCTTCTGGGCGGTGCCGGCGGGGTTCGATCACGGCCCGATTGCTGGCCCCGCCTTCCTGCCCGAGCGTACCGGGCTGATCGTCGCCGATCGTTATGACGCGGCGGTGGTGCGCGAGGCCAAGACCGAGGCGATGAGCACCCATGGGCGCAAGAAATGCACGCTCGCCTTTGCCCGGCGCGCGGCGCGGCGGCTGATCGCCCAGGTCGATCCCGACGCGATCCAGGGCTGGTAGGCCAGCCGCGGTTCCAGGCTGGTAAGCCGCACACGGCGCCCGGCTGGTAGCCATACACGGCATAGCGTTGCTGTTGCCCCCTGACGGATTCGTCATTTGCCTCCACCGCCGTGACGGCGCAGGACATTTGCGATGAGCGAGGGGGCGTCATGAGCGGGGCGGCGGGGGAGGGGCACCGGCCCCCCGATCCGCTGCGGGCGCACCTTGCCGCCGCAGCGGCGCAGCATGAGCGGCACCGGCTGGCCGCGTGCGAGCGGCTCGACACCCTGTTCGATGAGGGCACGATGATGCCGATCGCGGTCGGCGCGGGCGTGATCACCGCCGCCGGGCTGGTCGGCGGGCAGCGCGTGATGGCCTTTGCGCAGGACGTGACCGACCAGGGCGGGATCGCCACTGCCGATCAGGCCGCGCACATGGCAGAATTGCTGGCGCGGGCGCAGGCGGCGCAGGCGCCGGTCGTCGGCCTGTATGATTCGGGCGGGCTCGCGCTGGACGAGGCGCAGGCGGCGCTGGCCGGACAGGCGACGATCCTTCACGCATTGGCGAATGGCGGCCGCCGGCGTGTGCCGCATCTGGCGCTGGTGTTCGGCGATGCGATCGGCGCGGCAGCCTTCGCCCCGGCGATGGCGCATCTCACCTTCATGCTGGAGCGCGCGAGCCGGCTGTATGTGTCGGGGCCCGACGTGCTGCGCGACGCCACCGGCGAATTGGCGACGGCGGAGGCGCTGGGCGGGGCGATGCTCCACGCAACCACCAGCGGGATTGCGGATCGCATCTTTGCCGATGAGATCGAGCTGCTGTTCGCCGCGCGGATGGCGATTGGCTTGTTGGTGCGCGACGTCGCACCATCGGTTGATCCAGCCACCCGGGTCGCGGCGCATCTCGATACGCTGGTGCCGGCGGATCCGGCCGAACCCTATGACATGCGCGAACTGGTGCAGGCGATCTGCGATGATCGCGCGTGGCTCGAGCTTCAGCCCGATCGTGGCGGCGGGATGCTGTGCGGGATCGCCCGCATTGGTGGCCGCAGCATCGGCATCATGGCGAACCAGCCGATCGTGGCGGGCGGGGTGATCGACCGTGCCGGCATCGCCAAGGCGACGCGGCTGGCGGCGCTATGTGCCACCTGCCGGTTGCCGATCGTGACGCTTGTTGATTCGCCCGGGTTGATGCCGGGCGCGCAGGAGGAGGCGGGCGGGATCGTCGCGGCGGGCGCGGCGCTGCTGGCGACGGTTGCGCGTGCCGACGTGCCGGTGATCACCGTCGTCACGCGGCGGGCAACCGGGCCGGCGTGGCTGATGATGGCGCCGCGCGGCGCGGGCGGCGCGCGCTTCGCCTGGCCGACCGCGGAGATCGCCGCGATGAACGCCGCTGGCGCCGCGCGGCTGCTGCTGCGCCACGGTGATGATGCGGCGACACGCGAGAAAGTGCGTGACTATGCCGCCAGCATCGCTGATCCGGTCAATGCCGTAGCGTCAGGCATCGTCGATGCGGTGATCCGCCCCGCCGATACGCGGGGCGCGATCGCACTGGCGCTGGCGCGCCATGATGCGCAAGGTTCCGGCAGATCACTGCCACACCCGGATCCCCAGGGGAGCGGGACATTGAAGGAGAGAGACCGAAATGGCTGATTACGAAACGATCCTGACCGAAAAGAAGGGCGACGTCCTGGTCATCACGCTCAACCGTCCCGAGCGGCTGAACGCGGCGTCGATCCAGCTGGCGGAGGATCTGACGGTCGCGCTGTACGATCTTCAGGGGGCGCGCGCCGTGCTGCTGACCGGCGGGGGCCGGGCATTCTGTTCGGGTGCCGACCTGCAGGCGCGCGGCGGCGGGGAAACCCGCATCAAGGGCGGCGACACCAGCCACCGGGCATTGATGAACTTCTACAACCCGCTGATGAGCCAGATCCTGAACCTGTCGGTGCCGGTGGTGACCGCAGTGAACGGTCCGGCGGCGGGCGTCGGCTGCTCCATGGGCCTGGCCGGTGACTTCGTGTTCGCGGGCAAGAGCGCCTATTTCCTGCAGGCGTTCGTCAACATCGGCCTCGTGCCCGACGGCGGTTCGACCTGGCTGCTGGCCAAGACGATCGGCAAGGCGCGCGCGACTCAGATGATGATGCTGGGCGAGCGGATCAGCGCCGAGCAGGCCGAGCAATGGGGCCTGATCTACAAGGCGGTCGATGATGCCGTGCTGATGGACGAGGCGCTGGCGCTGGCGACGCGCCTGGCGGCCGGCCCGACGGTCGCGCTGTCGGCGATGCGCCGCAACATCATGACGGCGCTCGACGGCACGTTCGACCAGGTGCTGCGCGCCGAGGCCGAGGGCCAGCGGCTGGCGGGCGGATCGGAGGATTCGCGCGAGGGCGGCATGAGCTTCCTCGAAAAGCGCAAGCCCGTGTTCAAGGGGCGGTGAACCGTTGGCGGCCGCCGTGCCGCAGTGAACATCCATGGCGTTCCGGTGCGTTGAGCATCGGAACCGCTATGGAGACGATGATGATCAGGATGCTCACCCTTGCGACCGCGGCGACGCTGTCGATGGCGGCGCCGGCCGGCGCGCAGACCCAGGCGAGCATGAACGCGCAGGCCGCACAGGACCTGCGCCGCGCCGATGCGGCGCTCAACGCCCAGTGGAAGCGCACCTATGCGCAGATGAAGCAGCGCGATGCGCGCGGCGGGGCGGGTGGTTTCGGCTATGCGGCGGCGACGCTTGCCAGCCAGCGCGCGTGGCTGCAATTCCGCGACAAGCAATGCGTGATCGAGGGTGGCGAGTTCGCGGGCGGATCGCTGCAGGCGATGACGCGTGCGCAATGCCTGACCCGGCTCACCCAGGAGCGGACGGCGCAATTGAGGAACATGATGTGGACACGTTGAACCGGACGCACGCGAGCCCCAGCGACGGGACCCGCACCGACTGGACCCGCGAGGAAATCGCCGCGCTGTTCGACCTGCCGTTCGACGAGCTGATGTGGCAGGCGCAGGGCGTCCACCGCGCGCATCACGCGGCGGGGCAGGTGCAATTGTGCACGCTGCTGTCGATCAAGACCGGCGGCTGCCCGGAGGATTGCGGCTATTGCTCGCAATCCGTGAATGCCGACAGCGGGGTGAAGGCGACCAAGCTGATGGACGTGCGCGCCGTGCTGCAACGCGCGGCCGAGGCACGCGATGCGGGCAGCCAGCGGTTCTGCATGGGTGCGGCGTGGCGCAATCCCAAGGACCGCGACATGGACGCGATCGTCGCGATGATCGAGGGCGTTCGCGCGATGGGCATGGAAACGTGCATGACGCTGGGCATGCTGACGCCCGAACAGGCGGAGCGGCTGAGCCACGCGGGGCTCGATTATTATAACCACAATATCGACACCGCACCGGAGCGTTATGGCGAGGTGATCACCACGCGCAGCTTCGACGAGCGGCTCGACACGCTGGCGCATGTGCGCGACGCCGGGATCAACGTGTGCTGCGGCGGGATCGTCGGGATGGGCGAGACGCGCGCCGATCGCGTCGGGTTCGTCCATGCGCTCGCCACGCTGCCGCGCCATCCGGAAAGCGTGCCGGTCAACGCATTGGTGCCGGTAAGGGGCACGGTGCTGGGTGACATGCTGGCGGATACGCCGCTGGCCAAGATCGACGACATCGAATTCGTCCGCACCGTGGCGGTGGCGCGGATCACCATGCCGCGCAGCATGGTGCGCCTGTCCGCCGGGCGTGAATCGATGAGCGAGGCGACCCAGGCGCTGTGCTTCATGGCGGGCGCCAATTCGATCTTCACCGGCGACAAGTTGCTGACCGCGGGCAATCGCGGCGACAGCGCCGACGCATCGCTGTTCGCCAAGCTGGGGCTGCAGCCGATGGTGGCGGAGGAGCCGATGCGGGTGTGCGAAGTGGCTGCCTGACCGGGCGCTGGCGGCGGGCATGTTCGGCAAGATCCTGATCGCCAACCGGGGCGAGATCGCGTGCCGCGTGATCCGCACCGCGCGGCGCATGGGGATCGCCACCGTCGCGGTCTATTCCGACGCGGACGCGCGCGCGCCGCATGTCGCCATGGCGGACGAGGCGATCCGGATCGGGCCGGCACCGGCCGCCGACAGCTATCTGCGCGGCGACCTGATCCTGGCGGCGGCGCGGAACAGCGGGGCGGAGGCGATTCACCCCGGCTATGGCTTCCTGTCGGAGCGGGCCGATTTCGCCGAGCAATGCGCAGCCGCCGGCGTCACCTTCATCGGCCCGCCGGCGCAGGCGATCGCGGCGATGGGCGACAAGATCCGGTCGAAGCAGATCGCCGCGGCGGCGGGCGTCAACGTGGTGCCGGGCCATCCCGGCCCGGTCGACGATCTGGCCGAGGCGCTGCGCGTCGCCGAAGCGATCGGCTATCCGGTGATGATCAAGGCGTCGGCCGGCGGCGGGGGCAAGGGGATGCGGCTCGCCCGGGACGCGGCGGGCGTGCGCGACGGTTTCGACGCCACCCGGCGCGAGGCCGCGGCGGCGTTCGGCGACGACCGCGTGCTGATCGAGAAGTTCATCGAGCGGCCGCGCCATATCGAGATCCAGCTGCTCGGCGACCGGCACGGCAACATGGTGTACCTCGGCGAGCGCGAATGTTCGATCCAGCGCCGCCACCAGAAGGTGGTGGAGGAGGCGCCGTCGCCGTTCGTCACCCCCGCGATGCGCCGCGCGATGGGGGAGCAGGCGATCGCACTGGCACGCGCGGTCGGCTATCACAGCGCCGGCACGGTCGAGCTGATCGTGTCAGGCGCGGATGCGAGCGGCAGTGGTTTCTACTTCCTCGAGATGAACACCCGGCTTCAGGTGGAGCATCCGGTGACCGAGGCGATCACCGGCATCGACCTGGTCGAGCAGATGATCCGCGTGGCGGCGGGTGAGCGGCTCGCGTTCACGCAGGATCAGGTGGCGCTGAACGGCTGGGCGATCGAGACGCGCATCTATGCCGAGGATCCGTATCGCGATTTCCTGCCCAGCATCGGGCGGCTGACCCGCTACGCGCCGCCGCCGGCCGGCACGGATGGCGCGGGCGCGACGGTGCGCATCGACGATGGCGTGGCGGAGGGCAGCGCGATCACGCGTTTCTACGATCCGATGATCGCCAAGCTGATTACTTGGGCACCGGATCGTTCGGGTGCGATCGACGCGCAGGCGCGCGCACTGGATTCGTTCGACATTGAGGGACCGGCGACCAACCTGGATTTCGCCGCCGCGCTGATGCGCCATCGGCGGTTTCGTGGCGGCGACCTGGAAACCGGGTTCATTGCGCAGGAATATCCCGATGGCTTTGCCGGTGCACCGGTCGATCCGGCGCGGCGACGCGGGCTGATCGGGCTGGCCGTTCTTCTGGAGGCAGAGCGGCTGGGCGGACGGATACCGCGCGACTGGTCGGTGCGGGTCGGCGCGGACGAGGTGCCGGTGAAAGTGACCGATGACGGCGTGCTGATCGATGGCGCGGCGCTGGCGATCGATCACGCCGCCATGCCGGGTACCGATACGATCCGCGCCACCATCGATGGCGTTTCGGTCATCGCGCGGGTGGTGCGAACGCCGCTGGGGATGGTGATGCGCAGCGGCGGGGCGCGGCTCGACATGCGGGTGCTGCCGGCGCGGATCGCGGCCTATGCCGATCATCTGGGGCAGGGCGCGGATGATGACGCTGCGCGCCGCCTGACCGCACCGATGCCCGGCATCGTCGCGCAGGTGTCGGCCCGTCCGGGACAGCACGTACAGGCAGGTGAGCCGCTGGCTGTTATCGAGGCGATGAAGATGGAAAATGTCGTGCGCGCCGATCGGGACGGCATTGTTGCCGCGGTGCTGGTGACGCCGGGCCAGAATGTCGCGGCCGATCAGGCGATGATCCAATTCGCCTGACCCGCGTTGTGGTGCGTTCGGGAGTGGGGAATCTGCCGTGCGACATTTCGCGACACTAAAATGCTGGACCGTTTTTGCCGGCGCGGTCATGCCACAATGATGATGCGATCCAGGTCACCGTTCCTGCTGGCCGCCGTTGCGCTGGGCGCGCTGGTGCTGAGCGGCTGCACCGTCGGGCCGGATTACCGCCCGCGCGCGCCGGCCGAACTTGGCGTGCCCGATGCCTATTCGGTCACCGCGCCGCCGACGCGGGAGGATCTGACGCGCTGGTGGCGCAGCTTCGACGATCCGGTGCTGGGCGACCTCGTCGAACGGGCCGCCGACGCCAATCTCGACATTGTGCAGGCGACCGCGCGGCTGCGGCAGGCGCGCGAGGCGCTGGTGCAGAGCCGCGCCAGCCTGCTGCCGACGATCAATGGTTCGGCGGGCTACAGCCGTTCGGAAACGCTGCGCGGCGGGACGACGGTAATCACGCTTCCCGACGGTACGACGCAGAGCATCGGCGGCGGCAGCGGATCGAACTTCTCGCTGGGGCTCGACGCGCAATATCAGCTTGGCCTGTTCGGCGAGATCCGCCGCACGGTGGAGGCGACAAGCGCGCAATATGAGGCGTCGGGGCTCGATCAGGCGACGGTGCTGCTGTCGGTGCAGGCGGAGGTTGCCCGCAATTACGTGCTGGCGCGGCTCTACCAGTTGCAGCTGGCCAATGCGCGCGACAGCCTGGCGCTGCAGGACGACAATCTCGAGATCGCGGGATTCCGCGTGCAGGCGGGGCTGGTCTCCAGCCTCGACCAGGAACAGGCGCGGGTGCAGCGGGCGCAGACCGCCGCGTCGGTGCCGCTGATCGAGCAGCAATATAATGCTGCCGTGTCGCGGCTCGGCGTTCTGACCGGGCAGGCGCCCGGCGCGCTGAAGCCGATGCTGGCGGCGGTGAAGCCGATCCCGCGCGGGCCCGATACGGCCGGCGTTGGCATCCCCGCCGACGTGCTGCGCCAACGCCCCGATGTCCGTTCCGCCGAGCGCAACCTGGCGGCGGCGACCGCGCAGATCGGCGTTGCCAAGGCGCAATTGTATCCTGCGCTGGCGATTAGCGGCAACATCAGCTCGCGCGCGGGGAATCTCGGCGGGCTGCTCGACACGATCACCGGCGGGCTGTTTGCCGGACTGACTCAGGCGATCTTCAACGGCGGCCGGCTGAACAGCCAGGTGCGCAGTGCGCAGGCGGCGACCGATGCGGCGCTGGCGGCCTATAAGCAGGCGGTGCTGACTGCGCTTGAGGATGTCGAGAACGCTGTCGTGGCATTACGCACCGCCGAGGCGCGCGAGCGCGAGTTCGCCGTGGCGCTGGAGGCGGCGAACAATTCCGCGATCCTCAGCCGCAGCCAGTATCGCACCGGCCTCACCGATTTCACCACGCTGAGCCAGCAGGAGGCAGCGTTGCTGTCCGCGCGCAACAGCGCGGCGCAGGCGCGCGCCGACCATGCCAATTCGCTGGTGCAGCTATATTCCGCGCTGGGCGGCGGCTGGGACGCCAATGTCATTCCGACGGCCCCCGAAGCGCGGGGCATTAGCCAGGACGAGAACCGCTGATGGCGACCGAGCAGCTCGACGAATTTCTTGGGACCAAGGAGCAGCCGGCGTGGCGGCGCTGGGTCAAATGGATCGCGATCGCGGTGGGCGTGATCCTGCTGGTGCTGCTCGCGTTCCGGCTGTTCGGCAAGGCGGAGGCGCCCGGCTATGCGACTGCGCCCGTGCGGCGCGGCGACCTGACCGTGACGGTGTCGGCCACCGGCAAGCTCGCGCCGACCAATCAGGTAACCGTCGGCTCGCAATTGTCGGGGCTGGTCACCCGCGTGGTCGTCGACGTGAACGATCGGGTGAAGGCCGGCCAGGCGCTGGCGCTGATCGATCCCGAGCAGATCGACGATCAGATCCGCGCCGGGCAGGCGCAGCTCGCGGCGCAGGTCGCAGGCGTCAATCAGGCGCGCGCCACCGTCGCTGAGGCGCAGGCGCAGCTCGCGCGATTGCAGGAAGTGTACCGGCTGTCGAACGGGCGCGTGCCATCCAAGACCGAGCTTCAGACCGGGCAGGCGAATGCGCAGCGCGCGGTGGCTGCCCTGCGCGTTGCCGAAGCGAATGTTGCCGCCGCGCGCGCGACTCTGGCGCAGAGCCAGACGCAGCGGCAGCGCGCGATCATCGTGTCACCGGTCAACGGCGTGGTGCTCGCGCGGCAGGTCGATCCCGGTCAGACCGTCGCGGCATCGTTCAACACGCCGACGCTGTTCGTGATCGCCGAGGATCTCAGCAAGATGAAGCTTGAGGTCGCGATCGACGAGGCGGATGTCGGATCGGTGAAGGAAGGGCAGCCGGCGACCTTCACCGTCGATGCCTTTCCCGGGCGCACCTTCCCCGCGGCGATCACCCGCGTCGATCTGGGATCGAACCTGACCGCGAGCACGGCAAGCGCGTCGAGCAGCACGACGGGAACGACCAGCACGGCGGGGCAGGTGGTGTCCTATGCCGCAGACCTGTCGGTGGCGAACCCGACGATGGAGCTTCGCCCCGGCATGACCGCGACGGCGGACATCATCACCAGCGACAAGAAGAACGTCCTGCTGGTCCCCAATGCGGCGTTCCGGTTCAAGCCGACGCAGGCGGCAGCGGGCGGTGACCAGGGCGGCATCGCCGGGTCGCTGACCTTCCGCCCGCGCCGCGGCAGCCGGCCCGAGCGGGAGGCGACGCTGGGGCGTGGCGCGCAGCAGACGGTCTATGTGAAGGGTGCCGACGGCCAGTTGCAGCCGGTTCAGGTGACCACCGGCGATACCAACGGCAATGTGACCGAGGTGCTGTCGGGCGGGCTGAAGCCCGGCATGGAAGTGGTCACGGGTCAGCTTTCCGGCACTGAGGGCAGGGCGGCGGCCAAGGGCGCCGGGCAGCGGAGCGGCCAGCGTGCGGGAGGCGCCGGTGGCGCCTGACGCCCCCGCCGCGACGAATCACGCCGCCGCCGCTGTCGGGCAGGCGCCGGGCATGGCCGAACCGATCATCTCACTGCGCAACGTGACCAAGGTATATGGCACCGGGCCGACCGCGTTTCAGGCGCTGAGGGGCGTCAACCTGGATATCTCGGCGGGTGATTTCGTCGCGGTGATGGGGCCGTCGGGATCGGGCAAGTCGACGACGATGAACATCCTCGGCTGCCTCGACGTGCCGAGCGGCGGCACCTTCCTGTTTCGCGGCCATCATGTCGAAACGCTGAGCCGCGACCAGCGCGCGCTGCTGCGACGGCGCTACCTCGGCTTCGTATTCCAGGGGTTCAACCTGCTGAGCCGGACGAGCGCGCTGGAGAATGTCGAACTGCCGCTGATCTACCGCGGCGATGATCGCAAGGCGCGGCGCGAACTGGGCATGGCGGCACTGGAAAAGGTCGGACTGGCCGATTGGTGGGACCATACGCCGGCGGAATTGTCCGGCGGGCAGCAGCAGCGCGTGGCGATCGCGCGCGCGATCGTTACGCAGCCCGAAGTGCTGCTGGCGGACGAGCCGACCGGCAACCTCGATTCGGAGCGGTCGGTCGAGATCATGCAATTGCTCACCAACCTGAACCAGGAAAGCGGGATCACCGTGCTGATGGTGACTCACGAACCCGACATGGCGGCGTTCGCGCATACCGTGATCCACTTCAAGGACGGGCTGGTGGAGCGGATCGAGGCCAACGATCACCAGCGCGGCGGCGCGGCATGAGCGCGCGCGCGCCCATTGCGGATCGGAGGTAGGCGAATGTTCGGCACGACCTTCGTCCTCGCCATCCGCTCGATCCGGCGGCACCTGCTGCGTTCGTTCCTGACGATCCTGGGCATCGTCATCGGCGTCGCCGCGGTCGTCGCGATGGTGACCCTGGGCAAGGCGACGACCAGCGCGGTGCAGGAGCAGATCTCAGCGCTCGGCACCAACGTGCTGCAGATTCGCCCTGGCCAGGGCTTCGGCCGCGGCGGCGGTGGCCCGCGCCCGCCCGACTTCGATCCGGAGGACGTAACCGCGATCGCGCGGCAGGTGGCGGGCGTCACTGCCGTCGCGCCGCAGGTGTCGACCAGCGCCACCGCGATCTACGAAGGGGCGAACTGGTCCACCACGGTGCAGGGCACGACCAACGACATCTTCGTCGTCCAGCCCTGGCCGCTGGCGCTGGGGCGGACATGGACGCCGGCGGAGGAGCAGGCGGGCAAGTCGGTCTGCATCATCGGCAATACCGTGCGGCAGAACCTGTTCCGCGGCGGTGACCCGATCGGCCGGCGGATGCGCATCGGCGCGATCAGCTGCGACGTGATCGGCGTGCTCAGCACGCGCGGGCAGGCGGGCTTCGGCGGCGACCAGGACGATACGGTGGTGATGCCGATCAAGGCGGTGCAGCGCCGCTTCACCGGCGATCGCAAGGTCCGGCTGATGATGGTCGGGGTCGACCAGGCCTATTCGACCGAGGCGGTGCAGGCGGCGATCACCGACCTGTTGCGCGAGCGGCGCCATATCAGCGGGACCAAGCAGAACGATTTCAACATCTTCGACACCAAGCAGATCAGCGACACGCTGACCGGCACGACGACGCTGCTGACCCGCATCGTCGCGGCGGTGGCGGCGATCAGCCTGGTGGTAGGCGGGATCGGCATCATGAACATCATGCTGGTGTCGGTGACCGAGCGGACGCGCGAGATCGGTATCCGGCTGGCGATCGGTGCGGTCGCCAATGAGGTGCTGATGCAATTCCTGGTCGAGGCGGTGGTGCTGTCGATGCTGGGCGGGCTGATCGGGCTGGCGCTGGCGCAGGTGGTGATCCTGATCGCGACGCCGCTGATGCAGGTGCCCTGGACGTTCGATCCGCAGATCAACATCATCGCCTTTGCCATCTCCGCAGTGATCGGCGTGGTCTTCGGCTACTTCCCCGCCCGCCGCGCGGCATCGCTGAACCCGATCGATGCGCTGCGCCACGAATAGCGCCGCCTGACCGATCGGGCGGTGGCCGTGGCTGCGTGGCTCGCCTACATCGTCGGGCATGAACACGCGCTTCGACAATGTGCCCAACCGTCGCGCGATCGTGGATCGCCGTGCGCTCGCCGAGGAAATCGCCGCGATCGCCACCGACGATCCGGCGCTGCTGCGCCGTGACGCGATCGGCAAGCTGAAGGACGCGCTGGACGCCGGCCGCGCGGAGATCGCGCGGCGGCTCGCCGACCGGCCCTCGCGCGGGCTGGAGGCGGCGAATGCGCAGGCGTTCCTGATCGATCAGCTGTTGCGGCTGCTCTACGATCTGGCGACTCAGCGGCTGTACCCGCTGAGCAACCCGACCGCGTCCGAACGGCTGACGCTGATGGCGGTCGGTGGCTATGGCCGCGGCGAGATGGCGCCGTTTTCCGACGTGGACATCGCCTTCCTCACCCCGTGGAAGCAGCCGCCCTGGGCGGAGCAGGTGATCGAGACCCTGCTCTATTCGCTGTGGGACATGGGGCTGAAGGTCGGCCATTCGTCGCGCTCGCTGGACGACATGGTGCGTCAGGCGAAGGGCGACGTGACGATCCGCACCGCCCTGCTCGAGGGGCGCCACGTCTGCGGCGACGTGCCGCTGTACGAGGAGGCGATCGGCCGCTTCAAGGCGGAGGTGACGCACGGGACCGAGCGTCAGTTCATCGCTGACAAGCTGGCCGAGCGAGAGGCGCGGCACGTGAAGATGGGCGACACGCGCTATGTCGTCGAACCCAATGTGAAGGAGGGGAAGGGGGGCCTGCGCGACCTCCACGCGCTCTTCTGGATCGGCAAATATGTCTATGATGTCGATCGCGCTGCGCAGCTGGTCGACGTGGGGCTGTTCACCCCGGCCGAATACAAACTGTTCCACCGTGCCGACAATTTCCTGTGGGCGGTGCGCTGCCATTTGCACCTCGCGGCGGGGCGCGCGGAGGATCGGCTGACCTTCGACATGCAGCGCGAGATTGCCGAACGGATGCGCTATTCCGACCGGCCGGGGAAGGCCGCGGTCGAGCGGTTCATGCAATATTACTTCCTGCAGGTGAAAACCGTCGGCGCGCTGACCGGCACCTTCCTGACGCATATCGACGAGCAATTTGCGGCGCGCGGCCGCCGGTTCGGCCTGCCGCAGCTGCGCCGACGCCCGCGCAAGCTCAACGGCTTCGTGCTGGAGCGGGGGCGACTGGCGCTGCCGAGCGACGATTTCTTCGTCGAGGATCCGGTGCGCCTGATCGAGATCTTTCACCTTGCCGACCTGCACGAGCTGGAGATCCATCCGCAGGCGCTGCGTGCCGCAACGCGCGACGCGAAGCTGGTCGACGATGTGCGCACCGATCCGCGCGCCAATGCGCTGTTCCTCGACGTGCTGACCAGCCCGCGCGACCCGGAACTGGTGCTGCGCTGGATGAACGAGACGGGCGTGTTCGGCCGCTTCGTGCCCGATTTCGGCCGTGTCGTCGCGCAGATGCAGTTCGACATGTACCACCATTATACCGTCGACGAACACACCATCCGCGCGATCGGCCTGCTGGCGCGGATCGAGCGTGGCGATCTGGCGGTGGAGCATCCGCTGGCCACCGCGATCATGCCGCAGATCGTGTCGCGCCGCGTATTGTATGTCGCAGTGCTGCTGCACGATATCGCCAAGGGGCGCGGCGGCGACCATTCGATCCTGGGCGCGGCGGTGGCGCAGAAACTGTGCCCGCGTTTCGGCCTGACGCGCGCAGAGACCGAAACCGTGTCGTGGCTGGTCCGCTATCACCTGCTGATGTCGGCGACCGCGTTCAAGCGCGACCTGTCGGATTTCAAGACGATCCTCGATTTCACCGCCACCATCCAGTCGCCCGAGCGGCTGCGCCTGCTGCTGGTGCTGACCATCGTCGACATTCGCGCGGTGGGGCCGGGGACGTGGAACGGGTGGAAGCGCCAGTTGCTCGGCGACCTGTTCGAGGCGGCGGAGGAAGTGCTTCGGCTGGGCCACAAGCAGCGTGGCCGCGAGGAACGGATCGCCGCCAAGCAGGAGGCGCTGGCCGAGGCGATGGGCTGGAACGAGGCGCAGATGTCCGCCTATGTCCGCCGCTTCCCGGAGGCCTATTGGATCGCCGAGCCCGACGACGTGCTGGCGCATAACGCGCGCTTCGTGGCGTCGGTGGGCGATGCGCAGCTGGCGATCGACGCGCAGGTCTATGCCGAGCGTGGGGCGACCCTGGTCACGGTCTATGCCGCGGACCATCCGGGCATCTTCTATCGCATTGCGGGCGCGATCCATGTCGCGGGCGGCAACATCATCGACGCGCGGATCCACACCACGCGCGACGGCATGGCGCTGGACAATTTCCTGGTGCAGGACCCGGTCGGCCGCCCGTTCGACGACGAGGGGCAGCTGACCCGGCTGCGCACCGCGATCGAGGATGCGCTCGCCAATCGCGGCAAATTGGTCGAGCGGCTGAAGGCCAAGCCGCTGCCGCGGATGCGCGCCGACGCCTTTCGCATCGAGCCCAATGTGCTGGTCGACAATCGCGCGTCCAACCGCTTCACCGTGGTGGAGATCAACGCGCGCGATCGGCCAGCGCTGCTCAACCAGCTCGCCCATGCGCTGTTCCAGTCCAAGGTGACGATCCATTCGGCGCATGTCGCGACCTATGGCGAGCGCGCGGTCGACACTTTCTATCTGACCGACCTGACGGGCGACAAGATCGCCAGCGGGCCGCGGCTGAAGACGCTGGAGCGGCGCTTGCTGGACGCGGCGGCGGGCAAGCCGCTGGACGAGGCGGCCTGATTCACCGCGCCGCGTCGGCCGCCCGCTTTTCCTGCCAGACAAAAAGAAACCCCCGGGGGCGAACCCGGGGGTGAAGGTGTCCGTAATGGACGGGCGCCGGCGGGCGGCGCCCGATCCGATCAGAAGCGCTTGCGCAGCGTCAGACCATAGGTGCGCGGCTCGGCGAGGAACGACGAGAAGATCTGATTCCCGACGCCGCCGAAGCGCTGCACCTGAGCCAGGCTGCCTGCACCCTGGAACGGCGCGTTGAAGGCGACCTGCTGATAGTTTTCGTTGAGCAGGTTCTGCGCGAAGGCTTCGATCGCCCAGTTGGAGTCGAGGCCGCGCAGGCCGATGCGGGCGTTCATCACGAAGAAGCCGTCCTGCTCCTTCTCGATGAACAGGTCCGAGCCGGTGTTGTAGTCGCTCGACAGACGGCCATCGACATAGAACAGCGCGCTGAGGCCCGAGTCACCGATTTCCGGCGTCCAGCTGACCGACGAGGTCACCACGTTGCGCGGCGCGTTCGACATCTGGCGACCGGCGAGCAGGAACAGCGCCGGATCGAGCGGCTCGCCCGAGGCCGAGCCGACCAGGTTGCGGCGGAACTTGGTGTCGGCCAGCGTGTACCCGAGGTTCACCGCAAAGTTGCGCGCCGGATAGATGCCGAGCTCAAGCTCGACGCCCTGGCTGCGCACGCCCGGACCAACGTCACCCGAGCAGGCGCCCGTGGTGGCCGAATTGTCCTGATCCGCACCGTTCAGGCTGACCGAGCACGAGCCGATGTTCTGGACGACGAAGTTCGTGCCGTTGAACGTGTTCAGCTGGAAGTTCTCGAAGTCCGAACGGAACACCGTCAGGTTGGCGGTGAACTGGCGCGTGGCGTATTTGATGCCCGCTTCGTAGCTGTTCACCAGTTCCGGATCGAAGCGCAGGCGCGCCGCGCCGGCGTTGGTCACCGGAGTGAAGGCGTTGGGTGCCAGTTCCGAACGGTCGAGGTTGTAGCCGCCCGCCTTGTAGCCGCGCGAGTAGCTGGCATAGACCATCAGGTCGCGCGTCGGCTTCCACGAGATGACACCGGTGCCGGTGAACTCGCTTTCGTCGAAGCTGTTGCGCAGGTCCAGCCCGTTGAGTGCGGTCGACGAATTGCCCGTGCAGCCCAGCGTGATGATGCCGCCGGCGAGCGCCGCGGTCGCCGGGTTGGCGAGCAGCGGGCCGAGACCCTGCTGCAGCTGCGGGCAGACGGTATTGTTGTTGTCGAAATTGGCGCGGAAGTCCTTCGACTCATGCGTCCAGCGCAGGCCCGCGGTGATCGACAGCGTATCGGTCAGCTTGAAGATGTTGTGCGTGAAGAACGCGTAATTCTCGCTGTCCTGATAATAACGCGCGTTGCGATCGCCCAGGTTGTTGAGCGTCGACAGCGTGCGCAGGCCGTTGATCAGTGCCGGTCCGGCGACCGGACCAAAGGCGCCGCTCAGCTTCGCGGTGCCGGCGGGGCTGAGACAGCCCGGTGCCGCCGGGTTGCGCAGCGCGGCGGCGGCATTGACCGTCGCGACGATGCGGCAGGCGGCGAAGGCGCCGTACTGCGAACCGAACTGGAGGTTGTCGCCAATCACCAGGTCTTCGTTCGAGTAGAAACCGCCGACGAGCCAGTCGAGGCGATCGCCGAACAGCGAACCCTGCAGGCGGACTTCCTGCGTGAAGGTGTGGAACTGGCGGAAGGCGCGGCCGTCGTCGGCGCGATAGCCCAGGTCGACATTGCCGTAATCGATGTCGGCGGCGTTGCCGGCCTTGTACTCGCGATAGGCGGTGATCGACGTCAGCGAGGCGTTGCCGAAATTATAGTCGATCTGCATCGACCCGCCGTAATCCTTCGTCTCGTTCGAATACGCACGACCCGGCGAGAAGGCGATGCGGCGGTTGTACGGATCGCCCGCGCTCGGGAACACGCCGCCCAGGCTCTGCAGCACGTCGACGATGCGGTTGCCGGCGGGGTTGATCGTGACCTCGCCCGGCTGGCCCGGCACGGCCTGCTTCTCGCGCAGGTCGACATAGACCGCGCCGCAGCACTTTTCGTCACGCCACGTATAGTCGCCGATCAGGCGGACCGACAGGTCGGTGGTCGGTTCGAACAGCAGCTGGCCGCGGACGAACCAGCGGTTGCGGTTGTTGTAATCGGTGTCGTTGACGACATCGCGGTAGAAACCGTCGCGCTTGTTCCACACGCCGTCGAGGCGGAACGACAGCACGTCCTCCACCACCGGGCCGGTGATCGCGCCGGCGATGCGGACGTTGTCGTAATTGCCGTAGGTGCCCTCGACATAGCCGCCGAAGGTCTGCGACGGCGCCTTGGTGTAGACGTTGATCGCGCCGGCCGATGCGTTGCGGCCCGACAGCGTGCCCTGCGGCCCGCGCAGCACTTCGATCCGGTCAACTTCGCCGATGTCGTTGAGGCCCGAGCCGGTGCGGCTGCGGTACACGCCATCGATGAACACCGCGACCGAGCTTTCGAGGCCGGGGTTGTCACCCACGGTGCCGATGCCGCGGATACGGGCGGAGGCGTTGGCCTCGCTGCCGGTGGAGGAGATCAGCAGCGACGGGGCGAGCTGCACCACGCCGCGAATGTCGTTCGCGCCCGAATTCTGCAGCGATGCCTGGCTGACCGCGGAGACGGCGATCGGCACGTCGGCAAGGCGCTCGGCACGGCGGGTGGCGGTGACGACGATGTCACCGGCGCCGGTCTGGCTCTGGTCAAGATCGGTATCCGCGGCGGGAGCGCTCTGCGGCTGCTGGACCGAACCGGCGGCGAGCGGATCAGCGCTGGGCTGTTCCTGCGCGAGCGCGGGCAGGGCAACGAAGATCGCGGCAGTAGATAGAAGCGAAGCAACGCGGCGCATGAGCTCTCCTGAATCTCGTTTTTGAACTTTGAGTTTGGAGCGCAGCGTTTAGTGGGAGTGCGGTTCACGCCTAAGTGATTTTCACGCAACCTCTTGTTTTTGAATGTGGCTGTCGCGGAAATGCAACCATTGGTCCGAAACGGTACTGTCACAAATGACAGTTGACGCTACGGCAACACGCAAAAAAGCCGCGCCCGGTGGGGGGCGCGGCTCTTTTCAGCCGGTGGTGGCGAAAAATTTTACTTCGGTGCCAGGACCATCAGCATCTGGCGGCCTTCCATGCGCGGGTAAGCCTCCACCTTGGCGACCTCGGCCACCTGCTCGGCAACGCGCTGCAGCACGTTCATGCCCAGCTGGCCATGGCTCAGCTCGCGGCCGCGGAAGCGCATGGTGACCTTCACCTTGTCGCCTTCCTCGATGAACTGCACGACCTTCTTCATCTTGGTGTCATAGTCGTGGTCATCGATGTTCGGACGCATCTTGATCTCCTTGATCTCCTGCGTCTTCTGGCTCTTGCGGGCGAGATTCGCCTTCTTCTGGGCCTCGTACTTGTACTTGCCCACGTCCAGGAACTTGGCGACCGGCGGATCGGCGTTCGGCGACACCTCCACCAGGTCGAGCCCGACCTCCTTCGCCTGCGCAATAGCCTCGCGAGTGTACATCACGCCGAGATTCTCGCCCTCGTGATCGATCACGCGGACCTTCTGGCTCTGGATCCACTCGTTGAATCGGGGGCCGTTCATCGGCGGCGCCTGCATTGGCCGGCGCATCATGGGCGGACGTATGGTCAATTCTCCTGTTGCTTCAATCTCCCATATATAATGCCTGATGCGGCCAATCAAAAGGCATCAATCGCGGGGCCGGTGCGAGAAGATGCGCGCAGCCCTCAGGCGGTCATCCGGCGGCGGTTGCGCAGCACCTGCGCGCTGTGGCCGATCGTCGCGCGCGGGCTGCGGGTGCGCACCGTGTCGACGAAATGCCAGTCGTTGCTGACCCGGTCGGGCGCGACGGTCAGCGTCATGTAGCCGCGCCGGCTGGTGTCGCACCATTTCAATTCCGGGCTGGCGGCGACCAGCGCGCGCGCGACGGTGGCGGGATCGACCGCCAGCGCCGTCTCGAACCCGCTGGAGGTGACCGACTGGCCGGCGAACTCCACACCGACAGGCGCGCCCTTGCCGCCGTCCAGCGCCAGATCGAACGCCCAGGCATTGTGGCTGTCGCCGCACAGCACCACCAGATTGGCTTCCGCTGCCTGCGCGGAGCCGAGGAACCGCTGGCGCGCCGCGGGATAGCCGCCCCAATTGTCGAGGTCGGTCGGCAGCCCCGCCTGCCCCGCGGCGACCGCGGCCTGGATATAGGGCGCGGCGCCGGGGCGTGCCTGCGAGATCCAGCCCGCGGTTTCGGGCGGCACGCGCATCGTGCCCATGATCGTGCCGAAGCCAACCAGCTGCCACGCCGCGCCGCGCTTCACCGATTGCGCCAGCGCATGGTGCAGCCATGCCTCCTGCTGGGTCCCAAGCATGGTGCGCGCCGGATCATGCCATTCACTGTCGCGGTACTGCGCCATCGCGCGCACCGGATCGCCCGAGCGCAGCATGGTGGAGAGTTCGGGCGAGGCCGAGCGGCCGGCGAGCCGCGTGTCGGTGCGGAACAGTGTCGCCAGCGTGCCGATGTCATAGGCCTTCCACGGCTCGTCGGAGACCGGCATCCATTCGCGCCATGCCTGGATCGCGGCGGCCTTTCGTTCGTGCCATGCGCCCTCGCTCGCCGGATCATGGTTCTGCGCGCCGCCTTCCCAGCTGTTGTTCGCGCTTTCATGGTCATCCCAGGAGGCGATCATCGGCAGGCGCGCATGGAGCGCCTGAAGGTCCGGGTCGGCGCGGTAGCTGGCGTAGCGCAGGCGATAATCGGCCAGATGGATGCTCTCGCCCTTCGGCTGGGGCAGGCGATCGGCGATCACCTCGGCCAGAGCCGGGTAGGTGCCATTGGCATATTCGTAGAAATAATCGCCGAGGTGCAGCGCGAGATCGAGGTCGTCGCGCGCCGCGGCATGGGCGTAGGCGTTGAAGAAGCCGAAGCCGATGTTGGAGCAGGAGAAGATCGCGGTGCGGAACCGCTGCGCGCGATCATCGGGCAGGGTGCGCGTGCGGCCGACCGGCGAGACGGTGCCGTCGGGCGCAACGAAGCGATAATGATAGGCGCGGCCCGGCTGGAGCCCCAGCACCGTCACCTTCGCCGTCCAGTCGCGCCACGGCCCCGTCACCGCCTCCACGCCAGCGGCGATGCGCGCGAAATCAGGCGTCTCGCTCAGTTCGACCCGCAGCCGGGCATGATCGCCGCTGGCAGGAACGTAGCGCGTCCATAGCAGGATCTCGTCCGCCCCCGGCTCACCGCTCGCCACCGAATGGGTGAAGCCGCGCGCCGCCAGGATCGTGTCGGCGGCAGCAAGACCGCTGATGCCGAGCGCCCCCGCGCCGAACATTCCGGTGGCGAGAAGGCTGCGGCGGCTCAGGTCGATCATCTGTTCGCTCCCGACAAGGAGGGTTGGTCAGCGGCCCATGGCGCAGGAAGGTGACAGATCGGTGTCGCGGGGCAATAGTCGGCGGCGATGGAAGGGCGCGGCGCACAGCGGCATCGCGTGGCGATCTTGACCGCGGTCGCGGTGGCGGCGCGCGCGGGCACGTTCGGCAACCCCAACATCCATGTCGACGAGCAATTCTACCTCTATGTCGCGCGCCGCATGCTGGAGGGCGCGCGGCCGTTCGTCGACGTGTGGGATCGCAAGCCAATCGGGCTGTTTGCCCTGTACCTGCCGGCGGCGGCGCTGCCCTATTCCTGGTCGATCTGGGCCTATCAGGCGCTGGCGCTGGTCGCGGTGGTCGCGACCGGCTGGCTGGTCATGCGGATCGCCCAGGTGGTCGGCTGGGGCCGCGGCGCGCTTGCTGCCGGTCTTGCCTATATCCTGCTGCTGAACTGGTTCGGCGGGCAGGGCGGGCAGGCGCCGGTATTCTACAATACGCCGGTCGCGCTCGCCATGCTGCTGATCCTGCGCGGCGGCGCACGGCGGGAACTGGCCGCCATGGCGCTGATCGGCCTTGCGCTTCAGATCAAATATTCGGTGGTGGTCGAGGGCGTGTTCGCCGGCCTCTGCATATTGTGGCGGCATTGGCGCGCGGGGGAGCGTGGCGGGCTGCTGCGGCGCGCCGTGTTGCTGGTGCTGGTGGCGCTGGCGCCGACCGCGGCAGTATGGCTCTGGTACGCGGCGCAAGGCCAGTCGGCGGCGTTCGTCCATGCCAATTTCGTGTCGATCCTGCAGCGCGGCGGTGATCCGGCGGCGCCTCGGCTGGCGTTGCTGCTGACGCTGCTCGGCTGGATGGCCGTGCCGGTCGCGATGGCGGTGATGGGCCTGCGCGGCGGTGATGCGGGGGGGCGGCGCTTCGTCGCCGGATGGCTGGCCGCCGCGCTGGTCGGCGTCGCCGTACCGGGCGGGTGGCTGCTCCATTATGCGCTGCCGGTCATGCTGCCGGTGTCGGTGGCGATCGCCGGGCTGTTCTGCGTGCGCCCGCGGCTGACGATCGGCTTCCTCGTCGCCGCCGCGTTGGTGGGGCAGGGCGTCCTGTGGTCGAACCGGCAGGGGCGCGGCACGCCTGCCGCGTTCGACGCCCTCGCCGCTCGCCTGCGCGCGCCGCCGCCGGGTTGCCTTTATATCTATTCGGGTCCGCCCGGCCTGCTCGATGCCAGCGGGCGCTGCGCCTCGTCGCGCTATGTCTTTCCCGCGCATCTCTATCGTATCCACGAATCGGGCGCGGTCGGCGTCGAGCAGGCGCAGGAGGTGAAGCGAATCTTCGCCCGGCGACCGGCCGTGGTCGTGCTGCGACCATTTTCCCCCGGTGAGCGGCCGGAAATCCGCGCGCTGGTGGAATCGCGCCTCGCCAGCGCCTATCGCCCGTTGCCGCCGGCACGATTGGGAAGCGAGACGCTGCAGATATGGGTTCACCGATGACCGGCGCGGCCGCACGTTTCGGCTGGCACGCCGACAGCTACGACACATCGCTCGCCTCGATCCGCTATCGCCTGCTGATGCCGCTGGAGGCATTGCAGGCGCAGGGCGTGCCGATCGCGCGCTTCGATCCCGCGCGTGATCCCGCCAGCTATGATGCGGTGATCTTCTCCAAGTCGCATTCCGCGGGAGCGGTGGCCGCGGCGCAGGCGCTGCGGGCGGCGGGGCGCGGCGTGATCTTCGACCTGTGCGACAATCTGATCGCTGCCCATGCCGTGCGGCATGTCAGCGACGCGCGGCTCGCCCGCTTCCGCGCGATGCTCGACGCGGCGACTCACCTCACCTTTTCCACCGCCATGCTGGCCGAGCAGATCGGCGCTGCCGTGCCCGGTGCCACGGCCGATCGCCGCGTCATCCCCGATGCGCTCGACATGCCGGATACGCTGCCGCCGCCCAGCTCGCGCGATGGACTGCGGCAGATGGCGGCGCTTGATCGCTTTCTCGCCCGCCGCCCGGATGCGCTCCACGCCATCTGGTTCGGCAAGAGCCTGGGCAGCGTGTCGGGCTATGCCCACCTTCACGCCGTCGCCGACCTGCTCGCGGCGCAGCCCTTCCCGATCACGCTGACCGTGGTCAGCAACGCGCCGCTGCGCTGGCTGCTCGGCCGCTGGCGCTGGCGGCTGCCGGTCCATTATGTCGGCTGGCGGCAAGAGACGGCGCATGCCGTGCTGCAACGGCACCGGGTCGCCGTGCTGCCGGTCGCGTCGAACGATTATACGGTGGGCAAGACGATCAACCGCCCGGCCACCGCGCTGCTCGCGGGGCTCGGCGTCGTGGCCGATTCGATTCCCTCCTATGAGGAACTGCGCCCGTTCGTCGCGCTCGACGATTGGGAGGGGGGACTGGCCCGCTACTACCGCCAATGGGAGGCGGAACAGCCGCTGCTGGCGGCGGGCCGCGCGCATCTTGCGGCGCGTTACAGCCCGCTGGCCGTCGCGCGCCAGTGGCGGGCCGTTCTCGACCGCCTCTAGGCCGCGCGCGCCTGCTTTGCGGCCAGTTGCGCGGCATAATAGGCCATCAGGTCGACGGTATGCTCGCGGTCGGTGCGCACTTGGCCCGCCGCCACGATCGCCGCCCGGCGCAGCATCGCCGGGTCGCGCGCCTGCATCCGGGTGATCGCGCGGGCGCAGTCGATCGGGTCGCGCGCGGTGTACAATTCGGCGCAATGCGGGTCGGCCACCTCGGCGCACCCGCCGGTATCGGGCACGATCAGCGGCAGCCCCGACGCCATCGCCTCCGACGCGACCAGCCCGAACGGCTCCGCCTCCGACCCGTGGATCAGCGCGTCGCAGCTCGCCATGATTCGTGCCAGCCGGTCGCGGTCATAGACCGGTCGGAACAGGCGGATATGCGGCGATCCCGCAATCCGTTTCTCCATCCGCTCGGTATCCACGCCCTGCCCCAGCAGGATCATGCCGACCGGCAGGCGGGCGCCTGCGCGCTCGACCGCGTCGATCACCATCGGCCAGCGCTTTTCGGGATGGTGGCGGCCCAGCCCCAGCAGCAACAGGCCATCCGCCGGCAGCCCGCATTGCGCCAGCAGCGCCTCGCGCAGCCGTTCATCGCGGAAGGTGGGTGAAAAGTGGCTGCGCTCGATCCCCAGCGCCATCGCCGCATCGATCCTGAGGCCGCGCGCGCGCAGCCGCTTTTCCAGCGCCGGGCCGTTGGTCACCACGCAATCATACAGGTCGAGGAAGCGCGCCATGTAGCGGGTGTACCAGCCGAACGCCCGCTCGATCCGCTCATGGCTGGCGACGCCTTCGAACCAGCGCTGCGCATAAGCGGCCATATTGTCATTGTGCATGAAGAAGGACTTGAGCGCGCGTCCTTCCCATTGGCCGACGAACCACGCCGGGCGCCACGGCGACGAACATTCCACCACATCGGGATCATAATGATCGAGCAGGCGCGTGATCGCCTCGCGATCCCAGAACAGGCCGTAATTGCTGTCGAACGGCAGCCGCGGTGAGCGGACGTAGTGGATCGCGCCGCCGCCGGGGCGCTCCTCGATCCGATCCTCGGTCCCCGCGGCGAGCACGATCAGCTCGTGCCCCAGATCGTTCATGATGCCGATCTTGCGGTCGATATACGTCCGCACCCCGCCGCCAGTGGGGGAGTAGAATTCGTTGACGTCGACGACGCGCATGATCAGCGCCCCACCGGGCCGAAGCTGGGGATGACGCCGCGCAGATATTGCGCGCGCACGGTGACTCGCGCGACGCCGCGCGGCACGGTGACGATCGCCTGCGACAGCTTGGGCTTCGATCGGCCGAGCCGCTCGTTCGATGGCACGCCGGCGCCGTCGGTCCAGACGTTGAACTTGTTCTTGCCGTCGCGGTCGTGCGTCACGAACAGCGCATAGCGGCCCGGCGCCGGCGCCTTGATGCACAGGGTGATCGGGTCGGCGGACGGTGTCGGCACGCGTACCCGGCGGAAGAACTTGCCCTCCTTGATCAGGTCGCGGTCGTCCTTGAGGAAATCCTCCTCGGTCGCGGGGTACAGCTCCAGCTTCAGCGATCCGGTGCGATCCTTCAGCCCCTGGATCGTGACCTCGATCGCCGACCCGTCGCGCTGGACACAGGAGGCCGCGTCATTGCCGAGCACGCGCGCCTGCGCCGCCAGCGGCATGGAGGCGGCGGCGAGCGCAGCCGCGGCGAGGATCATGCGCGCCATAGCTTCAGTCCCTTCCATCCGGCGACAGCCGCAAACGCCGCCATCAAAATCACATGCACGCCCAGCGTCAGCGCCGAGACGAAGGCGATCATCTCGCTGAGCGCCTGATCCTGGCCAATCAGTAGGATCGCGAAGCTGGCGAACAGCAGGTCCTTGTTGGGCACCAGCGGCAATCGTGACACCAGCAGCCGCGCGGCCGACAGGAACAGCCACATCCACAGGGGAACGTCGGGCATCGCGAAATGCCACGCCAGCGCCAGCAGCAGCGAGCTGACCGCGATTCGCGCGCAATGGACGAGGAAGATGAACCACAGGTCGCGGCGCGGCAGCGAGAAGACGCGCTTGGAAAACAGCAGCAGGGCAAGGCTGATGCCCAGGGTGATGATCGCGGAACCGACGATGGCGTGCAGCACGGTCGCCGGCATCAGCTGATAGCCGACCGGCAGCGCCAGCGCGCACAAGAGGATCGTCGCGGCATTGCCGGCAATGGCCGACAGCAGCGATACGTCCTTCACCGCGCCGAACGGCGCCGCCACCAGCCGAGCGCGCGCCCGCGCCCAGGCGTAGAAATAGGCCTCGCCCGAATAGCCGAGCACCACGTCGTTCGCGATCCGCTTCTTGTGGAGCGCGACAAAGCCGGCGGCGGGAATCCGCCACAGCCGGCGAAAGATGATGAAATCCCCGGTCGGCGCCGTCATGTAGAGCGCAAGGAAGGCGACGTAGAACCAGGGGGAGGTGGGCGTGGCGCGGCTGAGCCCGGCCAGCCCGGAATCCAGCAGCTCACGACCGAGCATCACCACCATGGCAACGCTCAGCACGCCGCCAAGGATGGTGGGCCAGCGACGCTTCAGCGTCCGGGTCGGTTCCAGAGCGGCGATGTCGGGCAGATCGCTGTCGATCACGCCCGCCGGCACGCTGGTGGCTTTCGCGGTCAAAACGTTGAACTTCCTTTGCACGCATTCCGCATAACGCCCCCGCGGAATGGTTCGGGCAGATGCCGGGGGAATGTGGTTTCTTTTCGGCGGAAATCTGGGCGGGAGGTAGCAGGATACAAGATGAGCAGCGCCGAACACATCCTCAGCTACGCCCAGACGCTTCGTGGCGGCGGGGTGGAACGGGCGTTGTTGCGGCTGGCTGGCGAGTGGATTGCGCTGGGGCGACGCGTCACGCTGGTGATCGGAAGCAAGGAGGGGCCGCTGGCACGCGAGCTTCCCGGAGGCGCCGATGTCCTGTTGCTCGATTCGCCCGCATACCGCGCCTTGCTGTCGCTGCCGCGCCATGTGCGCGCGACGCGCCCCGACGTGATCTTCTGCCCCGGCAGCCATTATACCGGCGTCGCGGCCTGGACCCGCTGGCGGCTGGGCGCGGCGACGCCGCCAATCGTCGGCAAGGTTTCCAATGCGCTCGCCCGCCCCGATCATGGCGCCGTGACCGGCCTCGCCCATGCGCTGTGGCTGCGGCAGCACCCGCGATTCCTTGACCGGGTGGTGGCGATGACCCCGGCGAGTGCGGCGGAAACGGCGGCGGCGATGCGGCTGACGCCATCATCGGTGCCGATCATCCCCAACCCGCCGGCGCGGCCGATCGCGGGTGCCCCCCAACTCAATCTGCCGCCGCGCTATGTGCTCGGCGTCGGCCGACTCGCGCCGCAGAAACGGTGGGACCAGCTCGTGTCGGCGATCGCCGCGATGCGCGAGCGGGTGCCGCTGGTCATCCTGGGCGAAGGGGAGGGACGCGACGCGCTGATGGCGCAGGCGCGCGCGCTTGGCGTCGACCTGATCCTCCCCGGCCATGTAGCCGATCCGCTGCCCGCCATGGCCGGCGCGGCGCTCCTCGCGCTGACGTCCGATTTCGAAGGCTCGCCGGGCGTGCTGCGTGAAGCGCTGTCGATGGGAGCGCCGGTGGTATCGACGGATTCATCGCCCGCCGTGGCGGAGATCATCGCCGACCCGGCCTGGGGTGCGGTGGTGCCGCGCGAGGATCCGGCAGCGTTGGTCGCGGCACTCGACCATTGGATGGTCGCGCCGCGCCCCGCGCCGGTCACGCCGCCGGGCAGCGATTCGGCGGCGCGCTACCTCGCGCTGTTCGATTCGCTCATGCCGGCTTGACCCGCTCCGGCGCGGCAGCCTGCACCGCGGGCAGCGCCAGATTGGCTGCCTCGGCGGCGCACAGCCGGGGATAAGGCGTCAGATCCATCTCGAACCGGCGCGCATTGTACAATTGCGGCACCAGGCAGATGTCGGAAATGTCCGGGCTGTCGCCGCCCAGGAAAGGGCCATCGCCGGCCATCTGCTCGAGCGCGGCCAGCCCCTCGGCCACCCAGTGGCGGTACCATGAATCCTTGGCCGGCTGATCGGCGCCGAATTGCGATTCCAGCCGCTTCAGCACGCGCAGATTGTCGATCGGGTGGATATCCGCCGCGATCACCAGCGCGCGGGCGAGCTGACCGGCGCGCACGAACGGATCCTTCGACACCATCGGGGGATCGTCGAAGTTCGCGTCCAGCCAGTCGACGATGGCGAGGCTCTGCACCAGCGGCCGCCCATCGACGACCAGGGTCGGGACCAGCCCCTGCGGGTTGAGCGCGCGGTTCGCCGGCGCTGCCTGCTCCCCCGCCACCAGGTTCACCGGCACGCTGTCGTGCCGAACGCCCTTCAGGTTGAGGCAGATCCGCACGCGATAGGCGGCGGACGAGCGCCAGTAATCGTGCAGGACGATCTTCATGCTTCTGGCGCCTCGTCATCGTCGCGCACCGTTTCGCTGCGACGCTCCATCGCCGCCTTGATCATCGCGGTCATCGGATCGGCAAGCGCAAGGCCGAGAATGCCGAACAGCGCGCTGGCGAGGATCTGCGCGCCCAGCGTCAGCGCCGGCGGCATGTCGACGGTGCGCTTCGCCACCATCGGGATCAGCACATAGCCGTCGAACGTCTGCACGATCACATAGGTGCCGATCGCCCACAGCCCGGTGTCGACCCCGGCGGAAAAGCCCACCGCGATCATCAGCGCGCCCGAGATGAAGGCGCCGATATTGGGGATGAAGGCGAGGATACCGGTCAGGATGCCAAGGATCATCGCCATCGGCACGCCGCCCAGCATCAGCGCGAGCCAGGTCAGCACGCCCTCCGCGATCATGCCGAGGATGCGGCCGAATAACAGGCGGCGCAGCGTGTCGCCCATCCGTTCGGTGGTGATGGCGAATTCCTCGCGCTGATCCTGCGGGATCATCCACTGCAGCCCACGTTCGTACACGCGCGGGTCCATCGCGATGAACAGGCCGATCACGACGATCATGAACAAGGTGGTGAGCGCGCCCACCGCGGTGCCAACCCAGGAGGTCAGCCGCCCGACGGAGCTCATCGCCTCGCGCGCGAGGCCGCTGAAATCGGACGCGCCCGGCATCAGCCCCTGTTCGGAGAGGAAGCTGGTGAGCCTGATCGCCTGCGCCTCCAGCGTGGTGCGCAGCTCGTTCACCTGCTCGGCCACCTGCACGCCGGTGAGGACAAAGGTGCCGACCAGGAACACGACGGTCAGCAGGCAGACGATGAGCAGGCGCCACGCCCGGCCGATGGGAAGAACCCGGCCCAGCAGGCGTACCCCGCCGTCCAGCAGCGAGGCAAAGACCAGCCCGGCGAAGATGATGAGCAGCGGCTGCACCAGCAGCACGACGAGCGCAATCGCCGATGCCATGCCCAGCCATACTGCCGCTCGTCTTATTTCCCGGCGTGTCTCGGGATTGCGCACTTCATTCGGGCTGGCACCTTCGACCAGCCTGACCTGCCCCTCGCTCACTCGCCCTCCGGTCGCAGCGAAGTGCCGGCACGGCCGCTGCGCAGCGATCCAAACCATGTCAGCGGGTTAATGGTTGCCGATCCATCGACGGAGAAGGTGATGAATTCGGCACGACCGCCGATATTCTCCCACGGCACCGGACCCCCGAGGCCCTTTTCACTGCCACCCAGCGCAAAACGGCTGTCGGCGGAGCGATCGCGGTTGTCGCCCATCAGGAAGACGTGATCGGCCGGAATCTTGATCGGACCATAATAGTCACCCGGGCTTACGCCCAGCTCGACCGTGTCGAAGCGGCGACCGTTGGGCAGCGTCTCGGTGACGATCGGCAGGCGGCAGACGATCTTGCCGTCTGGGCGGGTGATGCGCGCGCCGGGATATTGCCAGGGATCGCAGGTCGCATTCTTGTCCACCGGCATGTCGCGATAGTGGATCGGGCCGCGCTCGACCGGCTTGCCGTTCAGGATCACCGTGCCCGCGCGCACCTCCAGCGTGTCGCCCGGCAGGCCGATGACGCGCTTGATATAGTCGCTGGTCTGGCCCGGCGGGGTGACGATGACGACGTCGCCGCGCTCGGGCATCTTGCCCCACACGCGGCCGCGCCACGCCGGGAGCTGCACCGACCAGCTCTCCACCGGCCGCCGCAGCACCACGTTCTCGACGATCGCGGCCGGATTGGGGATCGTCGGCGACACGAACGACCAGCCATAGGCATATTTGGACACGACGAGGCGGTCGCCGACCTCCAGTCCCGGCAGCATCGATTCGCTGGGGATGTAGAACGGCTTGGCGAGCAGGCTGTGGAAGCCGAGCACCGCGATGATCAGCCAGAACATCCCCTTGGCCTCGCCCCACCAGTCGAACCGGCTGGCGTGGCGACGCGGCGCGTCGTCGGCGGGCGGCTCGGTCGTCTGCAGTTTTTCAGCCAGGTCGTTCACAGGATGGGGATCACTTGTCCGGGATCGCCTCGATGATCACAAAGGCCTGCGCCCAGGGATGATCGTCGGTCAGGGTGAGGTGGATGGCGGCGCGGTGGCCGAGGGGAATCATCGCGTCGAGCCGCGCCTTGGCGCCGCCGGTCAGCGCCAGCGTCGGCGCGCCCGATGGAGCGTTGACCACGCCAATGTCCTTCATGAACACGCCGCGGCTGAAACCGGTGCCGACCGCCTTGGAAAACGCCTCCTTGGCGGCAAATCGCTTGGCGTAGGTGCCCGCGACGGTGAATGGCCGGCGGCGCGCCTTGGCACGCTCGACATCGGTGAAGACGCGGTTCTCGAACCGTTCGCCGAAGCGGTCGAGCGAGTTGCGGATCCGCTCGATGTTGCAGAGATCGGATCCCAGCCCGATGATCACCGCGCCACGTCCATCGCCGCGCGCATGCGGCGGATCGAGTCCGCAAGGCCGATGAAGATCGCCTCGCCGATCAGGAAATGGCCGATGTTGAGCTCCACCACCTGCGGGATCGCCGCGACCGGCGCAACATTGTCGAAGGTGAGGCCGTGGCCGGCATGAACCTCGATCCCGTTCTTCGCGGCCAGCGCGGCGGCATCGGACAGGCGGCGCAGCTCCTCGGCGCGGGCCGGCCCGTCGAGCTCGCAATAAAGCCCGGTGTGAAGCTCCACCACGGGCGCACCCAGGCGCAGCGCAGCATCGATCTGGCGCGCGTCGGGCTCGATGAACAGCGACACGCGCGAACCAGCGGCGGTGAGTTCCGCCACCATCGGCTGCAGGCGATCGTGGAGCCCGGCGGCATCGATGCCGCCCTCGGTCGTCCGCTCCTCGCGCTTCTCGGGGACGATGCACACCGCATGCGGCCGGTGCTTCAGCGCGATGGCGAGCATTTCGTCGGTCGCCGCCATTTCCAGGTTCAATGGGATGGTCAGTTGCTCGGTCAGCCGCGCGATGTCGTCATCGGTGATGTGGCGCCGGTCCTCGCGCAGGTGAGCGGTGATCCCGTCCGCGCCCGCGTCCGCCGCCAGCAGCGCGGCGCGCACCGGATCGGGGTACGTACCGCCGCGCGCATTGCGCACGGTGGCGACGTGATCGATGTTGACCCCCAGGCGCAGCTTCTGGCTCACGCGGCGGCCCGGCTCCCCGGCTTGATCGCCGGAATTGCTGCCAGTTCGGGCGGAACCTCATCCGGCTGGTAGGTCGGTACCTCCAGCTTGATCAGCGGGAAGAACGGGACGCCGATGTCGGCAGCGCCGTTCGAACGATCGACCAGCGCGGCGCCGGCGATGACCCGGCCCCCTGCCGCCTCGATCGCCTTGATCGCCTCGCGGGAGGACAGCCCGGTGGTGACGACGTCCTCCATCATCAGCACTTCCTGCCCCTCGCGCAGGCGGAATCCACGGCGCAGCTCAAAGGTGCCGGTCGGGCGTTCCACGAACATCGCCTCGACGCCCAGCGCGCGGGCCATCTCGTGCCCCGCGATCACCCCGCCCATCGCCGGGGAGACGACCGCCGTGATCCGCTCGCGCAGGTCGGCGGGCAGGCGCGCGGCCAGCGCCTCGGCCAGGCGCGCACCGCGGCGCGGGTCCATCAGGACGCGGGCACATTGCAGGTAGCGGGACGACCGCAGGCCCGATGACAGGATGAAATGCCCCTCTAGAAGCGCGTCCGCCGCGCGAAATTCGGCCAGCACATCGTCGTCGGTCACTCTACGCCCTTTCGTAATGTCCCGATGAATAAGGTCGCGCCGGGCGCCGCGCAACAAAGCGAAACGCCCTGTGGGCAAATAATGGCACATGCGCGCTTGAGGCGCGCGAAACCCCTCCGTATAGGCGGCAGAGTCTAAGGGTCTGCGCAGGGGGTGCGCTGGCCGCACACCGGAGAGGTAAGGTTACCGCACGGATGAGAAGCGCGTTCAAGGGATGGATGCTGGCCGCTGGGCTCGCGCTGGCAGGCCTTGCGCCTGCGGCTGCCCAACCGGCCGCAACGGAGGGCAATGCCGCAAGCGCGCCCGCAGCAGTGGGCACGATCGGCAATTCGGCCAACACGGCAGAGCGGGCGCCTGACCAGGCACCCACCGCGCCGCAAGTTGCCGCCGACGGCGCGCCGGTATTGTCGTCGGAACCGATCATCGGCCAGCCGACCGATCGCCTGATGTCGATCCAGCCGCAGGTGACCAAGAACGGTCAGCGCGCGATGGGTTTCCACAACAACATCCTGCTGCCGCTGATCGTCATCATCTGTCTGCTGGTGCTGGTGCTGCTGGTGTGGGTGGTGATCCGCTACCGCCAGGCCGCCAACCCGATCCCGTCCAAGACCAGCCACAACACCATCATCGAAGTCGTGTGGACGCTGGCGCCGGTGCTGATCCTGGTGGCCATCGCGGTGCCCTCGATCGGTCTGCTCTCCGCCCAGTACAAGCCTGCCCCGGCGGGCGCGGTGACGCTGAAGGCGATCGGCAACCAATGGTATTGGAGCTATCAGTATCCGGATCATGGCGGCGTCGAAATCACCGCCAACATGCTGAAGGAAAAGGACGAGGTCGCCGCTGGCGAGCGCTTCCGCACCGACGCTGACGGCCCCCGCCTGCTTGCCACCGACAACCGCGTCGTCCTGCCGGTCGGCGTGCCGATCCGCCTCATCACCACGGCCAATGACGTGATCCACAGCTGGGCGATCCCGGCCTTCTGGATCAAGCTGGACGCCGTGCCGGGCCGCCTCAACGAAACCAGCTTCACCATCGAGAAGCCGGGTGTCTATTTCGGCCAGTGCTCCGAACTGTGCGGCGCGCGCCACGCGTACATGCCGATCGCGGTCGAAGCCGTCCCGCCGGCGCAGTTCGCGGCGTGGATCCGTTCCAAGGGTGGCTCGATGCCGGGTGCGGCGCAGCCGTCATCGGCCGAGATTCCGCAGCCGGGCGCCGACAATTCGGCGAGCGTCGCGGCTGACGCGAACACCGCCGACATGATGACCGGCCCGACGCAGAACGCGACGGCCGAACCCGCCACCTCGCCTCAGGGCGCCACCGGCAATCCGGGCGGCACCGGCGACACGGGACGCTGAGACCATGACCGATACCGCACTTCAACCATCCGCCTTCCAGGCGCATGACGATCACGCGCACCACCATGACGCGGATCACAAGCCGTCGTTCTTCGCGCGCTGGTTCATGTCGACGAACCACAAGGACATTGGCACGCTCTACCTGATCTTCGCGATCTTCGCGGGGATCATCGGCGGCGCGATTTCCGGCCTGATGCGCGTCGAGCTGCGCGATCCGGGCATCCAGTATCTGCCGACATGGCTCGCCATGCTGCATGGTCCTGGCACGTTCGACGACGCGCTTCACCTGTGGAACGTCCTGATCACCGCCCACGGTCTGATCATGGTGTTCTTCATGGTCATGCCGGCGATGATCGGTGGCTTCGGCAACTGGTTCGTCCCGCTCATGATCGGCGCGCCGGACATGGCGTTCCCGCGCATGAACAACATCAGCTTCTGGCTGCTGGTCCCATCGTTCATGCTGCTCCTTGCCTCGCCGTTCTTCGGCGCGGGCGCGGGCACCGGCTGGACCGTCTATGCGCCGCTTTCCACTTATGGTGAGCCGGGGCCGTCGGTCGACATGGCGATCCTGTCGCTGCACCTGTCGGGCGCCTCGTCGATCCTGGGTGCGATCAACTTCATCACCACCATCTTCAACATGCGCGCGCCGGGCATGACGCTGCACAAGATGCCGCTGTTCGCCTGGTCGGTGCTGGTCACCGCGTTCCTGCTGCTCCTGTCGCTGCCGGTTCTCGCCGCGGCGATCACGATGCTGCTGACCGACCGTAACTTCGGCACGACCTTCTTCGATCCCGCCGGCGGCGGCGATCCGGTGCTCTATCAGCACCTGTTCTGGTTCTTCGGTCACCCCGAAGTGTACATCATGATTCTGCCGGGCTTCGGCATCATCAGCCACATCATCGCGACGTTCAGCCGCAAGCCGATCTTCGGCTACCTCGGCATGGCCTATGCGATGGTCGCGATCGGCGTGGTGGGCTTCGTCGTGTGGGCGCACCACATGTTCGCCACCGGCCTCAGCGTGAACACGAAGATGTACTTCACCGCGGCGACGATGGTGATCGCGGTGCCGACCGGCATCAAGATCTTCTCGTGGATCGCGACGATGTGGGGCGGCTCGCTCACCTTCAAGACCCCGATGGTCTGGGCGATCGGCTTCATCTTCATGTTCACCGTGGGCGGCGTGACGGGCGTCGTGCTCGCCAACGGCGGCGTCGACGATTACATGCACGACACCTATTACGTGGTGGCGCACTTCCACTACGTGCTGTCGCTGGGCGCGGTGTTCGCGCTGTTTGCGGGCTTCTACTACTGGTTCCCCAAGATGTCGGGGAAGATGTACAACGAGTTCCTCGGCCAGCTGCACTTCTGGGTGTTCTTCGTCGGTGTGAACATCCTGTTCTTCCCGATGCACTTCCTGGGCCTGCAGGGCATGCCGCGTCGCTACCCGGATTATCCGGACGCCTATGCCTATTGGAACCAGATCGCGACCCACGGCTATGAGATCATGGCGCTGGGCATGGTGATCTTCTTCATCAACCTGATCTGGTCGCTGGCGGCCGGCAAGAAGGCGCCCGACAACCCCTGGGGTGAAGGTGCGACGACGCTGGAGTGGACGCTGTCCTCGCCGCCGCCGTACCACCAGTTCGAGACTCTGCCGGTGATCGAGGACAGCAAGCACCATTGATCCCCAGCCGTCACGGCACCAACGAAGCGCCCCGCGAGGAAACTCGCGGGGCGTTTTCGTTTGGGGAAATGGCCGGGTGGCGCGCGCTGCCGTCGGCGGCACGCGCAGGCCGACGTGGGGCACGAACGGGCCCAGCCACGACCAGGGCAGCAGGAAAGGGCCAGACGCGCGTGCAGCGCGCCACATGTGCCGTGAGATAAGAGGGGCAGCCGGCACGCCACATCGCGCCGCAGGCATCACGCTGCGGCTACCGGGTCACCATCGCTGTCAGGAAGAAGATGGTGCCCAGGGACGGGATCGAACCGCCGACACTGCGATTTTCAGTCGCATGCTCTACCAACTGAGCTACCTGGGCACACCGACAGAACGTCGGCGAGCGGTCCCCCTAATCGGCTGAAGCGCCGCTGTCCAGCCCATCCGGGTCGATCTGTCGTCCGGGAATGCGATATCCTTCACCCAGCCATTGCAGCAGGTCGCGATCCTTGCACCGGCGGGAGCAGAACGGGGCATTGGCGGCGTCGCTGGGCTGCGCGCACAGGGGGCAGGTGTCGGTCATTCGTTGAATATGGGAACGCGCCCGGTGCGTTGCAGCAGGGCGGCGAGCCAATCGGGGCGGGCAAGGATTCGCGCGCGTACCGCCGGCGGCAGGCGGAAGCGGTTGGGTGACGACGCTGGCGTGCGCTCGATCTGGCGCAGCGCCGCCCGTGCGGCGGCACCGACGGGGTCCGCACGAAGTAATTCGGGTAGCGAGGGCCGCGACCGGCCCCGCACGATCTGCAGAAAGCCGAAGCCGTTGACCGCGGTACGCTCGAACGGCTGCGCGAGCAGCGAATCGATCGCCGCAGCCACCGCCTGCCGCGCCTCACGCCCCGCCAGCGTCGGAAAGTCGATCCCGATCGATCCGCCGATGTCGAGCCGCTCGATCGCGGCGGCAACCGCGGTCGCGGCGCGCACCGCCAGCGCGTCGAGCGGCGGATCGCCATCGACGTCGAACAGCGCCATTGCCGGCGTCGGCCAGAAGCGCAGCATGCCGCCCGGGAAGGAGATGTCGCCCGTCACCGCTTCCTCCAGCACCTCGGACCATCCCGCAGCCTCCAGCGCGTCCGGTTCGTGCGCCCGCAACGTGCGGACCGGTGCGTCGCGTAGCCGCTCCAGCAGCGTCGGGGCGGGGCAGGGGGCCGCATCGGTGATCCGGCCCCGCGGCGGCTTGGGGCGGCCGGGCTCGGGGATGGCGCCGCGCGTCACCTCGACCCGAACCGCCGCACCCAGCGTCGCCCCAGCGGCGGGGCGGACCAGCGCTATGTCCTCGCCGGAGTCGAGCCGGGCAAGGTCGCGTTCGATGAGGCGGGCGGGCGCGATCAGCCCGGGTTGCGGGCCGGCATCGTCGCACGCGATGCGGGCGCGGAGAATATGGCCGTCATCGTCGATCAGGGCGGCGCGCTGCTCGCCGATCCCCGCTTCGTATAGCCACTCAGCCAAGGATCACGCCGGCCGTGGCCAGCAGCGTGCGCGTTTCGAATAGCGGCAGGCCGACGACACCGGAATAGGAGCCGTCGATGCGGCGCACATAGGCCTCCGCGCGGCCCTGGATGGCATAGCCGCCTGCCTTGCCCAGCCCCTCTCCGCTCGCGACATAGCTGCGGATCTCCGCCTCCGTCAGCGGCTTGAACGCGACCATCGTGTCGGAGAGCCGCGTGCGCATCGTGCCCTCGCAGTCGACGACGATCACGGCGGACAGGCAATGGTGACGCCGGCCCGACAGGAGCCGCAGCATCCGCGCGAGATCGTCCTCGTCGGCGGGCTTGCCAAGGATGCGGGGTCCGACCGCGATGCTGGTGTCAGCGGCCAGCACGACCTCGCCGTCGCGGCGTGGCACCGCGGCTGCCTTGGCGGCAGCGACGCGCAGGACATAGTCGCGCGGGCGTTCCGCCTTCAGCGGCGTTTCGTCGACGTCGGGCGCGACCACGCGCGCGGGCACGACGCCGATCTGCGCCAGCAGCGCGAGGCGCCGCGGCGAAGCGGAGGCAAGGATCAGATCGGCCGCCATGCGCCGACCCCCGTTACGTTACAGGCCGCGCTTATTGCGGGCCGGGGCCGCCACGGCCGGGCATGAAGCGGTAGGTGATGCGCCCCTTGGTCAGATCATAAGGGGTCAGCTCGACGAGCACTTCGTCACCCACCAGCACGCGGATGCGGTTCTTGCGCATCTTGCCTGCCGTATGGCCGAGGATCTCGTGATCATTCTCCAGCCGGACGCGGAACATGGCGTTGGGCAGGAGCTCGACCACCTGGCCGCGCATTTCGAGGAGTTCTTCTTTCGCCAAAAAATCGATCTTTCTGCGGATAAGGGCGCGCGGGCGCTTAGCCGAAGCAACGCCAAAAGAAAAGGCGCGCGGCGAAAGCGCAGGCGGCAACGCAGCCAAAATGTGGCTGGGCGGGGAATGTTTCAACCACCGTGGCGCAATTGCCGCGGTGGTGCCGGTCGATGGCGACCGGCACGCCAGCGCCTAGCGCGTCGGGACGGGCGTGTCGCCGCTATAGTCGTAGAAGCCGCGCCTGGTCTTCTTCCCGTACCAGCCGGCCTCGACATATTTCACCAGCAGGGGGGCCGGGCGGAACTTGGGATCGCCGGTCGACTCGAACAGCACGCGGGTGATTTCCAGGCAGGTGTCGAGGCCGATGAAGTCGGCCAGCGTGAGCGGCCCCATCGGGTGGTTCAGGCCGAGCTGGCAGGCAAGATCGATGTCGCGGATCGTGGCGACGCCCTCGCCCAGCGCGAAGCACGCCTCGTTCAACATCGGCATCAGGATTCGATTGACGATGAAGCCCGGCGCATCATTGGCGTGGACCACGGCCTTGCCCAGCGCGGTGGCATAGGTCTCGACCGTCTTGACCGTCTCGTCGGCAGTCGCGAGACCGCGGATCACCTCGATCAGGCCCATGACCGGCACCGGATTGAAGAAATGCACGCCGATGAAGCGCGCGGGATCGGGCGAGGCCTGCGCCAGCCGCGTGATCGGGATCGACGAGGTGTTTGAAGCGAGGATCGCCTGATGGCCGAGCACGGTGCCGACCTCGGCGAAGATCGCGCGCTTCACTTCCTCGCGCTCGGTCGCCGCCTCGATGATGAGGCCGCACGACGACATGCCCTGCACGCCCTCAATCGGCTCGATCCGCGCCAGCGCCTGTTCGCGCGCCTGCGGCTCGATCTTACCCTTCTCGACCGCACGATCGAGTTGCCGCGCGATGCCGGCCTTGCCGGCCTCGGCGCGCGCCTTGTCGACGTCGGTCAGGAGGACGCGATAGCCGGCCTGGGCGGAAACCTGCGCGATCCCCGCGCCCATCTGCCCTGCGCCGATGACGCCGACTGCCTGCATGATTGTCTTCCCTTGTTCGAACTCACGAGGGGAGCGCTCTAGCCGCTCGCGACACGATTTGTCGAAGCGGGAATCAACGCCGGGCGCGGTTCGACGTGCGCCGCAGCCCGGTCAGGAAGCGGAAGGGGGAGCGTGCCGCTCCCCGTCTTGATTGTCGCTCAGGCGGCCTTGCGCAGGTCCAGGCGATCCCAGATCTCGACCAAGGCGTCGGTCAGTTCCTGCATCATTGCTTCGCTGTGCGCAGGCCCCGGCGTGAAGCGCAGCCGCTCGGTGCCGCGCGGCACGGTCGGGTAATTGATCGGCTGAACGTAGATGCCGTATTCGGCCAGCAGTACGTCGCTGATCTTCTTCGCCTTCACCGGATCGCCGACCATCACCGGCACGATATGCGTGTCGCCGATCATCACCGGCAGGCCGGCCTCGGTCATCATCGCCTTCAGCCGTGCGGCCGCAGCCTGCTGGCCGTCGCGCTCGACCGAGGAGCTCTTGAGGTGGCGCACGCTCGCCAGCACGCCGGCGACCAGCACGGGCGAGAGCGAGGTGGTGAAGATGAAGCCGGGCGCATAGCTGCGGATGACGTCGATGATCGTCTTGTCCGCGGCGATATAGCCGCCCATCACGCCGAACGCCTTGCCCAGCGTGCCCTCGATGATGGTCAGCCGGTGCGCGACCTCGTCACGCTCCGAAATGCCGCCGCCGCGCGCGCCGTACATGCCCACGGCATGGACTTCGTCGAGATAGGTGAGCGCATTATACTTGTCGGCGAGGTCACAGATCGCCGCGATCGGGGCGACATCGCCCTCCATCGAATAGACGCTCTCGAACGCGATCAGCTTGGGCGTCGCGGGATCGTCGGCGGCGAGCAGTTCCTCGAGATGCGCCAGGTCATTGTGGCGGAACACGCGCTTCTCGCAGCCCGCGTTGCGGATGCCGGCGATCATCGAGGCGTGATTCAGTTCGTCGGAATAGATGATGCAGCCCGGCAGCACTTTGGCCAGCGTCGCCAGCGTCGCTTCGTTGGAAACATAGCCCGACGTGAACAGCAGCGCGCCTTCCTTGCCGTGTAGGTCGGCGAGCTCGGCCTCCAGGTCGACATGGTAATGCGTGTTGCCACCGATGTTGCGCGTGCCGCCGGAGCCCGCGCCGACATCGTGCAGCGCCTCTTCCATCGCCGCGATCACCTTGGGGTGCTGCCCCATCGCGAGATAATCGTTGGAGCACCAGACGGTGATCGGCTTCGGGCCATTGTGGCCGGCGAAGCACCGCGCGCTGGGATAATGGCCCTTGTTGCGCAGGATATCGATGAAGACGCGGTAACGGCCTTCGGCGTGGAGACGGTCGATCGCCTGCGAAAAGGCGCGGGTGTAATCGACCGGCTTGGCCGAAAGAGCGTCGATGGACATGCGGGCGCACTTACTCTCCCCAACCCGCAGTTTCCAGCGGATTCGGGCTTTTTCAGTGATCGGCCGGGTCGCTAACTCGGCTCCGCGGCATCGGTTCCCGCCGGCATGTGGCGGAATCAGAGCCGCTCGACGCGATCGAAACCATAGCGTGCCAGCGCCCGATCGAGCCCCGGCGCAACATCGCCGGTGAAGACCGCGAGGTCAGCCTGATCGCGGGCGAACGTCTGCCCCTGCGTCAGATAGGCGATGCGCCGCCCAATGCCCGGGCCGCCATCGACAAAGGTGACTGGCCGGCCGACCGCCTCGGCCAGTTCCTCGCTCAGCAGCGGGAAATGGGTACAGGCGAGCACGATCGTGTCGATCGCGTCGCCGCCGGGCGCGGCGAGCATCGGCGCGATCGCGTCGCGCACCGCGTCGGGCGACACCGCCTCACCGCGCAGCTTCGCCTCCGCCAGCGTGACCAGGTCGGCCGAGCCGTGGCGGATGACCTGGCAGTCGCTGGCGAAGCGGGTGGCGAGGTCGTCGACATAGGCCTGCCGCAC
Source organism: Sphingomonas olei (assembly GCF_045369765.1). Taxonomy (NCBI): domain Bacteria; kingdom Pseudomonadati; phylum Pseudomonadota; class Alphaproteobacteria; order Sphingomonadales; family Sphingomonadaceae; genus Sphingomonas; species Sphingomonas olei. The sequence continues at coordinate 131,185 of NZ_JBIQEU010000006.1, forward strand.
CGTCGCCGCCGTGCCAAGGACGCCGATCACGCGGGTCCGGCTGATCGCCGCGGCCGGCTTGATCGCGGGCACGGTGCCGACGATCGGCACGTCGAGCGCGGTGCGCACGGCGCCCAGCGCAATCGTCGAGGCGGTGTTGCACGCGATCACGATCAAGCGAGGCCGATATCGCTCCGCAAGGCGGCCGAGCAGCGCCGGAACGCGGCCGGCAATCTCGGCTTCCTGCTTCACCCCATAGGGAAAACCGGCCGAATCGGCGGCGTAGATCAGGCGCGCGACGGGCAGTTCGCGGCGGGCGGGGGCGACGATCGACAGGCCGCCGACACCCGAATCGAAGAACAGGATCGGGCGCGGATCGCTCATCCCCGCCTCTTACGGATCCGACGCGCGGGGGAAAAGCGCGAGTCGCGGCCGGCCCTGTCGCGATGCTCGCCAAAGGGCGGCATTAATGCATGTTAGTAGTAACAGCCGTTTCGTTCGGCTAACGTCACGAGCAACGGAGGAAATGTCTCTGCCGACCGAGATCATCTGGGGACCACCGCTTCTCGCGCTGGTGATTGGCTATCTGCTGGGATCCATTCCCTTCGGCGTTCTGCTCACCCGGGCGAGCGGCGCTGGGGACCTGAGGCAGATCGGCTCCGGCAATATCGGCGCGACCAATGTGCTGCGCACCGGCCGCAAGGGGCTGGCCGCCGCCACGCTGCTGCTCGACCTTGCCAAAGGCTGGGCGGCGGTGGTGATCGTCGCAGCGCTGCTACCGGGCTACGAACAACTCGCCGCGGCCGGTGCTTTCGTCGGCCATTGCTATCCCGTGTGGCTGCGTTTTCGCGGCGGCAAGGGCGTCGCGACGTTGATGGGCATCGTGCTGGCGCTGCATCCGCCGCTGGCCTTGGTCTATGCGATCGTCTGGCTGGGTTTGCTGGCGACGCTGCGCATTTCCTCGGTGGCGGGGATGGCCGCTGCGGCCAGCGCGCCGGTGGCGGCCGCCGTGTTCGACCGGTTCGATCTGGTCCCCCTGCTGCTCGCGCTCGCGCTGATCGTGATCTGGAAGCATCGTGACAATATCGGGCGATTGCTCGACGGGGCGGAGCCGCGGGTCGGCCGCAAGGGTGGCTGACGCCGATCCGCGCGACGATGGTGCCGACCGACTTCGGCTGATCCGGACGCCGGGCGTCGGGCCGGTCACCTACCGCCAGCTGCTGCGCCGCTTCGGCACCGCGCGCGCCGCCATCGAGGCGCTGCCTGAGCTATCCCGCCGCGGCGGTGGGCGGGTGCGAACCGCGGCCGATCCGCGCGTGATCGCTCGCGAGATGGAGACGGTGGCGCGGCTTGGCGCGCGGCACGTGTTCCATGACGATCCCGACTATCCGGCGCTGCTTGCCACCTTGGCTGATGCGCCTGCGGTGCTGACGGTCCGCGGGCATTTCCCTGACCCTGCCGCCAACAGCGTCGCGATTGTCGGTGCCCGCAACGCCTCGGCCGCGGCATGTCGCTTCGCACGCGGTCTGGCGCATGATCTGGCCGCGGAGGGCGCGGTGGTCGTGTCAGGACTGGCGCGCGGGATCGACACCGCCGCCCATGTCGGCGCCGGCCCTGCCACGGTCGCGGTCATCGCCGGCGGGATCGACATCGCCTACCCGCCCGAAAACGCCGCGCTGCAGGAACGGATCGCGGCGGAAGCGCTGCTCGTCGCCGAAATGCCGGTTGGCACAGAGCCGCGCGCGCGCCACTTTCCCCACCGCAACCGGATCATCGCCGGCTGGGCGCAGGGCACGTTGGTGGTGGAGGCGGCGCCCAAATCGGGCTCGCTGATCACCGCGCGGCTGGCGGGCGAGGCAGGGCGCGACGTGATGGCGGTGCCGGGCAGCCCGCTCGATCCACGGGCGCAAGGGTGCAATCTGCTGATTCGCGACGGGGCCACGCTGGTCCAGAACGCCCACGACGTGCTGGAGCAGATTCGGCCGTTCGATCCCCGCGTCGTCCGCGCGCCATCCCTGCCGTTCGAGGCGCAGCCGCCCGCCGACGCCGATGATCAGGCGCGCCGCGCCGTGGTCGCGCTGCTCGGCCCGGTGCCGACCCCGGTGGACGAGGTGATCCGCCAATCCGGCGTGCCGGCCGCGGTGGTGCAGATGGTGCTTCTGGAACTGGAGATCGCCGGTCGGCTCGATCGTCATGCCGGCGGGCGAATCAGCCTGACGATGTGACCGGCGCGCCCGCGTCGATCAGGCCGCGGGCGGCAGCCACGACAGATCGAGCCCCGCCAGCCGGTCGGTGTAATTGGCCGACCGCCCCAGCCGTCCTTCATCGAGAAGCGTCACACGGCCCGAATCGCGCCGGATCAACGCCTCGTCCTCCAACTGGCGCAGCATGCGGTTGACGTGCACCGCAGTCAGCCCGGTCGCATCGCCAATCTCTTCCTGCGTCAGCCCCAGGATGAAGCTGTTGTCGATCGTAGGATCGAGCCGCCTCAGGCGATTGCGTACGTCGAGCAGCACCGAGGCAACGCGCGCCTTGGCCGACGTGCGGCCGAGCGCGGCGATCCGATCGGTCAGCATCGCCCGTTCCGCCTGATCGAAGGCGACGATGACCGCGAACAGCCGCGGCTGTTCGAGTGCAAGCTGAGTCATCAACGGCCGGTCGAATGGGCACACCACGCTGTCCGCCAGCGCGCCCACCGTCTCCGGCACGCGTGAGAACACCAATGCAGGCAGTGCGATGACGTCGCCGGGAAAAATGAAGCGCAGGATCTGACGACTGCCATCGGGCAGGATGACATAGCTCATCATCATGCCGCTGCGCAGGATGAACAGCTCCCCGGCCGGGTCATTCTCCCGCACCAGCGTCGCGCCGCGGCGAAGCGTGCGCTCACGCTCCTCCAGACGCAGAAGCGCTGAGCGTTCGCCAGTGGATAATGGGACAAAGTCACCGAGACGTTCGGCAAAACAGCTACTTGGCACGCGTGGAGGGCCCCCTTGGGAACAAAGAACGCTAGTCGCCTCGGGGCCGGTGCTGCATTAAAGTCGATCAACATCGTTACGCGGCCGTCGCTTGGCGAGCGCGCCTGCGTTCGGTAGATGCGTGCCGATGGACCGTATCCTTATTCGCGGTGGCAATCGCCTGTCGGGCAAGCTGCCGATCTCCGGCGCGAAGAATGCAGCGCTCACCCTCATGCCCTGTGCGCTGCTGACCGATCAGCCGTTGACGCTACGGAATCTGCCGCGGCTAGCCGATGTCGATGGCTTCGGCCACTTGCTCAATCAGCTTGGCGCCTCCACCGCGATCGAGGGGACCCGGCCCGAGGAATTCGGCCGCGTCATGACGATCCGTGCGGGGCAGCTGACCTCTACCGAGGCGCCCTATGACATCGTGCGAAAAATGCGCGCGTCGATCCTTGTGCTGGGGCCGATCCTGGCACGGGCCGGCGAAGCGCGCGTGTCGCTGCCGGGCGGCTGCGCGATCGGCAATCGCCCGATCGACCTTCACCTGAAGGCGCTGGAGGCGATCGGCGCGGAGCTGGAGATGAGCGCCGGCTATGTCGCCGCGCGCGCGCCCAAGACGGCGTCCGGCAGCGCCCGGCTGAGCGGCGGGCGCTATCGCTTCCCGGTGGTGTCGGTCGGTGCGACCGAGAATGTCGTGATGGCGGCGGTGACGGCCAAGGGCAGCTCGCGGATCGAGAATGCCGCGCGCGAGCCGGAGATCGTCGACCTGTGCCGCTGCCTCGTCGCGATGGGCGCGCAGATCGAGGGGATCGGCACCGAGACGCTGGAGATCGAGGGCGTCGATCGGCTTCACGGCGCCACCTATGCCGTGATGCCGGACCGGATCGAGGCGGGCAGCTATGCGTGTGCGGCCGCGATCACCGGCGGCAGCCTGGAACTGGTCAACGTCGACGCCGAAAGCATGGGTGCAACGCTGACCGCGCTCGCCGATGCGGGCGTGCTGATCGAGCTGAAGAAGAATGCGGTATGCGTGACGGCGCAGGGGCCGCTGCAGCCGCTGACGCTGACCACCGCGCCCTTCCCGGGCTTCGCCACCGATATGCAGGCGCAGTTCATGGCGATGCTGTGCAAGGCGGACGGTGCCAGCGTGCTGACCGAGACGATCTTCGAGAACCGCTACATGCACGTGCCCGAACTGGCGCGGATGGGCGCGGACATCACCGTCAGCGGGCGGACTGCCGTGGTGCGCGGCGTCGAGCGGCTGGTCGGCGCGCCGGTAATGGCGACCGACCTTCGCGCATCGATGAGCCTGATCCTCGCTGGCCTCGCCGCCGAGGGTGAGACCTCGGTCAACCGCGTCTATCACCTCGACCGCGGCTATGAGCGGCTGGAGGAAAAGCTGTCGGCGGTGGGTGCGGATATCGAGCGCGTCAGCGACGGCTGAGACGGGAGCTGATGTCTTCCAGCCTCTCCCCTGACGGGGAGGGGCTGTTCCCCGATCACCGCAGCGCGACGGCCTCGCGGTCAAGCTCCGCAGTCTCGGCCGCGTAGCTGGCGCAATCGCCGGCCCAATTCTGGTACACGCGGCCGTTGGCGGCCTTGTACCAACTGCGGCAGTGCGGGTCCGACCAGACGGTCGCGGACAACAATTGCGTGATCCGCTCGTTGAAGCGGCGCTGGCCATCGGGGGTGACGCCGGCCGCCTTGGCCTCTTCCGCCTCCAGTGCCGCCAGCGTCTTCAGCATGTAGCCGACCTGCTGTTCGATCATGAAGCTGATCGAATTGTGCCCCAGGTTGGTGTTCGGGCCGTACAGCATGAACATGTTGGGGAAGCCCGACACCATGATGCCGAGATAGGCCTCAGGCCCTTCCTTCCACGTTTCCTTGAGCGTCGCGCCATTCTCCCCGACCACGTCCATGGACCAGTCCCATTGCGTGGTTTCGAAGCCGGTGGCGAAGATCAGCACGTCGAGTTCGTGGAAGCCGTCCCTGGTGCGCACGCCATTGGCCTCGATCGCCTCGATCCCGGCGGTTTCCAACGTCACGTTGTCGCGCATCAGGGCGGGATAGAAATCATCGGTAATCAGGATTCGCTTGCACCCGATCGGATAGTCCGGCGTCAGCTTTGCCCGCAGTTCGGGATCGGGCACCTGCGCCTCGAGATGGTCGAGCGCGGTGCGGGTGTAGGCGGCGCGCCCCTCCGGCGTCCATTTGAACGCCTGCCAGAAATAGGTGTCGGCATTGTCGAAGATCGCCGCACGCTGCTGCGCACCGAGCTTCATGGCCATTTCGAGGTTGGTCGCCATCAGCGCCTTCACCTCGGGCGTGACGTGGCTGTCGTTGCGCGGCACCACCCAATTGGGCGTGCGCTGGAAGACGGTGAGGTGGCCGGCAATCTTGGCCACCTCCGGGATGAGCTGCACGGCGCTGGCGGCCGATCCGATCACGCCGACCCGCTTGCCCGTCAGGTCGACGCTGTCGTCCCATTCGGCGGCGTGCCATTTCGGCCCGGCGAAATCATGAACGCCGGCGATTTCAGGAAAGCAGGGGCGGCTGAGCTGCCCGAGCGCAGGGACGATCGCGTCGAAGGTTTCGCGCGCGCCCTTTTCCGTTTCGATCGTCCAGGTGCCGTCGCTCTCGTTCCAGGCCGCCTTTGTCACCCCTTCGTTGAGGCGCAATGCGTCCGCTAGGCCGAACTGGTCGACGAGGCTCTTCGTATAATCGTGGATTTCCGGACCGCGCGCGTAATTGTGGCTCCAGTTCGGATTGGGCGCGAAACTGAACTGGTAGAGAATGGCCGGTACGTCGCAGGCAACGCCCGGATAGCGATTGGCGCGCCAGGTACCGCCAACCGAGTCGGCATGTTCGAACACGGTCACGTCATGGCCTGCCTCGCGACCCTTGATGGCCGCGCACAAGCCGCCCATGCCTGCACCGATTACCGCGATCCGCTTGCTCATCCACTCTCTCCGCTCGCGGTCTTTGCCGCTCTGCGTGCACGATGCCGCGTCCTGCCGCGGGAGGGAAGAGGTTTTAAGTCGATCGCGTTAGATCTCGCCCGCCTGACCGCGCGATGCGGGCAGGCAGGCGAGCATCTATCTTAACGGCAGCGGACGTTGTCCTTGTCGATCGCCTGGCCCAGCGCTGCGCCGCCCGCACCGCCCAGGATCGCACCCAGCACGCCCGAGCCGCCGGGCTTGATCACGGTGCCGAGCACGCCGCCGGCGATACCGCCAACGATCAGGCCGGTCGTGCCATCGTCGCGACGGCAATAGTATCGACCATCACGGCCAGCGTAGATGCGATCGTTGGCGCCCAGGCGGCGCTCACGATAGCGGCGGTCGTCGCGATAATAGCGTGCCGCATCATAATCGCCGTAGGCCGGATCGGGCCGGTTATAGTCATAGCCGCCGTAGCCGCCGCCCCAGCCGCTACGCGGACCATTGTCGTTGACACACCCAGTTACCATTACCGCCGCGCCGATGGCGGCCAACGCAACACTCCGCATCGCTTCCTCCGTTCCGTTTTGGATGAAGCGGTAATGGCTGGAGCAGGAAAATGGTTGCGCTACCGATATCGAGTTTGCGCAGCCAGGCCATTGCCGCGATGTGCCGGACTCGCATCGGGGTTAGGCCGGGCGGCTGGGGCCTCAACGCCCCCGCCGCCCGGTATGTCACTGAATCAGCGTGCGATCCCGCCCGCCGCCAGTACGGCCAGCGTCATCAGATCGCTGGCGGTCGACGTCATGGGCGCGATCTGCACCGGCTTCTCCATCCCGATCAGCATCGGGCCGATCACGCTGTCGCCGCCCAGCTCGCGCAGCAGCTTGGCGGAGATGTGCGCCGTCTGCAGCCCCGGCATGATCAGCACGTTGGCGGGGCCGGACAGGCGCGCGAACGGGTAATTTGCCATCTGCTTGGGGTTGAGCGCTACGTCAGGCGTCATCTCGCCCTCATATTCGAAGCCGACGTTGCGCTTGTCGAGCTCGGTCACGGCATCGCGGATCCGCTCAAGGAACGTGCCCTTGGGATTGCCGAAGGTTGAATAGCTGAGGAACGCGACGCGCGGCTCATGGCCCATGCGCCGGGCGACCGCCGCGGTCTGCTCCGCGATGTCGGCCATCTGCTCGGCGGTGGGCCGCTCGTTCATCGTCGTGTCGGCGATGAAGACGGTGTGGCTCTGGCCGACCATCAGGTGGATGCCGAACGGCGTGCGGCCGGCCTCCGGATCGATCACGCGGCGCACTTCGCGCATCGACTGCGCCCAGGTGCGGGTGATGCCGGTGATCATCGCATCGGCATGGCCCAGCTGCAGCAGCACCGCGCCGAAGATGTTGCGATCCTGGTTGATCATCCGCTCGCAATCGCGGCGCAGATAGCCGCGGCGCTGGAGGCGGGCATAGAGGAAGTCGACCATCTGCGGCACCAGCGGCGAAATGCGGCTGTTGTGCAGCTCATATTCCTCGGGGTTACGGATGCCGAGCGCGCGCAGTCGATCAGGCACATCGTCACGACCGACCAGCACCGGCGTGCCATAACCGCCTTCCTTGAACGCGATGGCGGCGCGAAGCACGACTTCCTCCTCGCCCTCGGCGAACAGCACGCGCTTGGGATGCGCGCGGGCGCCCTCATACGCGAGGCTGAGCACCGAGGTGGTCGGGTTGAGCCGCGCGCGCAGGCTCTGGCGATAGCCTTCCATGTCGAGGATCGGGCGCGTCGCGACGCCCGAATCCATCGCTGCCTTCGCCACGGCGGCGGGCACGATCTCCATCAGGCGCGGATCGAACGGTGCCGGGATGATATATTCGGGACCGAAGACGTGCTGCACCCCGTACGCGGCGGCGACTTCCTCCGGCACCCGCTCACGCGCCAGCTCCGCAATCGCCTGCGCTGCGGCGATCTTCATCGCATCGTTGATCGCCGAGGCGCGCACGTCGAGCGCGCCGCGGAAGATGAACGGGAAGCCCAGGACATTGTTGACCTGGTTGGGATAATCTGACCGGCCGGTGGCGATGATCGCGTCCGGGCGCGCTTCCTTGGCCACTTCGGGGCGGATCTCCGGCTCCGGATTGGCCATGGCGAAGATGATCGGCGCCGGCGCCATGTCCTTCACCATCTCCGGCTTCAGCGCGCCGGCGGCGGAAAGGCCCAGGAACACGTCGGCGCCGTGCAGCGCCTCGGTCAGCGTGCGGCGGTCGGTGACGGCCGCGTGTGCCGACTGCCACTGGTTCACGTCCTCGCGGCCCTGGTAGATGACGCCGGTGCGATCGCACATGATGACATTGTCATGCTGCACGCCCATCGCCTTCATCAGCTCGGTGCAGGCGATCGCGGCCGCGCCCGCGCCGTTCACGACGATCTTGACGTCGCGCAGCGACCGCTTGGTCAGGAGGCAAGCGTTGATGAGGCCGGCGGCGGTGATGATCGCGGTGCCGTGCTGGTCATCGTGGAACACCGGAATGTTCATGCGTTCGCGAAGGGTCTGCTCGATGATGAAGCATTCGGGTGCCTTGATATCCTCAAGGTTGATGCCGCCGAACGACGGCTCGAGCAGGGCGACGCAGTTGATGAAGGCGTCGACATCCTCGGTCGCGACCTCGAGGTCGATCGAATCGACATCGGCGAAGCGCTTGAACAGCACCGCCTTGCCTTCCATCACCGGCTTTGACGCGAGCGCGCCGAGGTTGCCCATGCCCAGGATCGCGGTGCCGTTGGAGATAACGGCGACCAGATTGCCCTTGGCAGTATAGTCGTAGGCGGTGGCGGGGTCGTCGGCGATCGCCTGCACCGGTACCGCGACGCCGGGCGAATAAGCGAGCGACAGGTCGCGCTGCGTCGCCATCGGCTTGGACGCGATGATCTCGATCTTGCCGGGGCGTCCTTCGGAGTGGAACAGCAGCGCCTCGCGCTCCGAGAACTGGATGGTGTTGCTGGTCTTGTCGGTCATTGCGCCCCCGGCCCACGGTTTCGAGCCGGACCTTTAGGGCGAAGGCGGGAGGATGAAAACCGCAGGAATGGGATCAAAGCAGCGCGGCTTCTCCGCGTTCGAGCGCGAGCAGCAATTGCTTGTTCGGCAGCCCGTCGCCGAAGCCGGTGAGCGTGCCGTTGCTGCCGATCACGCGGTGACAGGGCGTGACGATGGGGATCGGGTTGCGCCCGTTCGCTGCGCCGACCGCGCGAGTGGCGGTGGGGCGGCCGATCGCGCGGGCGATGTCGGCGTAGCTGCGCGTCTCGCCATAAGGGATGGTGAGGAGCGCGCGCCACACGTCGCGCTGGAACCCGGTGCCGACCGGATCGAGCGGCAGATCGAAGGTGGTGCGCGTGCCGGCGAAATATTCGTCCAGCTGGCGGATGGTGGCGGCGATCACGGGATGGTCCGGATCCGCGCGGCGGGGCGAATAGCGCGCCTGCATCGCTGCATCGTCATCCCACAGGATCGCGGCGAGACCGGTGTCGCTGGTGATCAGCGTCAGATCGCCGGTCGGCGAGGGGATGGTGGCGGTCGCAAAGGTCATGGCGCGGCTCCTTCGGCTGGCCCTTAATAGCGGCCGAACGAGCGCGCGTCCCGATGCTTGCGGCCAAAGCGCCACTCGTCAGCGGCGGCATGTCTGGCTAGACGGGGGTGATCGCCGGGCGGCGCTGCGTCCGCCTACCCGCATCCGCACCTCATCCGTTTCGACACCCGGAAAATCATGGCCGAACCCACCGCTCCGACGCCGATGATGGCGCAATATCTGGCGCTGAAGGAAGAAGCGGGCGATTGCCTGCTGTTCTATCGCATGGGCGATTTCTTCGAATTGTTCTTCGAGGATGCGCGGATCGCAAGCCAGGTGCTCGACATCGCGCTGACTGCGCGCGGCGAACATGCCGGCGCGAAGATCCCGATGTGCGGCGTGCCGGTCCATGCGGCGACGGCCTATCTCCAGCGGCTGATCAAGGCGGGCCATCGCGTCGCCATCGCGGAGCAGACCGAAAGCCCGGAGGAAGCGCGCAAGGCGCGTGGATCGAAGGCGCTGGTCAACCGCGCGATCATCCGCTTCGTCACCGCGGGGACGCTGACCGAGGAAGCGCTGCTGGATGCGCGCAGCGCGAACTGGTGCGTGGCGGTGGGCGAGGCGGCGGGCGGCGTCGCGATCGCGGCGGCGGATGTGTCGACCGGGCGGTTCGAGGTGATCGCCTGTTCGCCCCAGGCGCTGGGCGCGGAGCTCGCCCGGCTGGCGGCGGCGGAAGTGGTCGCGGCGGAAGGGAGCGACGCGCCGGCGACGGTGTGGCGGCCACGCGGCGAGTTCGACAGCGCGCGCGGCGAAGAACGACTGAAGCGCCTGCACGGCGTGGCGACGCTCGACGGCTTCGGCCAGTTCGACCGCGCGATGCTTGCCGCGGCGGGCGGGCTGATCGCCTACCTCGACCATAATGGAAAGGGCACGCTGCCGTTCCTGCGCGCGCCGGTGATCCGCCGCAGCGCCGAGGCGATGGCGATCGATGCGGCGACGCGCGAGAGCCTGGAGCTGACCTGCACCGCCGGCGGCACGCGCAAGGGCAGTTTGCTGGATGCGGTGGACCGCACGGTGACGGGGGCGGGCGCGCGTCTGCTCGCCGCCGATATCGGTGCGCCACTGATGGACCGGGCCGCGATCGAGGCGCGGCTGGCGCTGGTGACGCTGTTCCACGACGATGGCGACATGCGCGCCCGCCTGCGCGAGCGGTTGCGCGCGCTGCCCGACATCGGCCGCGCGATCGGGCGGCTGGTCGCGGGACGAGGCTCCCCGCGCGATCTGGGGCAATTGCGCGATGGCCTCGACGGTGCGTGGTTGCTGGCGGAGACGCTGCAATCGATCGAGGCGCAGCTGGTCGATGGTGCGGGTGGCGACCTGCTCGCGCAATTGACGCCGCGGCTGCGCGGTCATGGCGAGCTCATCGACCTCCTCAAGCGCGCGCTGGTGCCCTCGCCGCCGATCGATGCGGCGAACGGCGGCTTCATTGCGGAGGGCTATGACGCGGCGCTCGACGATCTGCGCGACGCGGGGTCGGGCGGGCGCAAGGCGATTGCGGCGCTGGAGGCGCGCTATCGCACCGAAACCGGGATCAATGCACTCAAGATCCGGCACAACAATGTGCTCGGCTATCATGTCGAGGTGCCGGCGAAGAATGCCGAGGCGCTGATGAAGCCCGACAGCGGCTTCACCCATCGCCAGACGATGGCCGGGGCGGTGCGCTTCAACGCACCCGAGCTTCACGAAGTGGCGAGCCGGGTGACTCAGGCCGGCGCGCACGCGGTGGCGGCGGAGGCGGCGCATCTCGAGGATCTGATCGCTGCGGCGCTGGCGCGCGCGGAGCCGATCGCGGCGACCGCGGATGCGCTGGCGCGGCTCGACGTCGCGGCCGGGCTGGCGGAGCGCGCCGCCGAAGGCGGCTGGGCGCGGCCCGCTCTGGTCGAGCATCCGTGCTTCGAGATTCTCGGCGGGCGGCATCCGGTGGTGGAGGCGGCGGTGGCCAAGGCTGGCGAGCGGTTCGTCGCCAATGATTGCCTGCTTTCCGAAAGCTCGCGGCTGTGGCTCGTCACCGGGCCGAACATGGGCGGCAAGTCGACGTTCCTGCGGCAGAATGCGCTGATCGCGGTGCTGGCGCAGGCGGGAAGCTATGTGCCCGCGACCAGCGCGACGCTGGGGCTGGTCGACCGGTTGTTCAGCCGCGTCGGCGCCTCGGACAATCTGGCGCGCGGGCGCTCCACGTTCATGGTCGAGATGGTCGAGACAGCGGCGATCCTGGCGCAGGCGACGCCGCAAAGCTTCGTCATCCTCGACGAAGTGGGGCGCGGCACCTCCACCTATGACGGCCTTGCCATCGCCTGGGCGGTGGTGGAGGCGATCCATGAGGACAATCGCTGCCGTTGCCTATTCGCGACGCATTACCACGAACTGACACGGCTGGCGGAGCGGTGCGACGCGCTGTCGCTGCACCATGTGCGGGCGCGCGAGTGGAAGGGCGAACTGGTGCTGTTGCACGAACTGGCCGACGGGCCGGCGGATCGCAGCTATGGCCTTGCCGTCGCGCGGCTGGCGGGAATGCCGCCGGCGACGGTGGCACGGGCCAAGGCGGTGCTGGCGAAGCTGGAGGCGGGGCGCGCGAAGACCGGCGGGCTGGCCGCGGGGCTGGACGACCTGCCGCTGTTCGCTGCGGCGGCGGCGGCCGTGCCGGAGGAGACGGTGGACCCGCTGCGCGCGGCGTTGGAGGAGCTGGACGTCGATGCGCTGTCCCCGCGCGAGGCGCTGGACCAGCTCTATCGGCTGAAGGGGATCGTACGGGAGGCGTGAAGGCACGCGCGCCCGCTTGATCCCCTGCCACCGCGCCCCGATATGCGGGCGCGATGAAGGACACACTTACCCCCAAGGCAATCGTCGCCGCGCTCGACGCGCATATCATCGGACAGAAGGACGCGAAGCGTGCCGTTGCGGTGGCGCTGCGCAACCGCTGGCGCCGGCAGAAGCTCAGCCCCGATCTGCGCGACGAGGTGACGCCCAAGAACATCCTGATGATCGGCCCGACCGGCTGCGGCAAGACCGAGATCAGCCGCCGCCTGGCGAAGCTTGCCGATGCGCCGTTCGTGAAGGTGGAAGCGACCAAGTTCACCGAGGTCGGCTATGTCGGGCGCGACGTGGAGCAGATCGCGCGCGACCTGGTCGAGGAAGCGGTGCGGCTGGAAAAGGAACGCCGCCGCAACGCGGTGAAGGACAAGGCCGAGGAAGCGGCGATGGACCGGCTGCTCGATGCACTGGTGGGCAAGGATTCCAGCCAGGCGACGCGCGAGAGCTTCCGCCAGCGCTTCCGTGACGGCCATCTCGACCAGACCGAGATCGAGCTTGAGCTTCAGGTCGCGCCGCAGATGCCGTTCGAAATGCCGGGCGGCGGCCAGATGGGCATGATCAACCTTGGCGAAATGTTCGGCAAGCTGGGCGGCGGGCAGACCAAGCGGCGCAAGCTGCTGGTGCCGGCGGCGTGGGAAAAGCTGGTCGAGGAAGAGGCCGACAAGCGGCTTGACCAGGACGAGGTGAGCCGCGTCGCGCTGGCCGATGCCGAGGCGAACGGGATCGTCTTCCTTGACGAGATCGACAAGATCGCGGTGAGTGACGTGCGCGGCGGTTCGGTGAGCCGCGAAGGCGTTCAGCGCGACCTGCTGCCGCTCATCGAGGGCACGACCGTCTCGACCAAATATGGCCCGATGAAGACGGACCATATCCTGTTCATCGCGTCGGGCGCCTTCCATGTCGCCAAGCCGAGCGACCTATTGCCCGAGCTTCAGGGCCGCCTGCCGATCCGCGTCGAGCTGAAGGGCCTGACCGAGGATGATTTCGTCGCGATCCTCTCCGACACCAAGGCATCGCTGCCGGCGCAGTACAAGGCGCTGATCGGCACCGAGGGCGTGACCGTCGAGTTCACCGAGGACGGCATTCGCGCGGTGGCGCGGATCGCGGCCGAGGTGAATGGCGAGATCGAGAATATCGGTGCCCGCCGGCTGCAGACGGTGATGGAGAAGCTGCTGGAGGAAGTGAGCTTCGACGCCGAGGACCGCGCGGGCAGCTCGGTCACGGTGGATGCGGCTTATGTCGAGCAGCATCTCGCCGGTGTTGCGCGCAACACCGATCTCAGCCGCTTCGTGCTGTAATCGACGGGCGGGCGGCCCGCTGCGTGGCCGCCCGCTCGCCGCTCAGAGTTGCAGTTCCTGCCGCATCAGCGCGGCATAGCGTTTCGCATGATGGTCAGCCGCGCCGAACTGCTGTTCGATCGCGGTGGCGCGGCGGAAATAATGGCCCACCGCCAGCTCGTCGGTCATCCCCATGCCGCCATGAAGCTGAACCGCATTCTGGCCGACGAAGCGGACCGCGTCCGCCACGGTCGCCTTGGCCGCCGCGACCGCGCGGGCGCGTTGCTCGGCCGGTCCCTCGACATGCAGCGCGGCGAGATACGCCGCGGAGGTCGCCTGTTCGACGGCAATGAACATGTCGACCATGCGATGCTGCAGCGCCTGGAAGCTGGCGAGCGGCTGGCCGAATTGCCTGCGTTCCTTGGTGTAAGCGACGGTATCCGCCAGCAGCTTTCGCGTCAGCCCGGCGGCCTCGGCGCATAAGGCGGCAATCCCTTCATCCCGCGCCTGTTCCAGCAGCGGCAGCGCGCCCCCTTCCGCGCCGAGCAGCGCGTCCGTCGGCACCGTCACGTTGCTGAGCGTCAGGTCGGATGCGGGCAGGCCGTCGATCAGCGCATAATCATGCCGCGACAGGCCGGCGGCATCTGCGGGGACCAGGAACAAGGAGACACCGCGCACATCGCGCGGGCCACCCGACGTCCGCGCCGTAACCAGCAGCCACTCGGCCCCCGGCGCGCCCGCGACCACCACCTTTTCGCCATTGATCGCCCAGCCGTCCGCATTCTTTTTCGCCGTCGTCGTGACCGCCTCCAGCGCCTGCCGGCTGTCAGCCTCGCCCGCGGCGAGGACCGCGCGTACGCTGCCGTCGGCCAGCTGCGGCAACAGCGCCGTCGCCCGTTCCCCGCCGGCGCGTTTCAGCAGCCCTGCGGCGATCACGGCCGTCTCGATATAGGGGAGGGGCGCCAGCGCCTCGCCCAGCGCGTCGGCGATCACCATCGTCTCGACCGCGCCTCCGCCCAGGCCACCCGCCTCGACCGGCAGCGACGCGCCGAGCACGCCGAGATCACGGCCAAGCGCCTGCCACAGCGCCCCGGCGTCGCGCGGCCGATGCGGATCGAACGCGAAGCTTTGCGCCAGATAGCGCGTGAGCGTGTCACGCAGCATCACCTGCTCGTCGCTGAGCGAAAGATCCATAGCCCTCTCCCGACTTATTCTTGGAACGCGCTATGAATTGGCGCGGGAGAGGACGCAAGGCTCAGTCGGCGGCGACAGGACCCGCCCCATTGGCGGCCGGGCGGCGGCAGAACCAGACGATGATCAGCAGCGCCGCGCTGAGCCAGGCGGAGAGGCGGAAGAGGTCGGTGGAGGCGAGGAGATACGCCTGCCCCACCATCTGCCGCGTGATGACCGCCGCTGCCTGCGTTGCGTTCAGCCCCAGGTTCATCAGCGCCTCGCTCGCCATTTGATAGGGCGTGCCGTTGCCGATCACTTCGGACAGGCGCCCCTGGTGCAGCGCCTCGCGGCGGTCCCAGGCGGTGGTGATCATCGATGCGGCAAAGGCACCGGCGACGATGCGGGTGAAGTTGGAAAGGCCGGTGGCGGATGGCAGGCGCTCGGGCGGGATGCGATCGAGCGATATGGTCAGCATGGCGAGGAAGAAGGTCGACATCGCGACGCCCTGCACCAGCAGCGGCAGCACGAAATCCCAGAACCCGGCGTAGGTGGTGTACCCCGAGCGCATCCAGTAACTGATCGCAAAGGCGACAAAGGCGACGCTGGCGAGGATCCGCGCGTCGATCTTGCCCGACAGGCGCGCGCTCAAGGGAGTGAGCAGCACCGCGACGATCCCGCTCGGCGCGGCGACCAGACCCGCCCACGTCGCGGTGTAGCCGAGCTGGGTCTGCAGCCAGAGCGGCAGCAGCAGGATGTTGGCGAAGAACACCGCATAGCCAAGGCAGAAAGCGAGGTTGCCGATTGCGAAATTGCGGTTGGCGAACAGCGACAGGTCGACGATCGGGTTGGCGTCGGTCAGTTCCCAGATCAGCCACGCGACGAAGCCGACCCCGGCGATCACCGTCAGCACCACGATCATCGGATCGTTGAACCAGTCGGCGTTCTTGCCGAGATCGAGCATCACCTGAAGGCAGCCGACCCACAGCACCAGCAGCACCAGCCCGATCGTGTCGATCGGGACCTTGGCGGTCGGCGTCTCGCGGTTCTTCAGGTTCGACCAGCAGATCGCGATGGTGAAGATGCCGAAGGGCACGTTGATCAGGAAGATCCAGCTCCAATGGTAATTATCGGAGATGTAGCCGCCGAGGATCGGCCCCATGATCGGCGCCACCAGCGTCGTCATCGACCAGATGCCCAGCGCAGTGGCGCGCTTTTCCGGCGGGAATACCGAGATCAGGAGGGCCTGGCTGCCCGGCATCATCGGTCCGGAGACGGCGCCCTGCAGCACCCGGAACGCGATCAGCGAGGGCAGGCTCCACGCGATGCCGCACAGAAAGGAGGCCAGCGTGAACAGCGCGAGCGAGGTGCAGAAGGTGCGTACCACGCCGAAACGGCGCATCAGCCAGCCGGTGAGCGGCACCGAAATGCCATTGGCGACGGCGAAGGCGGTGACGATCCAGGTCGAATTGTCCGAGCTGACGCCGAGATTGCCCGCGATGGTGGGCAGCGATACGTTGGCGATGGTGGTGTCGAGCACCATCATGAAGGTGCCGAGCGCCAGCGCGAAGGCGACGAGGCCGAGCCGCGCACCCGACAGCGGCACCGGACCAGCGCCAGCGGGGGCCGCCGCGCTAGCCATGTGGCCGCGCTTTCGTTGATCCGGGCGTGGAACGGGCGCGCGTCATCGGATCAGCGGTTCGCCGCGATGATCTCGGCGATCTTCGCCTCGACCGCCGGATCCGCCTCGCTGATGGAGCCGCGATAAGGTTGAGCAGCCGGCTGGGCCAGGCGTGGCCCGCTGGTGTCCGCAGTATCTACTGTGGCCATCACCGACAGGCCGATGCGCAACGGGTTGGCGCGAAGCTCCTTCGGGTCGAGCATGATCCGCACCGGAACGCGCTGAACGATCTTGATCCAGTTGCCGCTGGCATTCTGCGGCGGGAGGAGGGCGAAAGCGTTGCCGCTGCCGGCGGACAGACCGACGACGCGGCCGTGATACACCACCTCGTCGCCATAAGCGTCGGCGACCACCGTCGCCGGCTGGCCGATGCGCAGGTCCTTCAGCTGCGTTTCGCGGAAGTTCGCATCGACCCACAAGCGCCCGAGCGGCACGACTGCCATCAGCGGCGTACCGGCCGCGATCTGCTGGCCGAGCTGCGCCTGGCGCTGCGCGACGACCCCGTCGATCGGCGAGACGATATGCATGTGGCTGCGCACGATCGCGGCGCGGCGGTAATTGGCGATGGCGGCGAGCACTGCGGGGTTGGTCCCGACGGCCGTTCCCTGCACCGTGGCCTGCGCCTGGGTGCGGCGGCTGCGCGCCAGATTGAGCGCGGCGCTGGCGACCTTCACCTGGTCGGCGGCGTGGCTCAGTTCCTCGCCCGATACTGCGCCTTCACGCGCCGCGCCTTCGCGGCGGGCGTAATCGGCGCGCGCCGCGGCGAGCTGCGCCTCCGCCTGGACCACGGCCGCGTTCGCCTCGCCGACGCGCGAGAAGTCCGATCGCGTGCCGCGCACCGCCCGTGCCAGCTCCGCCTCGGCAGCAGCCAAGTTGACGTCGGCGGTGGTGGGATCGAGGTCGATCAGCGGCTGCCCCGCCTTTACCGCCTGGGTGTTGTCGGCATGAAGCGCCACGATCGTGCCGGGGTCGCGCGCGGTGATCGCCACCACGTCGCCCGCGACATAGGCGTCGTCGGTCTCCTCCTCGGGCTTTGCCAGCAGGAAGTGGAACACGGCCCAGATCGCGAGGCCGACCAGCACGATGATCGCAAGGGCCGTCAGCAGCCGGCGGCGCAGCAGGGGGCGGCCCGCGGGCGGCGGCGGTGCAGCGGTGTCGGTCATGGTGTCGGGGTCCGCGTGAAGGGGGTCGGTCGGGAAGGATCGAAGCCGCCGCCCAGCGCGACGGCCAGCCGCGCACGGGCCGCCAACGCGTCGACCGCTAGCGTCGCTTCGGCCAATTGCGCATCGAGCAGGCGGATATCGGTGTCGATGCCACTCAGCCGGGAGTCGAGCCCGGCGCTGATGCGGATGGCGTTCAGCCGGTTGGTTTCGGCGAAGCCCCGCACCACCGCGGCCTGTGCGCGCGCCTCATTGGCCGCGGCGTCGATGGCGGCCAGCGCATCCGCGGCCTCGCGCACGGCGCGCACCACACTGGTGTTGTAGTCGGCGATCGCCACGTCGACGCCGGCGGTGGCGTTGTCCAGATCGGCGCGCAATCGGCCCGCATCGAAGATCGGCAGGTGCAGCGCGCCGCCCGCGCCCAGCGTGCCCGCTTCGGGGTCGAACAGATTGCCGATGCCGACTGCCTGAAGCCCGGCGAGCGCGATCAGATTGACGTTGGGGTAGAAGGCGCGCCGCGCGACCTGCCGATTGGCGGCGGCCGCATCGACCCGCGCGGCGGCGGCGGCAATGTCGGCGCGGCGCGCGATGAGGTCGGCCGGGATCGTCGCGGGCAGCGGCAGCCCGGCCGGATCGGCCAGCCGCGTCGCACCGATGCCGGCGGCATAATCCGGCCCGCGTCCGACCAGCGCCGCCAGCGCATTGACCGCCAGCACACGCGCCGCCTCCGCCCGGGTCAGCGCGACGCGCGCCTGCGCCAGCAACGTGGTGGCTGCCTGCACGTCGATCTGGCTGGCGAGGCGGTTGTCGCGGCGCACGTTGATCAGGCGCACGGCGCGTTCGCGCGTGGCGATCGTCTGTGCCGCCAGCGCGCCGACGCGCTCGGCCCGGGCAACCTCGGCATAGGTCGACACAATCGACCCGGCCAGCATCAGCCGCGCCGCCTCGGCATCCAGCGCGGTGGCTTCGAGCGCGGCACGTGCGCCCTCGATCGCTGCGCGCTGGCGTCCGAACAGGTCGAGGTTCCACGACAGGTTCGCCGTCGCATTGCCAAGGAAGCGCACGCTGCCGGCAAACGGCGGCGGGATGGTGTAACGGCCCGAAATGCGCGCTTCTTGCGCGGTCACGTCGGCGGTGAGATCGGGCCCGCGCTCGGCATCACGGCGCGCCAGCGTCGCCTGCGCCTGGCGCACCCGGGCGAGCGCGGCGTCGAGCGTCGGGCTGCCGGCCAGCGCATCGGCGACAATACGGTCGAGCTGCGGATCGCCGAACGCCGTCCACCAGGCAGGATCGATCACCGGCATCGGCGCGCTGCTCAGCCCGAGGTCGGCCGGCGCACGCTGCGTCAGCTGCGGCCGGGTATCGGGCGGCGTGCAGGCGGCGAGTCCCGTCGACAACAGCGCCAGCACGGCGAGCGACCGCGCACTGCGGCGACGACGGGCGTCAGCCAGGGTTGCCACGCTCATCCCTGACATGCGTCGCTTTCCTCCATGGTGTTCCGCAGGCGCTGCAGCATGTGCACCAGATCCTCCACCTCTCGCTCGCTCCAGTCCGCGAGAAAGCCGTTCCAGCAAGCGATCACCTTTTGCTTGGCGGGAAGCGCCGCCGCCCGGCCGGCGTCGGTCAGCGTCAGCCGCACGACTCGCCGGTCGTCGGGATCGCGCTGGCGCAGCACCCAGCCGTTCGCCTCGATCTGATCGATGATGCGCGTCATCGCGCCCTTGTCATGCGCCATCCGCCGCGCGAGCCCGGCGCAGGTATCGGCATGATCGAAGTAGAGGGACACCAGCGTCATCCACTGGGTCGCCGTCATCCCATCTTCGGCCAGCGCACGGTCGATCGCCGCCACGCTCATCTGATGGATCACCCGCACCAGATATCCGGGCGACACATCGGGATAGAAGGACGAGTCGGTGAAGATCATATCCGTTGCTTAGGCAATGATTGTTTCGGCAGTCAATATTTGTATCGAAACGTTGCCGGCTTTCGCCGGTCGACGAGCAGCGTTAGGCTGGCGCATCTGTATGGAGTCTTCCGCCTTGCGTCTGATGATCCGTCTCACCGCGAGCGCCGCGGCGCTTGCGCTCGCCATGCCTGCTTTCGCGCAGAATGCCCCGGCCGCCCCCGCCGCCACGGCGCGTGCTGCCTCTCTCCCCAAGGCCGCGCCGGTCGCCGATCTCGTCAAGGCGATCGACATTCCCTACGAGCAGTTCACCCTGCCCAACGGGCTGCGCGTGGTGGTGCACACCGATCGCAAGGCGCCGGTCGTCGCGGTGTCCGTCTGGTATGACGTCGGCTCCAAGCATGAGCCGAAGGGCAAGACGGGCTTCGCGCATCTGTTCGAACATCTGATGTTCAACGGCAGCGAAAATGCGCCCGGCGATTTCTTCGAGCCATTGAAGCAGGTCGGCGCGACCGATCTCAACGGCACCACCTATTTCGATCGCACCAATTATTTCGAGACGGTGCCGACCGCGGCGCTCGAACAGGCGCTGTACCTCGAAAGCGATCGCATGGGCTGGCTGACCGGCGCCATCTCGCAGGCGGTGCTCGATGAGCAGCGCGGCGTGGTGCAGAATGAAAAGCGCGAAGGCGACAACCAGCCCTATGGCCTGGTCTCCTACAAGCTGATCGAGGGCACCTTCCCGGCCGATCACCCTTATGGCCACAGCACCATCGGCTCGATGGCCGATCTCGACCGCGCGTCGCTCGATGATGTGAAGAGCTGGTTCCGCGACCATTATGGCCCCAACAATGCGGTGCTGGTGCTCGCCGGTGACATCGACGTTCCCACCGCGCGCCGGCTCGCCACCAAATATTTCGGCCCGATCAAGGCTGGTCCCAAGAGCGTCGCGCCCAATGCGCCGGTGCCGGTGCTGGCGCAGCCCAAGAGCGAGGTGATGAAGGACCGGGTCGCCGCACCGCTGATCGTCAAGAGCTGGCCCGTGCCCGGCCTCAACGATCCGGCGGCACCGGCGCTCGAGGTTGCGGCCTATGTGCTGGGCGGCCTCGCCAGTTCGCGCTTCGACAATGCGCTGGTGAAGGGCGACAAGACGGCCGTGCAGGTGAGCGCGAACTATTCCGATTTCGCGCAGGTCGGCACCTTCACCGTCCAGGCGGTGGTGCGCCCCGGCGTCGATCCGGCGGTGGTGCAGAAGCGGCTGGACGAACTGGTCGATGATTTCGTCCGCAACGGCCCGACCGCCGATGAAGTGCAGCGCACGCTGACGACCATGGTGTCGCGCCGCATCGGCGGGCTGGAATCGGTCGGTGGCTTCGGCGGCAAGGCGGTCGCGCTGGCCGAAGGCGCGCTCTATTCCAACGATCCGGGCTTCTACAAGAAACAGCTCGCCGCGCTTGCCGCGCAGACGCCCGCAACGGTCAAGGCGGCGGCGCAGCAGTGGCTGGCGCGCCCCGGCTACACGCTGACGGTCGTTCCCGGTGAGCGCGATGCCTATGATGAGGCGCAGGTGCCGCCGGCCGCGCCGCAGACCGCCGCGCCGGAGGTGGCCGCCAAGGGTACGCGCGAACCGATGCCCAAGGTGGGCGAGGTCGGCGCGCTTTCCTTCCCGACGGTGCAGCGGGCCAAGCTGCGCAACGGGATCGAGCTGGTCTATGCGCAGCGCACCGCCGTACCGGTGACTCAGATCGTCGCCAGCTTCGACGCCGGCACCGCCGCCGACGATGCGAACCGGCTGGGCACGCAGGCGATGACGCTGGCGATGATCGACGAGGGCACGCCGCGGCTGAACTCGATCCAGCTTGCAGAGGCGAAGGAGCGGCTGGGGCTCGACATCTTCACCGGTTCGTCGCCCGATCGCACCACCATCAGCTTCCGTGCGCCGAGCGCCAATCTTGCGCCGGCCGTCGACATCTGGTCGGACCTGCTGCGCGCGCCGACCTTCCCGGAAAGCGAGCTGCCGCGCGTCCGCGGGCAGGTGCTGGCGCAGATCGCGCAGGAACTGACCGATCCCGCCGGCATTGCCCAGCGCATCGTGCCGCCGATCGCTTATGGCGCGGGCAGCCCCTATGCCAAGAACGTGGGCACGGGTGACGCCGCGGCCGTTCAGGCGCTGACGCGCAACGATCTGATCGCCTTCCAGCGCGCCTGGCTGCGGCCCGAAAAGGCCAAGATCTTCGTCGTCAGCGACCGGCCGATGGCGGAGGTGCAGCAGGTGCTGAACGCCCGGCTTGGCGACTGGCAGGGCGCCGGCCCGGCGGGGACCAAGGTGTTCCGCGAGGATCGCAGCCTGCCGGCACCGCGCATCATCCTGGTCGACCGGCCGGATTCGCCGCAGTCGCGCATCACCGGCGCGCTGCGCACCAGCCTGCGCGGCACGCAGGATCTGCTGCCGGTAATCACCGCCAATGACGCCCTGGGCGGCGATTTCCTCGGCCGGATCAACATGGACCTGCGCGAGACGAAGCATTGGTCCTACGGCGCCTATGGCGCGTTCCAGCGCAACGCCTTTGCCGCGCCCTATCTGGTCAATGCGCCGGTGCAGGCGGACAAGACCGGCCCGGCGATTGCCTCGCTGCGGCAGGAGATCGGCGCGTTCGTCGGTGACAAGCCGCTGACCCAGGCGGAGTTCGATCGCAGCATCACCGGCGCGATTCGATCGCTTGCCGGCAATTTCGAGACCGCCGGCGATGTCCTGAGCGCGATGCAGGCCAATGACCTCTACCAGCGGCCCGACAATTATTACACGACCCTGCCGCAGGCCTATCGCGCGATGACCCGCGACGAACTGGCCGGCGCAATCCGTAGCGTCATCGATCCCGAGCGCTTCGTCTGGGTCGTGGTGGGTGATGCCAAGGTGGTCCGGCCGCAACTTGACAGCATCGGACTGCCGGTTGAGGTGATGAGTGCTGCGTCCGTGGCGGGCGCCCCACAGGAGAGAAAATGATGGCTGGAGTCGATGGCACCTACGACGTTGTGGTGAAGTCCCCGCTGGGCGACCAGAAGTCGACGCTGACCGTAAAGAGCGACGGCAACACCTTCACCGGCACCAATTCGGGCGCAATGGGCGCTGCCGATGTTTCGGGTGAGGTGAACGGCAACACGCTGACCTGGAAGCAGCAGATGACCGTGCCGATGCCGATGACGCTCGACATGAACGTGACGATCGATGGCGACACCGTTTCGGGCACCGTCGGCGCCGGCGCGTTCGGCAGCTTCCCGCTGACCGGCACCCGCACCGCCTGAACCAGGCGCGCGCCGCCCCGATCGATCGGTCGGGGTGGTGCGATTGGCGCCCATGGGCGTTAGGCGTCGTCCTGACGCGAAAAGTCCCCCGTGCGCACCGCGCCGTCACGCTCATAAACGGCCATGATCACCCCGGTGCCGCTCACCCGGTGATCCACCAGCCGCAGCCCCGCTGGCGCCCCGCCGGTCAATGCACGCCGCCCGGTCCCCAGGATGATCGGCACGATGGTCAGGAACAGCCGGTCGATCAGCCCCGCCCCCAGCAGCGCGGGGTAAAGCTGGCCGCTGCCCTGGATCAGCAGATCGGGCCCGTCCGCTTCCCGCAAGCGCGCGACCGCCACGGCCGGATCGCCGACCAGCGCCTGTGATCCCTCCCAGCCGAGCGTCCCGGGCGTCGACGTCACGACATATTTGGTGATCCGGGCGAACCGCTCGCCGACCGGATTGTCCCGGTGGCGCGGCCAGTAATCGGCGAAGATGTCATAGGTGCGCCGGCCGAGCAGCAGGTCGTATTCGGCTCCCATGATATGCTCGCCGATGAAGGCGTCGGTGACGTCATCGTCATAGCCCGCCATCCACCCGCCATGGGCAAAGCCGCCGCTCGGGTCCTCCTCGGGCCCGCCGGGTGCCTGGATCACCCCGTCGATCGAGAGGAATAGGCCGCCGATGATCCTACGCATCGATCGCCGTACCCCGCCGTGCCCGTTCGATCGCTGCGATGTCGATCCGGCGCATCGTCATCATCGCCTCCATCGCGCGTTTCGCGGCGGCGCGGTCGGGATCAGCCATCGCCTCCATCAGCGCGCGGGGCGTGATCTGCCACGAAAAGCCCCAGCGATCCTTGCACCAGCCGCAATCGCTTTCCTGCCCGCCGCTGCCGACGATCGCATCCCAATAGCGATCGGTCTCCTCCTGCGTCTCGGTCATCACCATGAAGCTCACCGCCTCATTGGGGGAGAAGGCCGGGCCGCCGTTGAGGCCGAGGAACCGGCGCCCGAGCAACGTGAACTCGACCGTCAGCTCGCCCCCCGCAGCCATCGAGGGATTGTCCGCGGGCGACGTCTGGATGCTGTCGACATGGCTGTCGGGAAAGGTCGCGGCATAGAATTGCGCGGCGGCACGGGCCTCTCCCCGGTCGAACCAGAGGCAGGTGACCATCTTGTCGTGGCTCATGATGCGTCTCCGGGCGATGCGATGCCGAACGATGCGCCGTGTGGATCGCTGGCGACGATCACCCGGTCGCCGCCGGGTACCTCCATCGGCCCGGCGTGGACGGTGCCGCCCCCCGCCGTCACGGCAGCGGCTGCCTTCTCTATGTCGGGCGCGCGAAAGTAGAACAGCCAGCCCGGCGTCGGCTGATGCTGGTTGACCTGCATCGTCGCGCCGAATGTCTCCTCGCCCACGGCGGCAAAGACATAATCGCCCATGCCCTCGGGCATCGGCATCTTCCCCGGGAAGGTCCAGCCGAAGATGTCGGCATAGAAGGCGTTGGCCGCCGCCTGATCGTTGGTGACCAGTTCGTGCCAGTTGCACTTGCCCATGCCGGTCCGCTCCCACGCCGTGCTGGGCGCGTCGACCGCGCCGCGCATGACGTAGAAGGTGTTGCCCTGCGGATCGGCGACCATCGCCAGCCGGCCCACACCGGGCATGTCGAACGCGGGCAGGTGGATACTGCCGCCCGCCGCGGTGATCCGCGCCACCGTCGCATCGACATCGTCGACCCCGATGTAGAACAGCCATGTCGGCCGCGCGCCGCCCGCCACCATCGCCGGATCGAGCGACATCATCCCGCCGACATTGCTGCCGTCCGCCGTCACGAGCATCCGGTAATCCGGTCCCTCCGACGGCTTCGGCCCGATCGTCCACCCGATCGCCTGCCGATAGAACTCGCCCGAAGCGTCAGGATCGGTGGTCAGCAATTCGTACCAGATCGGCGTTCCATGCCCGTTGCGCATCGCCTTCCTCCCGCTCGCTCAGCCATCGACGGCGGGTACGAAGCCGCCGAACATCATGCGCTTGCCGTCGAACGGCCGGTCGCCGCCGCCCGACAGCCGCTCATCGTTCATCAGCGCTTCCCAGCCGCGATCGCGCACCGCCTTTGATGGCCATTCGATCCAGCCGAAGGCGACGGTTTCGCCATCCTGCACCCGCGCCGCGCGGCGGAAATCGGTGACCTTGCCGACCGGCACGTCGTCGCCGAACCCATCGACCACGCGAGTGGCGCCATGATCGAGGAAGGCGGCGGCGGATGTTTCGGCAAAGCGCCGATAGTCGTCACGCCGCGCCACCGCGACCGGCAGGACGACGCCATCGACATAGCCGCAATCGCCGCCCGGCCCCGCCTCGCTGATGACCTCGAACCCGCCAAAGATCATGCGCTGGCCGTCGAACGGCATCGGTCCCAGCTGCTCCATCCGCGGATCGCTCATCATCTGCTGCCCGGCGGCGTCGCGGCTCGCCTTGTCGGGATATTCGATCCAGCTGAACAGGACGGTCTCGCCGTCGCGCGCATCGACTGCGCCCCACAGGTCGTTGACCTCGCCACGCGGCACGTCATCGCCCCATCCCTCGACGTTGCGCGTCGCGCCGAACTCGCGCAGCAGCACCCGCGCTGCCTCGGCATGGGCGATGTAGCGATCCTTGTTGGCGGTCGGCGCGACCACCACGAAGCCATCGACATAGGTCATGCCGCCGCTCCTTCCCGCGCCGCGAGCCATTTGGCGATTTCCGGCGGCGGCGCGCCGGTGAAGCCGGCAAGCTGGTCGGCCAGCGCGCGCTGGAACGCCGGCCGGTCGGTCCCCCGCGCGACATAGGCGCGCAGATTGTCGTACCGATCGAGGTAGCCGTCATCCTCCAGGATGCGCACCACCGACACCATCAGCAGGTCGCCCGCGGTGAACACATCGTCCTCCAGCCAGGTGCGATTGCCCAGGCGGCGCGACAGTTCCTCCAGTCGCTCGTGGATTCGCGCCTCGACCGAGGGCAGCCGTGGGCGCGACCATGGCTGGTCCGCCTCGAACAGGGTGGCGATGGCATGATCCATGATCGGCGGCTCGACGGTGTTGAGCGCGGCGAACATCCATTCGATCGCCCGTGCCCGCGCGCCCGGCTCCTGCGGCAGCAACGTGCCGTGGCGCTGGGCGATATGCAGCACGATCGCGCCCGATTCGAACAGCACCAGATCGCCTTCCTCATAGGTCGGCACCTGCCCGAACGGCTGGCGCTGGCGATGCTCCGGATGCTTCTGGCTGCCCTGCGACAGATAGGTGACGTCATAGGGCTGTCCCACTTCCTCCAGCGCCCAGCGAACCCGCAGGTCGCGCACCTGCCCCTCGGCAAAGGGCGGCACCCAATCGAACGCGGTAATCCTTGGCCGTTCCATCCTCTCGCTCCTCGTCCTTCTGTGTCGTGGCGTGTCCGGGCGGGCGCGGCGGTTCAGGGGCGCGCGCTCATTCTTCCCGGTGCTCGTCAGGCGGCCGTCGTGTCCGGCTGCCCCATCGCCTCTTGCGCGGCGGCCATGTTCATGAACATCGGCTCCCACACATGGCCGTCGGGGTCCTCGAACGCGCGCCCGTACATATAGCCCATGTCCTGCCGCTCGCGCGTCTCCCGCCCGCCGGCCGCCAAGGCAGCCTCGGTGATGGCGTCCACCTCTTCCCGGCTATCCTGCGAGATGGCGAGGAGCACGCCCGAGGTCGTATGCGCGTCGATCAGCGTCTTGTCGGTGAAGGTCGCGTAGAAAGCACGATCGAGCAGCATCACGTTGATCTCGTCGGACCACACCATCGCTGATGCCTGTTCGTTGGAGAACATCGGGTTCCGGCGAAACCCCAGCGCTTCGTAGAAGGCGGTGGCGCGCGCCACATCGCTCACCGGCAGATTGACGAAGATCATTCTCGCCATCGCACCTCTCCCTTGCGACTCGTTGCTTGTGGTTTGTGCGCCTCGTAGTTATTAAAAGCAACAATGAAGTCAGAAAAAGTAACTGCGGTGTTTCTGGGCCGGCGCCGATGGTATGATGACGCCTGCGGCACGGCGCTGGCGATGGAACTGGTCGGCGAGCGCTGGTCGATGCTGATCGTGCGCGAATTGATGTTCGGCGCGCGCCGCTTCGGCGAGTTGAAGGCGTCGCTGCCCGGGATCAGCGCCAATGTCCTGACCCAGCGGCTGGAGGGGCTGGAGGCCGCACGCATCCTGAAACGGCACCGGCTGCCGCCGCCCGCCAGCGTGCAGGTCTATGAACTCACCGCCTGGGGCTATGAGGCGGAAGGCGCGATCAAGGCATTGGGCGCCTGGGCCGCGCGATCGCCCGATCATGATCCGATGCTGCCGTTATCCTCGGCATCGATGATGCTGTCGCTTCGCACCATGATCGATCCGGTTAAGGCCAAAGCGTGCCCGGATTGCACCGTCGCCTTCACCTTCGGGGCCGAATCATTCCTCGCCCGGCTGGTCGACGGCGACTTGCCGATCGTCCGCGGGGCCGGGGAGGCCGATGTGCATTTCACCACCAATGCGCGGATCATGGCCAACATCGTCTATGGCAAATGGCCGATCGAGGAGGCGGAGGCGGCCGGAGAATTGGTGTTCGCCGGCAACCGTGCGCTCGCCCGTCAGTTCATCGATCTCTTCCATCTGCCGGCAAAGGCAAAGGTTGAATAACCACCGGCGACGGGCCTAAGGCAGTCGTGTTAATTCCGAGGCGCGCATGACCGATATCCCGAACACGCTTCCCGACAGCCGCGAAACGACGATCCTCGACGCGCCCGACAAGATGGTCAGCGTGCGTGAGATGTTCGGGATCGACAGTGACATGCAATGCCCCGCCTTCAGCGAGGCGGATGAGCGGGTGCCCGATCTCGACCCCGCTTATGTGTTCGATCCGGACACGACGCTCGCGGTGCTGGCCGGCTTCGCGCACAATCGCCGCGTGATGGTGCAGGGCTATCACGGCACCGGCAAATCGACGCACATCGAACAGGTGGCGGCGCGGCTGAAATGGCCGTGCATCCGTATCAACCTCGACGCGCATATCAGCCGTATCGACCTCATCGGCCGCGACGCGATCGTGCTGAAGGATGGTCAGCAGATCACCGAGTTCCGCGAAGGGCTGCTGCCCTGGGCGCTGCAGACGCCGACCGCGCTGGTCTTCGACGAATATGACGCCGGCCGCCCGGACGTGATGTTCGTGATTCAGCGCGTGCTGGAGACGGAGGGCAAGCTGACGCTGCTCGACCAGAATCGCGTGATCCGCCCCAACCCCTATTTCCGCCTGTTCGCGACCGCCAATACGGTGGGCCTCGGCGACACCAGCGGGCTGTATCACGGCACGCAGCAGATCAACCAGGGTCAGATGGACCGCTGGAACATCGTCGTCACGCTGAACTACCTGCCGGCCGCGACCGAGGCGAACATCGTGCTCGCCAAGTCGGGCGAATATGACAAGCCGGAGGGCAAGAAGCAGGTCGAGGACATGATCCGCGTCGCGGACCTGACCCGCAAGGGCTTCATCAACGGCGATATTTCCACCGTGATGAGCCCGCGTACGGTGATCACCTGGGCGCAGAACACGCTGATCTTCAAGGACGTGGGCTTCGCCTTCCGCCTGTCATTCCTCAACAAGTGCGACGAGGCGGAACGGCCGCTGGTCGCCGAATATTACCAGCGCGTGTTCGGCAAGGACCTGCCCGAAAGCGTGGTGGGCAAGGCTTGATGCCGCGGAGGGCCTGACCCACCTTGTCGACCGGGGAGACATGGCTGGCGACGCCTGCGCCCACCGTCCTTCCGGCGTGTCGCCCTGATCACCGGGGCGTACGCCGGGCCGGGCTCTCCCATGTACGTCGCGACGCCGGCATGGCGCGCAAGGAATACAGCTGATGGCCACCGAAACCCCGCTCGATCGGTTCAAGAACGTCCTCGGCGGCGCGTCGCGCGCCTTGTCGGAGGAGCAGGAGCTTGAACTCGCCTTCACCGCCGATGCGCCGACCCAGTCGGGCAAGCATCTGAAGGTGCCGATGCCGGCGCGCAGCCTGCCGGCCGACCAGGTGGCGGAAGCGCGCGGCTTCGCCGACGGTTTCGCGCTGCGGCTGAAGCACCATGATCCGGCGATGCATGCGCGCGGCGCCCCGCAGGAGGCGATTGCGCGCGCCGTGTTCGACGCGGTGGAGGGCGCCCGGGTCGAGGCGCTCGGCAGCCGCGGCTATGCCGGCATCACCAACAATCTGGCGCAGGCGCTCGACGTTCGCCTGCGCGCCGATCCCATCACCCGCGCACGCAACCGTGACGAGGTGCCGCTGTCCACCGCGCTCGGCCTGATGGTGCGTGAGGCACTGACCGGGCAGGAATCGCCGGCGAGCGCCGCCGCGGGCCTCGCGCTGGTGCGCGACTGGATCAACGAGCGGGCCGATCTCAGCGGCATGGCGCTGGCGCTCGACGATCAGCGCGCCTTCCAGAGCCTGGCGATGAAGCTGCTCGAAGATCTCGAACTGGTCGAGGGTGACCGGGCGCCAGAGGATGCCGATGACGGCGGCAACGAGGACGAGGGCACCGACAGCGAGCAGCAGGACGAGGGCGAGGAAGGCGAAAGCCAGGACGGCGAGGGTCAGGCCGAATCCGAGCAGCGCGGCGAGCAGCGCGAATCGGAGGATACCGAGGGCGAGGGGCAGGAGCAGGGCGAGGACAATCTCGACGACCTCGATGGCGATCCGACCGATGACGGGGAGGAGGGGATGCAGCCCGTCCGCCCGAACCGGCCCACCACCGATTGGTCGCCCGACTTCGACTATAAGATCTGGACCACACAGTTCGACGAGGTGATCGCCGCCACCGAATTGTGCGACACGGACGAACTGGCGCGGCTGCGCGGCTATCTCGACCAGCAGCTCGTGCCGCTTCAGGCTGTGGTATCGCGGCTCGCCAACCGGCTGCAGCGGCGGCTGATGGCGCAGCAGAGCCGGTCGTGGGATTTCGACCAGGAAGAAGGGCTGCTCGACGCCGCCCGTCTCGCCCGGGTCGTCATCAACCCGATGCAGTCGTTGTCGTACAAGGTGGAAAAGGACACCGAGTTCAAGGACACGGTGGTCACGCTGCTGATCGACAATTCCGGCTCTATGCGCGGCCGCCCGATCTCGATCGCGGCGATCAGTGCCGACATCCTCGCGCGCACGCTGGAGCGGTGCGGGGTCAAGACCGAGATCCTCGGCTTCACCACCCGCGCGTGGAAGGGCGGGCAGAGCCGCGAGACATGGCTTGCGGCGGGCCGTCCGCCGCAGCCCGGCCGCCTCAACGACGTCCGCCACATCGTCTACAAACAGGCCGACGAGCCGTGGCGCCGCGCGCGCAATTCGCTCGGCCTGATGATGCGCGAAGGGTTGCTGAAGGAGAATATCGACGGCGAGGCGCTGCTGTGGGCGCACGGCCGCCTGATCGCCCGGCCCGAGGAACGCCGAATCCTGATGGTGATCTCGGACGGCGCGCCGGTCGACGATTCAACGCTGTCAGTGAACAGCGGATCGTATCTCGAGCGTCATCTGCGGCAGGTCATCGACTGGATCGAGCGCCGCTCACCGGTGGAGCTCATCGCGATCGGCATCGGCCACGACGTGACGCGCTATTACAATCGCGCAGTGACGATCATGGATGCCGAGCAGCTCGGCGGCACGATCATCGAACAACTCGCGGCATTGTTCGACGCTGAATAAGCAGCGCGTGGCAAGCGCCTTTCAGTAAACAGCCGCGGCCTTAATGTCCGTAACGCTTGATCCCGCGGCGCCGCAGCTTCTCCCGCTTTCGGCGCTGGAGTAACGCGATGATGACCGGAGTCGCAACGAGCGCGACCGTTCCGATCAAGCCGTAGGCAATCATCTCCCGACTGACATCAATCACGTTTGCAGAATCCGGAATGGCTAAAGGGCTGAGATTGAACAAATCCTCTGCCAGCGCGGCGGGACAAAGAACAGCCCAAAAACGGCGCCGTTTCGGAGGGAAAACGAAACTAGCCGTCAATTGTTCCGAACCGGGATCATCTAATGGCAGCGGGCGCGCTGATGTTGATCGTGATCAATGTCGGTTGTTCTTCATCATCGGTTGACCGTGCACTCTGATCATTGCGCAGATCGCACCGCGATGGCGGCGACGGTTGATGCGCTGGAACACACTGCGTACAGAACCCGTCCCGGGCAGCGGACGGCACTGCCATAACGAGGGCCATACATGCGTATCACGATGATCGGTTCGGGCTATGTCGGACTCGTTTCGGGGGCCTGTTTTGCCGATTTCGGCCATCAGGTGACCTGCGTCGACAAGGACGACAGCAAGATTGCGGCGCTCCACGCTGGGCGGATGCCGATCTACGAGCCCGGGCTCGATCAGCTTGTGGCGAACAACGTCGCCGCCGGCCGACTGACGTTCACCACCGATCTTGCGGCCGGTGTCGCTGGCGCGGACGCGGTGTTCATCGCGGTGGGCACGCCCTCGCGCCGCGGTGATGGCCACGCCGACCTCTCCTACGTCTATGCCGCGGCCGAGGAGATCGCGCGCGCGGCAACCGGACCGCTGGTGGTCGTCACCAAATCGACGGTGCCGGTCGGTACCGGGGACCGAGTCGAGCAGATCCTGCGCGATACCCGGCCGGACGTGGATTTCGCCGTCGTCTCCAACCCCGAATTCCTGCGCGAAGGCGCCGCGATCGGCGATTTCAAGCGTCCTGACCGGATCGTCGTCGGCACCGATGATCCCCGCGCCCGCGAAGTGATGAGCGAAATCTACCGCCCGCTGTATCTTGGCGAGAGCCCGATCCTATTCACCGGCCGTCGCACGTCCGAACTGACCAAATATGCCGCCAACGCCTTCCTCGCGACCAAGATCACCTTCATCAACGAAATGGCGAACCTGTGCGAAGCGGTCGGCGCCGATGTGAAGGACGTCGCGCGCGGCATCGGCCTCGACAATCGCATCGGGCGCAAGTTCCTCCATGCCGGCCCCGGCTATGGCGGCTCGTGCTTCCCCAAGGACACGCTGGCGCTGCTGAAGACGGCGGAGGATTATGACGCGCCGGTCCATGTCGTTGAGGCGGTGGTCAAGGTGAACGACGCGCGCAAGCGGGCGATGGGCCGCAAGGTGCTGGCGCAACTCGGCGAGGAGCCGCGTGGCAAGACCGCTGCCATCCTGGGCCTCACGTTCAAGCCCAACACCGACGACATGCGCGATGCGCCGTCGATCGCGATCGTGCAGAGCCTGGTTGATGCCGGCGTGACGGTGAAGGCCTATGATCCCGAAGGGATGGAGGCGGCCCGATCGGTGATGCCGGCTTCCCTGACCTATTGCAGCGGGCCGTATGAGGCGGCCGAGGGCGCGGACGTGGTGGTGATCGTCACCGAATGGGATGCGTTCCGCGCGCTCGACTTTCAGCGGCTGAAGTCGACCATGGCGGCGCCGGTGCTGGTCGATCTGCGCAACATCTATGATCGCGAAGACGTGGAGCGCGTCGGCTTCCATTACACGGGTGTCGGCCGGTGATGCGCCCGCGCATCGCCGGGCTGCTCGAAACCGCGCTTTATGTCGATGACATGGCGCGGTCGGTCGGGTTCTTTCGCGATGTGCTCGGCCTGGCCCCGATGATCGAGAGCGACCGTCTGACCGCTTTCGACGCCGGGCATGGCGGTGTCCTGCTGGTGTTCGCCCGCGGCCAGTCGACTGAGGATGTCGCGACCCCGGGGGGCACCATCCCGGGGCATGACGGCCACGGCCCGCTCCACATGGCCTTTGCGATTCCGGCGTCGGATCTCGATGCCTGGCGCGCGCATCTCGCCGGCTGCGGCGTTGCCGTGACGCAGGAGGTGAGCTGGCCCGCTGGCGGTCACAGCCTTTATTTCAACGATCCCGACGGCCATGTGCTCGAACTGGCGACGCCCGGCCTGTGGAAGAACGATGCGGATCGCCCGAAGCGGGCGGGAGGCTGACCCCACGCCCGCAAGCGTCGGCGATAGCGTGCCCGCGCCATCACACCCGGGCGGGAACCGCCCTCCGCCCGGCGCCCCCGGCTTGACGAGCGAGTCCGCCAGGCAGATGATCGTCGCCGATTATTTCACGACATTGTTGGGGGCGTAGAGGCATGGCGAGCAAGGCGCAAACGTCCTTGTGGCGCGAGACGGTCAAGGCGGGGGCGGTTCGCAGCGGCGCGCTGGCGACCGCGATCGTCCTGTTCATCGCCACCGCGCTGATGGCGCTCGCTCTGGCCAGCTATCGTCCGGGCGACGGGTCGCTCAATACCGCGTCGGCCGGCGTCACGGGCAATCTGATCGGCGTGCCGGGCGCCTGGTTCGCTGACCTTGCGCTCACCCTCTTCGGCCCCGCCGTGGCGCTTCTGCTCCCGATACCGGCGATTGTCGCCATGCGCCTGTGGCGTGACCGGCCCGCGGGCGCGTGGAAGCGGATGCTCCGCCAGGCGCTGATCGGCGTCGCGCTGATGGCGATCGCCTTGGCGTGTGTCTCGGATGATGCGGTGCTGGCGCTGCCCTTCGGCTGGGGCGGTGCGATTGGCCTCGGCGGCGTGGCCGCGGCACGCTGGGCGCTCGCCTTTGCCAGCAACCCTCAGGTCACCTGGTGGAGCATCATCGCGCTGGGCGTGGTGAGCGGCCTGTCCGGTGCGATCGTCTGGGGGCGCAGCCTTGAGGTGGACCTGCCGCGCGGCTGGATGCCCCGCCCCCGGCTGCGCATCGCCCGGCGCTCCGCCGATGGTGGTCCGGTCGACGACGAGGGGCTGGACGACGACGCGGAGGAACTGCCCCGCCGCGGGATTGAGCCGCGCGCGACCGCCCTGCCCGATTCCCGCCCGGCCCCGGTCATCAACGATCGCCCGGCGCCGCCAGCCACCGGCACCGGAAGCAAGGAACCGCGCCAGACGAAGCTCGCGCTGCGCGACGATTACGAGCTTCCCACGCTCGAGATGCTGACGCCCGCGCCCCCGTCGCAGAACCCGCAGATCGACAAGACCGCACTGGAACGCAACGCGCGCCTGCTCGAAACCGTGCTCGACGATTTCAACGTGAAGGGCGCGATTGTCGAGGTGCGCCCCGGTCCCGTCGTGACGATGTACGAACTGGAGCCCGCGCCGGGCATCAAGGCGACCCGCGTCATCAGCCTGGCCGACGACATCGCCCGCAACATGAGCGCCATTTCGGCGCGCGTGGCGACGATCCCCGGCCGCACGGTGATCGGCATCGAACTGCCCAATCCGAAGCGGGAGACGGTGTCGCTGCACGAACTGATCGGCAGCCAGGCGTTCGAGGATCAGAACGCGCAACTCCCGGTGATTCTGGGCAAGAATATCGCCGGCGATCCGGTGATCGCCGATCTCGCGCCGATGCCGCACCTGCTGGTCGCCGGCACCACCGGATCGGGCAAGTCGGTCGGTCTCAACGCGATGATCCTGTCGCTGCTCTATCGGCTCACCCCCGATCAGTGCCGCATGATCATGATCGATCCCAAGATGCTCGAACTGTCGATGTATGACGACATTCCGCATCTTCTCTCCCCCGTCGTGACCGATCCCGCCAAGGCGGTCCGCGCGCTGAAATGGGCGGTGGAGCAGATGGAGGATCGCTATCGCCAGATGTCCTCGCTCGGCGTGCGCAGCCTCGGTGGCTTCAACGAAAAGGTGCGCGCGGCCAAGGCCAAGGGCGCGCCGTTGGGGCGCAAGGTCCAGTCCGGCTGGGACGAGAACGGCCGCCCGGTCTATGAGGAGGAACAGCTCGATTATCAGGTGCTGCCGCAGATCGTCGTGATCGTCGACGAGCTCGCCGACCTGATGATGACGGCGGGCAAGGAAGTCGAATTCCTCATTCAGCGCCTCGCGCAAAAGGCGCGCGCCGCCGGCATCCACCTC
Organism: Sphingomonas olei; assembly: GCF_045369765.1. Classification (NCBI taxonomy): domain Bacteria; kingdom Pseudomonadati; phylum Pseudomonadota; class Alphaproteobacteria; order Sphingomonadales; family Sphingomonadaceae; genus Sphingomonas; species Sphingomonas olei. Next base: position 165,866 of record NZ_JBIQEU010000006.1, read on the forward strand.
ATCATGGCGACGCAGCGCCCCTCGGTCGACGTCATCACCGGGGTCATCAAGGCGAATTTGCCGACCCGCATCAGCTTCCACGTCACCTCGAAGATCGATTCGCGCACCATCCTGGGCGAACAGGGCGCCGAGCAGCTGCTGGGCAAGGGCGACATGCTCTACATGCCCGGCGGCAAGGGTATCGTGCGCGTCCACGGCCCCTTCGTCAGCGACGAGGAAGTGCAGCGCGTCACCGATCACTGGCGCTCGCAGGGGACGCCGGACTATATCTCTTCCGTCACCGAGGAGCCGGAACAGAGCTTCGAGATCGAAGGCGCCCCCACCGGCGAGGATTCGGCCGAGGACCAGCAATATCGCGCCGCGATCCAGCTGGTGTGCGAAAGCCAGAAGGCGTCGACATCGTGGCTGCAGCGCCAGCTTCGCATCGGCTACAATTCGGCCGCGCGCCTCATCGAGCGGATGGAGAAGGACGGCATCGTCAGCCGCCCCGATCACGTCGGCCGGCGCGAGGTGCTGCGCGATACGGAGGGGCATCCGGTCTGAGCCGCACCGGACGGATTCGTCCTTATTGACTACGGCCGTAAACGGTGCGACCACAGATGTAGTTGCAGGAGAGTCGAGTCGTGGCCGAACGGATCAGCGATGCCGAACATGCGGTGATGGAGGTGCTGTGGGACGAAAGTCCGCTCACCGCGCAGGACGTGGCGGAGCGGGTCGATCCCGACCGCGGCTGGAGCGCTAATACCGTCAAGACCTTGCTCGGCCGGCTCCTCGCGAAGAACGCCATCACCCATGAGGAGGATGGCCGTCGCTATCTCTATCGCCCGGCGGTCCAGCGTGGCGATTATGTCGCGGGCGAATCGCGCCGGCTGATCGACCGGCTGTTCGGCGGCAAGCTGACCCCGCTGGTCGCGCATCTCGCGGAACGCGATGAGCTTTCCGCGCAGGATATCGCGGAAATCGAAACCCTCCTCAAGGCGCTGAAACAATGAGCGCGCTCGGAGGCTCGGCAGGCGTCTCGTGGATGGTCGAGGCGCTCGCCGCCTCCGCGCTTCTCATCGCCTTGGTGCTGCTCGTGCGCGGACCCGTGCGCCGCAGCTTCGGCGCGCCGGTCGCCTATGCGCTCTGGTCGCTCCCGCTGCTGCGCCTGGTGTTGCCCCCCTTGCCGGAAAGCGTCCGCGAACAGGTGGCCGCCCCCATTTCTACGACGTTAGCCGCTCCGCTTGGCGAGGTCGGCCAGCAGGTGACGGTGTTGATCGTCCCTGCCGCCGGCGACGCTGCCGCGCCCTCCTTCCTCACGCTCGGTTCTTCCCTTGCTCTGCTGTGGGGGCTGGGCGCGGCGGCGTTCATCGGCTGGCACCTGCTTGCCTATCACCGCTTCCGCCGGCGTCTGCTGACGCGGGCGAGCACGATTGACCGGATCGATGGCGTAACGATCGTCGAAAGCGCGGCGGCGACCGGCCCCCTGGCCTTCGGCGTGCTGCGCCGCTTCGTTGCCTTCCCGCGCGATTTCACTGCCCGCTACGATGCCGACGAACGCCGCCTCGCGCTGGCGCATGAGCTGGGTCACCATGCCCGCGGTGACCTTGTCGCCAATTGGCTCGCGCTCGCGGTGCTGGCGCTGCACTGGTTCAATCCGCTCGCCTGGTACGCCTTCCGCGCGTTTCGCGCCGATCAGGAGATGGCCAATGACGCGCGCGTGCTGGCGCGGCTCGGCAGCGACGCGCGCCATGCCTATGCCTGTGCGATCGTGAAGGCGGCGCATGGCGGCGCGATCGCCGCCGCCTGCCACCTCCACACCGCTGACGATCTCAAGGGCCGTCTGCGGATGCTGGGCACGATGCGCATCTCGCGCGCGCGCACGCTCGTCGGGCTGGCGGCGGTATTCGCCACGGGTGCCGGCGCGCTCGGCCTCACTGCCTCCGGGACGCGCGCGGCGGAACGGGTGCGCGCCAGCGTCGAAACCGCGGCCGAGGCCGCGCTGCCGGCCATTGCGCCGACGCCCGCACCGACGGCGCACGACGTGCGCGTCGTGGTCGAGCGCGACGGCAAGCGCCGCGTGTTGGAGGGCGAGGCTGCAGAGGCCTGGATCGCCGCCAACCCGGTGCCCGAGCCTCCGGAACCCCCGCTCGCGCCGGAGCCGTCGTCGGACGAAAGCCCGCTGGCCGCCGCCGCCACGCCCCCCGCTCCGCCGGCGCCGGCCGCAGCGCCGATCCCCCCGGACCCGCCTGCCGTTCCGCGTTGGACCAGGGACGGCCACGTCTCCGTGACCGTTCCGACTGTCCGCTCAGCCGCCTGCGCCGGTGACGTGATCGAGCCGACCGTCGTCCATGATACCGAGGCCGGTCGTCCGCGCGTGACCATCTGCACCGACCGGATCGAACGTCGTAGCGCCCGGGCGCGGGCCGAGGCGCAGCATCGAGCCGAGGCCGCCTTGCAAGAGGCCGAAATTGCCCGGAAAGCGGCCATGGCAAGCGCCCGCGAGGCCATGCATGCCGCGCGCGCGGCCGTCCGTGCCAACGGTCATCTGACACTCGCGGAGCGCGACCACGCCCTTCACGCGCTCGATCGCGAAACATCCCGGATGGAGGACGCGGCGCATCATTGATCCGCAGCGCTGATCGCGCCGCCCTTGCCTTCACCTGACGAACCGGCCATCTGCGGTCTCATGGAGGCACCGCCAACCGGTATTCCGATCGTGCTAGAGCCGCTCGTCACGCGCGTGCTCGCGCCTAACGCCTCGGCCTACACCTACACGGGTACCCAGACGCACGTCGTCGGGACGACCGATCTCGCGATCATCGATCCCGGCCCTGCCGATGAGGCGCATCACGCCGCGCTGCTCGCGGTGGTGGCGGGTCGCCCGGTGCGTGCGATCGTCATCACCCACCACCATCGGGATCACAGCCCCGGCGCCCCCCGGCTCGCCGCCGAACTGGACGCGCCGGTCGTCGGCGCTGCGCCCTTCGCGCTGGAGGATGACGGACCCCGCTCCGACGCCTCGTTCGACCATGATTACGCGCCGGATCGCGTGCTGGCGGAGGGCGATACGGTCGCCGGCGATGGCTGGACGCTGGAAGCGATCGCGACGCCGGGCCACACGTCCAACCACCTTGCCTTTGCCCTTCGCGAGACAAAGGTGCTGTTTTCCGGCGATCATGTGATGGGCTGGGCGACCAGCGTCGTCTCGCCCCCCGATGGCGACATGACGCAATATATGGCCAGCCTCGAGAAGCTGATCGGCCGCGACGACCGCATCTATTACCCCGGCCATGGTGAGGCGATCGAGCGGCCGCAACGCCTGGTGCGCGGCCTGCTGGGGCACCGCAAACAGCGCGAAGGGCAGATCCTGCGCCTGCTGCGCGCCGGCACCGTCGATATCCCGGCGATGGTGGAAAAGATGTACGTCGGCGTCGACCCCCGGCTCTATCCGGCGGCCGAACGCTCTGTCCTCGCGCACCTCGTCGATCTGGAGCGGCGCGCGCTGGTGCGCAGCCACGGCGGCGGCTGGGAAAGTGTGGATGCGGCCTGACGGACGATCGATTGCGATCGCCGCAGTGGGCCTTGCCATCGCCTTCGCGATCGTCGTCGCGACGATTGCCAGTTACCGCTGGTGGGACGATCGCCACGTCGTCGCAACCGACGACAGCGGCCTGGCGGTCGCGCGGGTTGTCGCGGCGACCCTTCATACCAGTGCGGACCTGCGCGTCAGTCGCCTCACCGGCACGGTGCAGGCAACCGGGGCGACCAGCCGACTGTGGGGCTGGCTCAGCTCGACGCGCGTGGTGAAGGCGCCGTTCGAGGTCGATTATTTCGTCAATCTGCGCCGCCTCGCGCCGCGTGACTTTCGCTATGACGAACGCAGCAGGACGCTGACCGTCGAGGTGCCGGACGTCAGCGCCGGTAAGCCGAACATCGACCATGCGCGCGTCACGCTGGATCAGACCAGCGGGGTCTATGTGTCGCGGGACGCAATGGCAGACCTGCAGCGCAAGGTCGCAACCACGGCGGCGACAGCGGTCGCGGACCGGGCGAACGATCCGGAGAACATCGCCAAGGCGCGGGAGAATGCGCGCAGCGCCATATCACGATTGTTCGGCGGCGCCCTTTCGGCCGCCAGCCTGCCGGTAAGCGTCAACGTGCGCTTCGCCGGGGAGCCCGTGCCCGGGAACGGCGAGCAGTGGGACATGAGCCGCAGCCTTCAGGAAGTGCTGGCGAACGCGCAATAGTCGCTGCCCGGCCTTCAGCCGAACATTAATGCTATCTTGATCGAATGGGCCAGTCGGGCCATCTGCGTCGCCATGGAACAGCCGCAGAACCTGAAGGGCGTCGACATCCGCGCCGAGATCGAACGCCTCCGCAAGGAGCGCAATGCGGTGATCCTCGCGCATTATTATCAAAAGCCAGAGATTCAGGACATCGCCGACTTTGTCGGGGACAGCCTTGATCTGTCGCGCAAGGCGCAGGCGACCGATGCAGACGTGATCGCCTTTTGCGGCGTGCGCTTCATGGCGGAGACGGCGAAAATCCTCTCGCCGCAGAAGACCGTGATCCTGCCCGACATGGACGCCGGCTGCTCGCTCGAGGACAGCTGTCCGCCCGAGCAATTCGCCGCGTTCCGCGCGCAGCACCCCGATGCGATCGCGCTCACCTACATCAACTGCTCGGCCGCGGTGAAGGCGCTGTCCGACGTGATCGTCACCTCGTCTTCGGCGGAAAAGATCCTCTCGCAGATCTCCAAGGACCAGAAGATCATCTTCGGTCCCGATCGGAACCTCGGCGGCTATCTCGCGCGCAAGACCGGGCGTGACCTCATCCTGTGGCCCGGCGTGTGCATCGTGCACGAGGCGTTCAGCGAGACCGAGCTCCTGAAGCTGAAGGCGCAGCATCCCGGCGCGCCCATCGCGGCGCACCCGGAGTGCCCGGCCGTCATTCTCGACCACGCCGATTATGTCGGCTCGACCCGCGGCATCCTCGAATATGCCATGGCAATGCCGGGCGACACGCTGATCGTCGCGACCGAGCCGCACATCATCCACCAGATGGAAAAGGCGCTGCCGGGCAAGACCTTCATCGGTGCGCCGGGCGCCGACGGCAACTGCAACTGTAACATCTGCCCGTACATGGCGCTCAACACGATGGAGAAGCTCTACGTCGCGCTGCGCGATCTGGAGCCGCGGATCGAGATGGACGAGGAACTGCGCGTCAAGGCGAAGAAGAGCCTCGACGCGATGCTGGCCATGGCGAGCGGAACCATCGGCCAGGGCGATCTGGGGCCCGCGAAGGTGACCGGCGACTGACCACCGGCGCTCTCTCCGCGGAGGGGGAGAGTGACGAGCGGCGCCGCCAGCGCGCCGCTCTCCGCGATCGGGTGTTACGCGGCGGCGCGAACCGCCTCGCACACGCGATCGACCACCGCTTCCACCTGCGCGGCATCCTCGCCTTCGGCCATGACGCGGATTACCGGCTCCGTCCCCGATGGCCGGATCACCAGCCGGCCGCTATCGGCCAGTTCCGCCTCGGCCGCGGCGATCGTCTGCTTGACGCTGTCGACTTCCAGCGGCTTGCCGCCCCGGGCATAGCGCACGTTCTTCAGCAGCTGCGGCAGCGGCTCGAAGCGATGCAGCACCTCGCTCGCCGGCGCGCCCGCGCGCTTCACCTCGGCCAGGATCTGCAGCGCGGCGACCAGACCGTCGCCCGTCGTGCCGTAATCCGACAGGATGATGTGCCCGGACTGCTCGCCGCCGACGTTGAAACCGCGCGTGCGCATCGCCTCCAGCACATACCGGTCGCCGACGGACGTGCGGACGAGGCCAAGGCCCTGCGCCGCCAGATGCCGCTCCAACCCCAGGTTGGACATGATGGTCGCGACCAGCCCGCCACCGGCCAGCTCACCACGACGGGCAAAGCTGGTTGCGATTGTCGCCATCAATTGGTCACCGTCGACGACACGGCCATGTTCGTCGACCACGATCAGCCGGTCGGCATCACCGTCAAGCGCGATGCCGATGGCGGCGCCGCTTGCCACGACCGTCTCGGACAGCGTCTGCGGCGCGGTCGAGCCGACGCGGTGATTGATGTTCTTGCCGTTCGGCGCGACGCCGATCGCCACCACTTCCGCGCCAAGCTCCCACAAGGCGGATGGCGCGACCTGATAGGCCGCGCCATTGGCGCAATCGATCACCACCTTCAGCCCGTCGAGCCGCAGGTCCGCCGGGAAGGTCGATTTCGCGAAGTGAATGTAGCGGCCACGCGCGTCCTCGACGCGGCGGGCGCGGCCGATATCGCCCGCGGGCGCCAGCGCGATGTCGCCGTCGATCAGCGCCTCGATCGCCATCTCGGCCTCGTCTGACAATTTGTAGCCGTCCGGGCCGAACAGCTTGATGCCATTGTCGTCGAAGGGATTGTGGCTGGCCGAGATCATCACGCCCAGGTCAGCGCGCATCGACTGGGTAAGCATCGCCACGGCAGGGGTCGGCAACGGGCCGAGCAGCACAACATCCATGCCCACGGAGGTGAAGCCCGCGACCAGCGCGTTCTCGAGCATATAGCCCGACAGTCGCGTGTCCTTGCCGATCACCACGCGGTGACGATGATCGCCGCGCAGGAAGTGGGCGCCGGCCGCCATGCCGACCTTCATCGCCATTTGCGCCGTCATCGGCGACAGGTTAGTCAGTCCACGAATACCGTCCGTGCCGAAATATTTGCGTGCCACACGCGATCTCCACCCTTTTGGCGTCCCCCCGCGCGTCGATCGGCGCGTTGTCAGGACAGGCTTGCTCCCGCCACCTTGGTGCCGCAGAACCATAACTTTCTTGGCTCTTGCCCCGTGGTGGGCTGAGGGACAAGTCCAAGGTGACGAACAGTTCGAAAGGCGTGATGTCCCAATCTACTCGCATTCTCCTGGCGCTGATCGCCGGGCTGCTCGTCGGGATCGTGCTGGCTGCTTACGCTCTGGAATCGGTGGATCCGGTGATCTCGGTCGCGCAGCCGGTGGGCCAGTCGTGGCTCAACGCCTTGCAGATGACCATCGTCCCGCTGGTCTTTTCGCTGCTGGTCACCGGCGTCGCCGCGACGGCCAAGGCGGCACAGGCCGGGCGGCTCGCGGGGCGCGCGGTCGCGCTGTACGTCACCGTCATGGTCGCCTCCGCGCTGTCGGCCGCCTTTCTGACGCCCCTGTTCCTGGGACTGGTGCCGCTGCCCACCGAATCCGCCGCCGCACTCCGCGCTGCCCTCACCGGGGTCGGGCCTAATCCGCCGGTGCCGCCACTTGGGGAATTCCTGTCGGGCATCATCCCCAACAACATCATCAAGACCACCGCTGACAGCAACTTCCTGTCGATGATCATCTTCGCGCTGATCTTTGCGTTCGCGCTGATGCGGATCGACGTCGAGCTGCGCGAACTGCTGGTGCGGGTGTTTACCGCGGTGCGTGACACGATGCTGGTGGTCATCGGCTGGGTGCTGTGGGTCGGTCCGCTTGGCGTCTTCGCGCTCGCGCTGGTGGTCGGCGCCCGCGCGGGCAGCGGCGCCTTCCACGCGTTGGTCCATTATATCCTGATCGTCGTTGCGGTCGGCCTGGTGGTGACGTTGTGCGCCTATCCGATGGCGATGTTCGGTGGACGCGTGTCGCTGGCGCGCTTCTCGCGCGCTGCGCTGCCGAGCCAAGCGGTAGCCGTATCGACGCAGTCGTCGCTCGCCTCCTTGCCCGCCATGCTCGCCGGTGCGCAGTCGCTGGGGACGCATGTCACGACCGCAGGCGTCACCTTGCCGCTCGCCGTTGCCCTGCTGCGGGCGACCGGGCCCGCGATGAACTTCGCGGTAGCGATCTATATCGCGCATTGGTTCGGCGTACCGTTGTCGCTCGGCACGCTGGCGGTCGGCACGCTGGTGGCGGCGCTGATGTCGCTTGGCGCAGTCAGCCTGCCGGGCACAGTCAGTTACGTCAGCTCGGTCGCGCCGGTCTGCGCCGCGATCGGTGCGCCCACTGCCCCGCTGGGGCTGCTGGTGGCGGTGGAGACACTGCCGGATATCATGCGCACGCTTGGCAACGTCATGTGGGATCTGGCGACCACCCTGACGCTGGCGCGCGGCGAGCAGATGCCGGGGGATGAGGCTGACACGCTTGTCGAGCACATGATCGACTGAGCGAGCCGTCGCTCGCACCGGCGCGCCTGCGATCAGCGGCGCAGCGCCCAGCGCACCACATTGCTCATGCCTCTCGCCCCGAAGCGGATGGCGGGGCGGCCGATCGCGCTGGGCGCGCGACCGTGCATCGCCGCCGCCCAAGGGGGCAGTAGTTCGATCGCCGCCGGCGCGACGATCGCCAGCGCACTGGTCGTCAGCGCATCGGGGCCGCTCGCCAGCAAGGCATCCGCCACCTCGCGGCTGCGCGCGTCGCAGCGTAACGCCGGGCGCAAACGGCGATAATAGGATTCCACCGCCCGCCGCGATGTCGGCACGTCGCGCGCGCCCAGCCGCTCGGCGACGATGGCGGTCTCGGCAAGATAGCGATCCTGCTCGGTCCCGGTCAGCGCGGGATGGCGATAGCGTAGATACGCGCGAAGGAAGCTGTCGACCTCCGCCACATGGACCCAGGTGAGCAGTTCCGGGTCATTGGCGTCATAGGGGGTGCCGTCCGGCAGCGTACCCGACACCCGATCATGGATCGCGCGAACGTGGTCGATCGCGCGCGTCGCCGCCGCGCTACTGCCAAAGGTGGTCAGCGAGATGAATTGCGCGGTGCGGCGCAGGCGGCCCAGCCGGTCCCGCCGGAAGTCGCTGTGGTCCCAGACGCCGGCCAGCGCCAGCGGATGCAGCATCTGCAGCAGCAGCGCGGATACGCCGCCGATCATCATGGCGGAAAAATCGCCGTGGATGCGCCACGCCATCGATCCCGGCCCGAACAGCCCGGGATCGCCGGGCGGGCGGGTCAGGTCGATCGATCCGGAGCCGACGAGCGCACGAATGCGCCCGCCGATCGCGTCACGCATGCCGGGCAGCGGCGCTGCCCCGGCCATGCGCCCTTACTCCTCGCTCGCCGCCGGCGCTGCTGCCTTGCGGCCGCGCTTTGCCGTGCCGCCTTCGTTGCCGCCACGGGTCATGCCCGGCTTGCGGCCGAGGCCGATCTTCTTGGCCATGGCGCGGCGCGCTTCCGAATAGTTTTCGGCAACCATCGGATAGTCGGGCTTCAGGCCATAACGCTGGCGGTATTCCGCCGGCGTGAGGCCGTGGCCGGCAAGATGGCGACGCAGCGTCTTGTACGGCTTGCCGTCGATCATCGAAATGATGTGATCCTTGGAAGCAAGCGACTTACGCACCGAAACTGCCGGCGTGTATTCGCCGACGGGTTCCTCATCGGTCGCGATCTGCGTGTTGGTCGACAGCTGATTCACCGCTTCGTGCATCTTGTGCAGAAATCCCGGCACCTCATCGCTGGATGCACGCGTATTGGGATTCGACAGCCAAGCGATGGTCAGCTCGGTGGCAAGCTCAACCGCGTTGATGTCGGCGGAATCTTCGGTCATTTTTACACTCCTTACTTTTTTGTTGCCTAAGCGCGCCATCTGTGCGGGTCAACAAAATCGTGGGTCAAAAATACCGCTTTTCTTGAAGTGGTATCGCGTTCTAAATTTTTAGTCGCAGCTTTGTTGTTAGGGAAAACCACAGTTAACTACATTCATCCTGAGTTAAGCCTTTGCGAGTAATGGTTGTTACCCCTCGCCGACTGCGCTCTTGGATCGTATTGATCGGCAATGGTGCGAATTCCTGCTTCTGCCGTATCGCCAGCCGTCGCCTTTCTGGTCGCGGCTCTCGGCATTGCCCTGTTCTCGGTCATGGACGCCCTAATGAAGGGGCTGGTGCTGGCGATCGGCGTCTACAACACCATGCTGTGGCGATCGCTTGGTAATATTGCGCTGGGCGCCGCCGCCTGGGGGGTGGCCGGCGTACGGCGGCCAAGTCGCCGGGCCATGCTGCTTCATCTTTCGCGCGGGACGATCACTTGCGCGATGGGGCTGCTGTTCTTCTGGGGATTGGCGCGCGTGCCGATGGCGCAGGCGATTGCGCTCTCCTACATCGCGCCCATTCTGGCGCTGATCCTCGCGGCATGGTGGCTGGGGGAACGGGTGTCGATCCGGACGATCGGTGCCGTCGTCGCCGCCAGCCTTGGTATTGCCACCATCTTCGCCGGTCAGGCACGCACGGCTTTGGGCCCGGAGGCGTTCCAGGGTGCGATGGCCGTCCTGACATCGGCGATCCTCGATGCCGTGAACCTGATCCTGACGCGGCTGCAGTCGCTTGCCGCACGGCCGGCGGAGACTGCCTTTGTCCAATCGGTGGTCATCTTCCTCATCCTGCTCTGCGCCGCCCCCTGGCTCGCGGTGCTGCCGCCCGCGTCGACGCTCCTGCCGCTCATCGGCGCGGCGTTGCTTGCCTTTGCGTCGATGATGCTCCTGTCCTGGGCCTATGCGTATGGCGAGGCGGGCTATCTGGCGATGACGGAATATACGTCCTTCGTTTATGCCGCGGTGCTGGGCTTCCTGGTCTTTGGGGAGCGGGTGTCGCCTTATACCCTCTTCGGCGCGGCGGTGATCGTCGTCGCCTGCGTGATCGCCGCGCGCAGGCGTGACATTGCCGCGCAAACGATCGATCAGGCGGCATGACCATCACCATCCGGCCGGCCGTTCCCGCCGACATTCCCACCATCCTGCGTTTCGTGCGCGAGCTTGCCGCCTATGAACGCGAACCCGACGCGGTCGAGGCGACCGAGGCGATGTTCCAGGAGGCGTTGTTCGGCCCCTCGCCAGCGGCCGAGGTGCTGCTCGCGGCGCAGGGCGGCCTCAGCATCGGTTTCGCGCTGTTCTTCCACACCTTTTCGACCTGGACCGGGCGCCGGGGCCTGTGGCTGGAGGATCTCTACGTCACGCCCGAGGCGCGTGGATCCGGGGCAGGCGGTGCATTGCTTCAGGCGCTGGCGCAGGTCGCGCTCGATCGCGGCTGCCCGCGGCTGGAATGGACGGTGCTCGACTGGAACACCCCCGCGCTCGACTTCTACCGCGCGAAAGGCGCCCTGCCGCAGGACGAATGGACCACGCAGCGCGTCACGGGGGAGGCGCTGCGCCGCCTGGCGGGTCAGGCCGCCTGAACATGACAATGGGCGCCGCCCGTCCAGGGGTGGCGCCCGTCATCACTCTACCGGCTGAGGGTGATCAGCGACCCGGAACGTCGTGGTCGTGCGGCTCTTCGCCCTGCTTCTTGGCCTCGTTGTAGCGCTCGATCGCCTCGACGGTAATCTGCCGCGCTTCCTCGGCGCCGCCCCACTTGCCGATGCGGACCCACTTCTTCTTCTCCAGGTCCTTATAGTGGGTGAAGAAATGCTCGATCTGCTCGAACACGATCTCGGGCAGATCGTCCTTCTCGCCGACCTTGGAATAATAAGGGAAGGTCTGATCCACCGGCACGCACACCAGCTTCTCGTCGCCGCCGGCCTCGTCCTCGAGGTTCAGCACTGCGATCGGCCGTGCGCGCACGACGCAGCCCGGGATGAACGGCGAGCGCGACACCACCAGCGCGTCGAGCGGATCGCCGTCGGGCGACAGCGTGTGCGGCACGAAGCCGTAATTCGCCGGATAGCGCATCGGCGTGTGCAGGATGCGATCGACGAACAGCGCGCCGCTGGCCTTGTCGAACTCATATTTCACCGGCTCGCCACCGGTCGGCACTTCGATGATGACGTTCAGGCTGTGCGGCGGGTTGTCGCCCGTCGGCACCATGTCGATGCGCATGCTGTAAGTCCCTTGTCCTTGAATGTGTCTGGTTGCCGCCCCGCGGGTCAGCGCGGTGCGAGCAGCCGATCGAGACCGGTCTCTCCCGCACCGGTCTTTTCCAGCCGCGGGTAGCGCAGCCCGCCGCGCCAGTCGAGCGCCACCTGACGGTAGGTATCACCGTTCTTGACCCACAATTGTACCGGCTGCTGGTTGTCCTTGGCCGCGGTGATCGCTGCCTTCAGCCGGTCGTCGGAATAGCTCTGGCCGTTGACCGACACGATCGTGGTGCCGATCGTCAGCCCGGCGTCGAATGCAGGCGATCCCCAGGTGACGCCGGTGACGTCGCCGCCCTGGCCGACCACGAACCCGCCGGAATAGGTCAGGTCGGTGTGCTTGCGGGTCTTTTCGCTGGCACGGAACGACGCCGTCGGCTCGGCCGCATAGACCAGCCGGTAACCGTTGCGCTCGAACCCGGACAGGGGCGCGCCCTTGGCATTTTCAGTCAGCCGCTGCGTCAGCAGCCCGCGCCAGTCGTGCGGCTGGATCTTGTCCAGCGTCGCGACGACATCGTCGAACGTATAGGTCAGCACGCCCCAGTCGCCGTCACGCACGCCGAAAAACGCCTTGGCGAAATCGTCGATCGATTTCTTGCCGCCCGACAACTGGCGCAGCATCGAATCGACCTCGAGCCAGACCAGCAGGCCCTCGTTGTAATAATCCTCGCTGCGCTGCCAGCTCGACCAGCCCTTGGGCCGACGGGCGGAGATCACCGGATCGTTGGTGGTGTCGATCAGGGGGCGCCACTGCCGCGCAGGCTGGCTGTCATACAGCGCCGCAATCGCCGCCAACTGGTCCAGCGTATCCTGCTTCGAGACGAGACCCGAACGCGCCTGGAGGACATAGCCCCAGAATTGCGTCTGCCCTTCGTACACCCACAACAGCGAATTGCGCGTCGGCATCCGGAAATCGGGCGTCCACGAATCCGCGCCGCGCCGGAACTTGCCGTTCCAGCTGTGGGTGAACTCGTGCGGCAACAGGTTGCGCCGGCCGGGCCCGTCATTCCACTTGGTGAAATAGCCCGGCGTCACGCCATTCTCGCTCGACCGGTGATGTTCCAGCCCGATGCTGCCGAGGTTGTCGGTGATCGACAGCAGGAATGTGTAATTGTCGTAATGCTGCGCGCCGAATGTTTTCACCGCCTGATCGACCAGTCGCTTGTGCGCGTCGATCTGCGCCGGCGTGGCGGCAAGCTCGCCCGGCGTGTCGGCATAAACCGCCAGCTTCACCCGGTTGCTGAGCGGCCATGTCTTGCCATAGCGCCCGGCAAGGATCGGCGAATCGACCAGCGTGTCATAGTCGGTCGTCTGGTAGACGTAGGTCGAACCGTTCACCTCGGCTGGCACCGCGCCGGCCGCGGTCCAGCCTTCCGGATAGGTGACCGTCATCTGGATTGGGATCTGCCGGGTGAAATAGCCGGCCGGATAGAGGCTCACCGAATTGGGCTGAAGGCTCAGCATGTCCGGCGTCATCACCACGCGGCCTTGATCGGGCTTGGTGGCGGAAATGAACTGGAAGCTCGCCTCGATCGTCTTGGTGCCCTGCGGCACGTCGAGGTGGAAGGCGAAGACATCGACCGTGTCGCGCGTCCACGGAATGACCTTGCCATCGGCCTTGAACACCAGCCCTGCCAGCTTCTCGATCTCGCCGCGCGGCCCGTGCTTGCCGGGCAGCCATGCCGGGTACAGCAGCACCGTCGGCCCGGCCTTTGCCACCGGGATCGTCTGCGTGACGCGAAAGATCCGGCGGCCGATGTCGGTCGCATCGACCTTCAGCGCGATCGTGCCGGGATAGGGCTGGTCGACCGGCGCCGGGATCGTGTCGACAATGGCGGCGGGCTGGGGAGTCGAGTTGCCGGCGGGAACCTGAGCGACAACGGCGGCAGTGGACGCGAGCAGCGCGCCCGCAATGACGATACGGAACATGGCTGACCCCGCTAGCGGCCAATGCCGCGAAGCTCAATTGCCGAGCATGTTGATCGTGAAGGCGACGACGCCGAGGTTAAAGATGAACGCCGCCAGCCCGTGGCCGATCACTACTCGGCGCATCGCGCGCGATTGGATCGCCACGTCGGCGGTCTGGAACGTCATGCCCAGCGTGAACGCGAAATAGATGAAGTCCCAATAATCCGGTGCGTCGCCGGTCGGGAAGTCGAGCCCCCTGGCGTCCTTCCCCTCATCCTGAGTGTAGAAGAGATGGGCATAGTGCAGCGCGTAAGCGATGTTGGAGAACAGCCATGCCGCCGCCAGCGTGATGATGATCAGCACTCGGTCCTTGCCGACGCGCTCGGCGCTCAGTTCACTGGCCACCGTCACCAGGATTACGGCCATCACCAATGCCGTCAGGACAAGCAGGGCGGATCGGTTGGCGTCGTTGCGCTCGGCCGTCCGCCGCATGTCCGCGGTCTTGTCGTCGAGCAGCGGCCATAGGGAGACGAGGAAGACCACGCTCGCCGTGTCGAAACCGATCATCAGCGCGCGCCCGGGCGTGGTGCCGACAATCACCGCAATGCCGCAGGCGATGATCAGCAGGCCGACGAAGGCCAGGAAGCGCGCCGGAGCGATCCTGTTGCCGACCCGCCACTCGCTGCGTGCCCTTGTCATGCGTCAGGTGCTAGCGCGCCGCGCAACGCGCGCCTAGATGCGGCCGTGATGGCCCGTATCCAGACTCCCAATCGCGTGCGCGGCACGCAGGACATTTTCGGCAGCGACCAGCGCCGCTTCGCGCAGGTGCTCGACACCTTCGATCGCGTGCGCAAGCTCTATTGCTTCCAGCGTGTCGAGATCCCGATGTTCGAGGCGACCGAGGTGTTCGCCCGCTCGATCGGCGAGACGACCGATGTCGTGTCGAAGGAAATGTACACCTTCCCCGATCGCGGCGGCGATTCGTTGACGCTGCGGCCGGAATTCACCGCCGGCATCGCGCGCGCTTATCTGACCGAGGGCTGGCAGCAGTTTGCGCCCCTGAAGGTCGCGACCTCTGGCGCAGTGTTTCGCTACGAGCGCCCGCAGAAGGGACGCTATCGCCAGTTCCACCAGATCGATGCCGAGATCCTCGGCGCGCCTGAACCCGCGGCGGACGTCGAATTGCTGACGCTTGCCGATCAGCTGCTGCACGAACTCGGCATCGCCGATGGCGTGACGCTTCAGCTCAACACGCTGGGCGACGCCGAAACGCGCGACGCCTGGCGCGCGGCGTTGGTGGCGCATTTCGAGGCGCATCGCGGCGACCTGTCTGAGGACAGCCTGACCCGGCTCGACAAGAATCCGATGCGCATCCTCGATTCGAAGGATCCACGCGATCGCCCGATCGCCGATGCCGCGCCCGGGATCGATGATTTCCTGACCGAGGAGGCGCGCGCCTTCTTCGATGCGGTGACCGCCGGCCTCGATGCGGCGGGCGTGAAGTGGACCCGCAACGACCGGCTCGTCCGCGGCCTCGACTATTACCGCCACACCGCGTTCGAGTTCGTCACCGATCGCCTCGGCGCGCAGGGCACGGTGCTGGCCGGCGGGCGCTATGACGGCCTCGTCGAAAGCCTGGGTGGCCAGCCGACCGCTGGTGTCGGCTGGGCAGCTGGCGTCGAGCGGCTGGCGATGCTGCTGGAGGAGCCGGAATTCGCCGGTCCGGTCAACGTGATTGCGGAAAGCACGGGCCTTGAGCTTCTGGCGACAGCGGCGGTCGCCGCGCTGCGCCGCGGCGGTGTCGCGGCGGAAGCGACGATCGAGGGCAGCCCGCGCAAGCGGTTCGACAAGGCGCTGAAGCGCAAGCCCTCGCAGACGATGAGCCTGTCGCTGCGTGACGGCGCGCTTCAGGTGTCGCAGCGCGGCTATGGCGCCGGGCAGGACGCGATCGACCAGGTGCGCGCCATCGTCGACCCGGTGATCGCGGCGCATAAATGACCGCCATCTCGCTGGATCGCATCCGCCAGATCGAGGCGCGGCGTGACGAACTCGCCGCGCTGATGTCGACCGGCGACTTGCCGGGCGACCGCTTCGTCGCAGTGTCGAAGGAATATGCCGAGCTGGAGCCGGTCGCGCAGGCAGCGGCCGAGGTACGCCGGCTGCGGCAGGAGGCCGAAAGCCTCGCGCACATGACGGGCGACGGCGATGCCGAGCTTCGAGCCATGGCCGAGGACGAATTGCGCGAGAACAAGGTCGCGCTCGAGGCGGCCGATCGAAAGCTCGCGCTGGCGCTGCTGCCGCGCGACGCGGCGGACGAACGCTCGGCCATGCTCGAAGTGCGCGCCGGCACCGGCGGCGACGAAGCTGCGCTGTTCGCCGGCGACCTGTTCCGCATGTACCAGCGTTATGCCGAGAGCCAGGGCTGGCGCGTCGAGCTGATCTCCGCCTCGGAAAGCGATGCCGGCGGCTACAAGGAAGTGGTCGCCTCCGTCACCGGCACCGGCGTGTTCGCGAAGCTCAAGTTCGAAAGCGGCGTCCACCGCGTGCAGCGCGTGCCCGTCACCGAAAGCGGCGGGCGGATCCATACCTCGGCGGCCACGGTCGCGGTGCTGCCGGAGGCGGAGGACGTCGACGTGCAGATCGACGACAAGGATCTGCGCATCGACATCTATCGCTCGTCCGGCCCTGGCGGCCAGTCGGTCAACACGACCGATTCCGCGGTGCGCATCGTCCACATCCCCACGGGCTTGACAGTGATTCAGCAGGACGAGAAGTCGCAGCACAAGAACAAGGCCAAGGCGCTGAAGGTGCTGCGCACGCGCCTCTACGAGATGGAGCGTGAGCGGCTTCACGCGGAGCGCGCGGGCGCGCGCAAGTCGATGGTCGGCAGCGGCGACCGGTCGGAGCGGATCCGCACCTACAATTTCCCGCAAGGGCGCGTGACCGATCACCGCATCAACCTGACGCTGCATCGCCTGCCCGAAATCCTCGCCGGCGACATGGACGAGCTGATCGGCGCCTTGATCGCGGAGGATGAGGCGGAGCGGCTGGCCACGCTCGATGGCTGAGGCGCGCGCCGCGCTCAATGCCGCGGCGGCGCGCTTCGGCTTCTCCGAAACGCCGCGGCTCGATGCCGAGCTGCTGCTCGCCCACGCGCTTGGTATCACCCGCGAACGCCTGTTGCTGACCCTCGGCGATCAGCCGGTCCCCCCCGGTTTCGCCGATCTGGTGGAGCGCCGCGCCGCGCATGAGCCCATCGCCTATATCACCGGCACGCGTGCCTTCTGGACGATCGACCTCGCCGTCGCTCCCGGCGTCCTCATCCCCCGTCCTGACAGCGAGACGCTGATCGAGGCCGCGGTGGACTTTTTCGCCGGCACATCGGGACCCGGCACGATCCTCGACCTGGGGACAGGCTCCGGCGCGTTGCTGCTCGCCGCGCTGGACCAGTGGCCGGCTGCGACCGGGGTCGGCATCGATGCGTCGCCGGCCGCGCTCGACATTGCGGCGGCCAATGCAGCCCGGATTGCGCCCGGCCGCGCCACGATCCTGGCCGGCGACTGGCACGGTACCGGCCAGCAATTCGACCTGGTTCTGTGCAACCCGCCTTATATCGCGCGTGATGCCGCCCTCCCGGTCGAGGTTGCCGGGCACGAACCCGCCTCCGCGCTCTATGCGGGCGCCGACGGGCTCACGGATTATGCGCGGATCGCGCCGTTGCTCCGGCGTCAGATCGCGCCGGGCGGCGTCGCCTGTGTGGAGATCGGCGCGGATCAGCGTCACTCCGCCGGTGCGTTGTTCACGGCGGAGGGACTTCACGTCACATTTCGGCAGGACTTGGCGGGACGTGACCGTTGCCTTGTTATCACGCCTTGAAACGACACGGCCGGTTCACAATATTTCTCTTTGAGATAGCCCGCTCAGCAGCTATGGCGAGCGCAGGGGCACGCAAATCAACATTGTCTGTTGAATTGGGCGGATCGCCCACCCTTCGTCATCAGCCGCTGCAGTCCGGCGGCCATGGCAGGCCTTGAAGGTGCGGCGTTACCCGCCGCTTCCGCCCGGGCCGGGGAATGTTGCACCGAATATCCCGGGAGCAAGGCCGTTTTTGGTTTGAGGACGAGGACAGTATTTTGATCAACAATCGTCAGAACGGCCGTCGTCGCGGCCGCGGTGGACAGCGCCCGCAAGGTGGCGGGAACCAGGGTTCGCGCGATAACGGCAATCGGATTGACAGTCGCGCGCGCGGCAACGCCAGCCAGTTGTACGAAAAGTACAAGAACATGGCGTTGGACGCGCAGCGCCAGGGCGATCGGGTAAACACCGAATATTACCTCCAGTTCGCTGACCATTATTTCCGCGTGCTCGCCGACCAGCGCGGCCGGTACGAGGATAATAACCGCGAACGCCGCCCGCAGAACGACTTCGACGGCGACGAGGAATATGGCGACGAGGGCGAGGCGATCCGGGCGGATGAGCAGGGTCGTGGCGGTCAGGACGACCGCGGTGACCGCAGTGCGCGCCAGCGTGATGATCGTCCCCGCGGCCAGCGCGATGACGATCGTGCCCGCATGCACCGCGACGACGAACAGCGCGCCGATGGTGAGCAGGGTGCGGTGCAGCGCTCCGACAATCGCCGATCGGATGGTGATCGCCAGCGCGAACGCCGCCCGCGGTATAATGGGCAGCGCGACGGCCAGCCGCGCGAGGAATTTGGCGGCGACGTCGCTTCTTCGGGCAATGATGCCGGCGCGCCGGATCGTGCACTGACCAGCGACGCCGAAGCGCCGACGAGCCAGCCGCCGGTGAGCCAGTCTTCGGTAGCGGGCGAGGGATCGGCCGATGCGACGCTGGCGCCCAAGCGTCGCGGTCGCCCGCGCAAGGTGGTGGCCGAGGACGGCGATCAGCTTGGCTTCGATGCCAGCGCGCTGCCGCCGGCAATCGGCGCTGAGGATCCGGCGGGGGATGCGTCGCCCAAGCCGCGGCGCCGTCGGACGATCGTGGCGCCGGCGGAAGTCGACGCCTGAAGCGAACCGATTGGCGATTGCTGATCAACCAGGGGCCGGTGACGCAAGGCGCGTCACTGGCCCTTCGTCATTTCTGACCCGTCATCGAGGGCCGGGTTGTTGATGATCGGATTCGCGGGAAACGCTGGGCGCGTCAGGGGCGGCCCACATTCCCTGCATTGTCGCGTTCCTCGAAATCGCGCGTGTCGACCGCCTCGTCATGGCCGGTTCCCGACGACAGGAAGGTGAGGCCCATCAGCGCGCCCGCCATCAGCACCGATCCTGTCACACCGCCCACGGTGGCAAGCGCCGCGATCCAGTTAAGCTCGCCATAGGCGCGTCCGACCAGCCAGATCGCCAGGACCGATGCGATCACGCCGATGACGCCGCTCCAGCTCAACAGGCGGCGAAATCGTGCCCAGGCGAAACGGGCGTATTCAGGGTCATCAAGGCGGCTCATGCTTTCCATTTGCCGTGAAATGGCGCAGTCTTCCAGCATGAAGGCGCCCGCGATCGGCTCCTGAGCCGTCGCACGGGCCCTCTGACGATAAGGAGAGAGGCGTTGACGATCGCGGCAATCCTGAGCGGCAAGGGTCACGACATCGTGACGGTAACGGCTGGCGATTCGGTTCGCGACGCAGTGGCGCTGCTGGCCGACCGACGCATCGGCGCGGTGCCCGTGCTCGATGGCGGAGAGGTCGCCGGCGTATTTTCGGAACGCGATGTCATCTATTGCCTGAAGGAAGGCGACACGAGCGTGCTGGATCGCCCCGTGCGCGAGGTGATGACCGCACCCGCCGTCACCGTCTCGCCGCAGGATGCGGTGATGGGGGCGCTGTCATTGATGACGCGGCGCCGCATCCGCCACCTGCCGGTGATCGAGCAGGGGCGGATGGTCGGCATCGTCTCGATCGGTGACCTCGTCAAATACCGCATCGATCGGGTCGAGGCGGATGCCGCGGCGATGCGCGACTATATCCAGCAGGCCTAGCTGCGCGTCACACCCGGTTGCGCACCAGCGCGACTGTCTCGCGCACCAGCGGGCGTGCCACCACCAGCAGCATCGCGCCATAGGTCGCGGCGCCGACGCTCACCAGCATCAGCAGCCGCAGGACCGGCGGCCAGTCTACCGCGCGATCGATCAGCACGACAATGCCGGCCATCACCCCGGCGGACACCAGCGTCGGCGCGATCGCCTGCGCCATGTCGCGCACCCGCGCGCCGATCACCGGGAGGGCCAGCGAGCAGCTGATCGCCAGGTAGAGCGGATAACAGATGATCCAGGTCAGGCTGAGGCCGGTTACGCCCCAGCGCACGCCCACCAGGAAGCCGGCCGCCAGGATGATCGAGCCGATCGCACCCGTCCGCACGCCGATCCCGGGCCGACCCAGCGCATCGCACGCCGGGGAAAATAATACCTGGAGCGTCATGAACGGCATGGCCAGCGCCAGCAGCCGGACGACCGGGGCGGCGCCCGCCCATTTCTCCCCCAGCATCACCAGCACCAACGGCTCTGCCGTCACCGCCAGCCCGACATAGAAGGGCAACGCGGCCAGCATCACAATGCGCACGCCCTTGATGAAGGCGGCGGCGGTCGCCGTACGATCATGCTGGATGCGCGCAAAGGCGGAAAAGGCGACTTCGTTCAGCGGGGGCACGAACTTGGACACGAAGATCTGCGCCAGGAACAGGCTGGTCGTATAGATGCCCAGATCATAGACGCTCAGATGCCGCCCCGCGATGAACACGTCAGCCTGGCTCTGGAGGAACCAGAACAGCTGGCTCGCAGCCATCATTCCGCCGAACCGGGCCAGCGCGCCGGCCCCGCGAAAGTCGAATATCGGCCGGATCCACATGCGCGCCGCGATGGTCATGCCCAGCGCGCGCGTCGCAAACAGCACCATGGGCGCGAACACCAATGTCCATACGCCCCATCCGGCATAAGCGCCCCCCAACGCGGTTGTTGCGCCCGCAACGGAGGAAAGGATGTTGACCCGGCCCTGCAGGCGGAAATCCATCTCTCGGCTCAGCAGCGCCTGGGGGAGGGCGATGAACGGCGTGCCGCAATAGATCAGCGCCTGGACACGCAGCAGATGCGCGACCTCCGGCTGGCGGTAATAAGCGGCGGCGAGCGGCGCGAGCGCGAACTGTGCCGCGCCTAGCGACAGGTTCAGCACGATCAGCATGCCGAACAATTGCTGGACCTGCCGGCTGGTGATGTCGCGCTGCTGCACCACCGCGCTCGCCAGCCCGTAGCCGTTCAGCATGTTGAGGAAGGCCATGACGACCCCGGTCATGGCGAACAGCCCATAGTCGCCCGGTGACAGGATCCGGATGACCAGGAACGTGGAGGCCCATTGCACCAGCTGCGCCGCGATCTGCGTGCCCGAGCGCCAGATAACCGCATTGCGCACCTGGCTGGCGAACGATTCGACCTGTTTCGGCGGGCTGGCGGGGGCGTCCATGGCCGATTCGCTACAGCGCTGCGGCTTCAGGGCAAGTTAAAACCCGCGGAAAAGCGTGGTTTTGTTGGTGTTGTGTAGGAAGACTGCAAAAAGTGTTTGACGGTGTGGGCGGGTGC
>NZ_JBIQEU010000070.1:0-1322 GCF_045369765.1 Sphingomonas olei
TTGAACCGCCCCGGGTTTGCGGGAGGCGTTGGGTTGTGAGTCACGCTGCCATATCGATGTTGTCCGCGGCAGCATAATACAGCTCTTCGGCTTCGGCAGGCGGGATGTTGCCGATGGGTTCGAGCAGCCGGCGATGGTTGAACCAGTCGACCCACTCGAGGGTAGCGTACTCGACGGCTTCGAAGCTGCGCCACGGTCCGCGCCGGTGGATCACCTCGGCCTTGTAGAGGCCGTTGATCGTCTCGGCCAAAGCGTTGTCGTAGCTGTCACCGACGCTGCCCACCGATGGCTCTATCCCCGCTTCAGCGAGGCGCTCCGTGTACTTGATAGACACGTATTGCGACCCGCGGTCGCTATGGTGAACCAGGCCGCCACGATGAACCGGCCGGCGATCGTGTAGCGCCTGCTCGAGCGCATCCAGCACGAAGCTGGCATGCGCCGTCCTGCTGACCCGCCAGCCGACGATCCGGCGGGCATAGGTGTCGATGACGAAGGCGACGTAGACGAACCCTGCCCAGGTCGCGACATAGGTGAAGTCCGACACCCAGAGCCTGTTCGGCGCTGGGGCACGGAACTGGCGGTTAACGTGGTCGAGCGGGCACGGCGCTGCCTTGTCGCTGATGGTCGTACGCACTGGCTTACCCCGGATCACGCCTGCCAGACTCATCTCGCGCATCAACCGTTCGATGGTGCAGCGAGCGACCGGAAAACCCTCCCGCATCATCTGGCGCCAGACCTTGCGCACGCCATACACCCCGAAGTTCTCGGCAAAGACGCGGGCGACCTCGGGCTTGAGAGCCTGATCCCGCTGCGCCCGCGCCGACAGGCGCATCAGATCCCGTCGCTGCGCGACACGCTCGAAGTACGTCGATGGGGCGATCGGCAGGACGCGGCAGATCGGCTCGACCCCATAGGTTGCGCGATGATCGTCGATAAAGGCGATCATCGCCGGAACGGGCGGTCGAGCTCCGCCTGAGCAAAATACGCGGACGCCTTGCGCAGGATTTCGTTGGCCTGCCGCAGCTCGCGGACTTCGCGCTCCAGCGCCTTCATCTTGTCGGCCACCTCGGTTGGCACGCCGGCGCGCTTGCCGCTGTCGACCTCGGCCTTCTTCAGCCACTCGTGGAGCGTCTGCGGCACGCAGCCGATCTTCTCCGCGATCGACACCACCGCTGCCCACCGCGACGGGTGATCGCGCTCGTGGTCGAGCACCATCCGCACCGCACGCTCGCGGACCTCAGGCGCAAACTTGTTCGTCGTCTTGCTCATACTGGCTCCACCTTCTCAGGAGTTGGAGCCTCCGACAAACCCGGGGCGGTTCA
>NZ_JBIQEU010000071.1:0-1319 GCF_045369765.1 Sphingomonas olei
CCGTGGAACTGGGTGCCCCAGACAGATCAGCCAACAGCCCAAGCCGCATAAACTGCGGTCCTCACGCCACGCTTACCATCAGCGTCACCTCGGCGCGCAGCTCCTCGAACGCCTGCGCGGCTTCACTCGGCCCTTCGTCATCCGCCATCACGTCTTCCTCTTATCGGCTCATGCCCCTGTCACGCTCGCGACCGATCCCGATCGACTGCTCCAGCGATTTCTCGATGCTCCGGCCGCGCTCCAGCTTCAGCTCCAGCTCGGGCGCGCGGCACTCCAGCGCCTTTGCCAGCTCGGGGTCACTGACAAAGTGATGGTCATGCCACGGGGCTGGTCAGTGTCTGGGTCCACCTCTAAGGTCCATTTATCCAGCCAGTTGAAGCCTGCCTTACTGCGCCGCTTGGGTGCGCGGATGGACGTAGAGATGGAAGTGGTTTGTAGTCGCTGCAGGGCCGCTTGCAGCTCCTGGTAGGCCCTCCCGCTCGTGTCGCGTTTGATCGCTCGCAAAAGGTCGTAGGATGTGGTCGTGAGCGTCCTAGGAAGGTCGTTGATCCCCTGCTCACGCATCCGGTTCAGCGTCGAGGTAGCCCAGATGATGATATCGGCATCCCAGATCGTCGCCATGCCATAAGCCGGGATCGCTTCGATCTTCACCCAGGTCGCCCCATCGGGGCTGGTATATTCGATTGGCTTGACCCGCTTGCGCTTCTGCAACGAGAAGAATGGTCGTTCCATCGTCTCCCGCTGATCCTTGAGCGGAAGGTCGCCCATTATCGGCAGGAAGAGATCGAACTCCGGATTGGGGTCCTGTCGCTTCTTCACATTTCAACCTTGCACGTTTTCAAGTGTGCAACATTGCACACTATCACCGACCAAACTGCTGGTTAGCGTCATACTTGGCCACCAGCTCGGCAATCGCTTCGGCCAGCAAGTCCTGATGGCTGCGCCGCGTCCGCGCTGCCAGCACTCGGAAGGCCTCCGCAGTAGGGTCTGCCGGATCGAAATAGGCTCCGAGATGATACTTGCCGGTTCGCCGCCCGCCGGATCGTGCTGCCGGCTGATCCGGCACGGGGGAAGGTAGCGCCTCCGCCACAGCGTCTTGCGCCGGCTTCTCCTGAATCGCCGGCCCGAGGAGAGATGAACGACGTGCCATATCAAGCCTTCACATTTGCAGGTGTGCAATCCTGCAACACTTCAAACAGGAACTCGCGCAGCGATGCAATCTCCTGAGCGGCTTTTCCGACCTGAGCTGGCCCCTGTTTTGACCGGACGGATTTAAGCCTATGAAGGAGGCTTGGGGCTATCCCCTGAGCATAGGCTTA
>NZ_JBIQEU010000072.1:0-1313 GCF_045369765.1 Sphingomonas olei
TGAGCTGGCCCCTGTTTTGACCGGACGGATTTAAGCCTATGAAGGAGGCTTGGGGCTATCCCCTGAGCATAGGCTTATGTCCGTGTCCGAGATCATCACCGACGGCGGTCGTCGTCGTCACTGGGGTGCTACCGAGAAGCTGAGGATCGTCGAGGAGACGCTCGATGGTCGCGAGAGCATCTCAGTGGTGGCGCGCCGCAATGGCGTGGCGCCGAACCTGCTGTACCGCTGGCGGCGGTTAATGCTGGAAGGCGGAAGCGTCGCGGTTGCCGGCGACGATGACGTGACCAGCAACCGCCAGGTCCGCGAGATGGACAACCGCATCCGCGAACTGGAGCGCCAGCTTGGCCGCAAGACGCTGGAGGTCGAGATCCTCAAGGAGGCGCTGGAGCGCTCGCGCCCAAAAAAAGCGAGCTTGCTCATGCACTCGCCGCTGCCGGAGACTATCCGGTGAGCCTGGTCGCCAGCACGCTCGGCGTCGGGCGCTCGACGGTGTACGACCGCCTGACCGGTCGCACCAGGACGCGTGGGTCCTACACCAAGGCCGGGGACGCAGATCTGCTGCCCCGTATCCGCCAGATCGCCGCGCAGCGGCCAACATACGGCTACCGCCGCATCGCGGCGGTCCTCAATCGACAGCTTCGCACCGAAGGGCTGGCGTCGGCCAACCACAAACGGGTCTACCGCATTATGGCGGCGGACCGCCTGCTGCTAGCGCGGCGCTACACCGAGCGGCCCGACTACGGGCATGAGGGCGTCGTGGTGGCGATCCGCTCCAACCTGCGCTGGTGCTCGGACGGCTTTGAGTTCACCTGCTGGAACGGCGAGGTCGTGCGCGGCGCTTTCATCATCGACGCCCACGACCGCGAGATCATCGCCTTTGCCGCCGTCGCCAACGCCGGCATCAGCGGCTCGCACATACGCGACATCATGCTGGAAGCCGTGGAAACCCGCTTCGGCGGCATACGTGCGATCACGCCGGTCGAGATGCTGTCCGACAACGGCTCGGCGTATACCGCTCGCGAGACGCGCACCTTTGCCCGGCAGCTCGGGCTCAAGCCCTGCTTCACGCCTGTCCGCAGCCCGCAGTCCAACGGCATCTCCGAGGCCTTCGTGCACACGCTCAAACGCGATTACGTCCGCGTCTCGCCTCTGCCCGATGCGCTCACCGCGTTGACATCGCTGGCCAGATGGATCGAGGACTACAACGACAACCACCCGCACTCAGGACTCAAAATGCGTTCGCCGCGCGAGCATCGCGCACTGGTTTCTGCAACCGCTTAAATCCGTCCGGCGAAACGGGGGCCAGATCA
>NZ_JBIQEU010000073.1:0-1278 GCF_045369765.1 Sphingomonas olei
GGCGCGCCTTCGAGGTCGAGGCAGCGTAGCATTCGCGGGGCATAGCGACGGAAGCGGTGATAGCCCTGATCGACATGGGCCAGCGGATCGTCGCCCAACGTGTCTGTCAACGTCCGGGCCGTAGCGGTGAGGCGGGTCAGATGCTCCCATCCCGCCGCACGCGCGATCGCATCGTCAAGCGACGCACCGTCGCCATGCGCTTCGAGCAGCGATCCGCCGAGCGCCGCGAAGCCCGCCAGCGTCGCAGTGACCCCACCCCTGCTGTCTGCGACCCGTGTGTCATGCAGTTGCTTCGCCTCGCGCCAGGTGCGGCCAACGATCCGGTCATGCGTCTCGATCACCGCATCCGCAGTCGCGGTTGCCCACTCAATGATACAGACCGCGAGGATGGCGCGACGCCGGTCGGCACTCAGATCACGCAGACCATCGGCAAAGTACCGTTCGCCCTGTCGCCGCAACCTGGCGACGCGATGCGGTGGGACTCCGGCAAGCAGGCCGGCATCGAGGTCCATCGCACGCAGGAACTCCAATCGATCGAGTAGCCGGTTCGCCGCGGCGGAATTGTTGCCCGGCTCGATCCGGCGCAGCCAGATGAAACGGCTGATCGCGCCCGGCAGCATTTCAGTGGTCAGCTCGTCGAGCCGAGCGCAGGTCGCGGAACTGAGCCGCTCGGCGATCCGCCGTTCAATCCGGCGTTCGGCCGCGACGAGCGCATCCGCGCACAACCGCTCGATAGTCGTGATCGCGGGCAGGATGGTCATAGTGTCACGGCAGCGAGCGATGAAACGCCGGGCGAGATCGTCGTTGGAGCGTGCCTGTTCGGCTTCGGCGAACAGCCATTCACGAAAAGCCTGCGCTCGCGGACCCTGTCCGGGAAACGTCCTGTACCCATATACAGAGCGCAGCACCTCCATGTGCTGCTGGCGGGTTTGGCGCCTGACGGCGTAGCGGACGAGCGTATCGCCGGCGATGCCAAGTTGAGCCCCCAGGAAGGTGGATACCGCGAGCGGGATCACTTCGCCGGGCACCAGCATCCGGCCCGGATGGCGCAGTGCGCAGAGTTGCAGGGCGAAGCCGATCCGGTTTTCCGGCCGACGCCGCCGGTCGATGTGAGCCAAGTCGTCATCCGCCAGAATGTAATGCCGCAGCAGCGACGCCTCGTCGGTCGGCAGGTCAAGCAGCGCCGACCGCTGCCGGGCGCTCAGGATGTGGCGTCTCGGCATGTGGCAGTGTCCCTGTTGAACAGAAGTCTGTTTTGGACAACACTCACCCCACGCA
>NZ_JBIQEU010000074.1:0-1269 GCF_045369765.1 Sphingomonas olei
TGAGCTGCCCCCTTCTGAGTGGTCCATCGACTATGACAGTCTGGACCAAGGAAGGGACGACGAATGCCAGCAAAGAAGCACAAGCCGGAGGAGATCATCGGCAAGCTGCGTGAGGTGGAGATCGTGCTGGGCCAGGGCGGCACGACCGCCGAGGCGTGCCGGCGGATCGCGGTCAGTGAGCAGACCTACTACCGGTGGCGCAAGGAGTACGGCGGCCTGAAGACGGATCAGGCGCGGCGGATGAAGGATCTGGAGAAGGAGAACGCCCGGCTGCGGCGTGCGATCTCGGACCTGACGCTCGACAAGCTGATCCTGCAGGAGGCGGCACGGGGAAACTTCTGAGCCCCGCGCGGCGGCGGCGCTGCATCGATCGGGTGCAGACGGTGTTGATGGTGTCCGAGCGGCGTGTGTGTCGTGTGCTCGGCCAGCATCGATCGACGCAGCGCAAGGTGCCGCGCGGGGCGGATGACGAAGAGGCGCTGACCGAGGACATCATCGCCTTGGCGAAGCAATATGGGCGATATGGCTACCGCCGGGTGACGGCGCTGCTCCACACCGCCGGTTGGTCGGTGAACCACAAGCGGGTCGAGCGGATCTGGCGCCGCGAAGGGCTGAAGGTGCCGCAGCGGCACTCGAAGCGCGGTCGGCTATGGCTCAACGACGGCTCCTGCATCCGGCTGCGGCCGGAGTATCCGGGGCACGTCTGGGCCTACGACTTCGTCGAGGGACGCACCCACGACGGACGCAAGTTCCGGATCCTCACCATCATCGACGAGGCCAGCCGGGAGTGCCTCGCGCTCATCGTTGCGCGTCAGCTCAACCACGAGGATGTGCTGGCTGGGCTCGCGGAGCTGTTTATCGATCGAGGCCCGCCAGCCCACATACGGTCGGACAATGGCAGCGAATTTATCGCGACCGCTGTGCAGACCTGGCTCGGGCAGATCGGCGTGAAGACGCTCTACATCACGCCCGGTTCGCCGTGGGAGAATGGCTATAACGAGAGCTTCAACGGGTCGCTGCGCGACGAACTCTTGAACGGCGAGATCTTCTACAGCCTTGCCGAAGCCAAGGTGCTGATCGAGGCTTGGCGCCGCCATTACAACACCGTCCGGCCGCATAGCAGCCTCGGCTATCGGCCGCCGGCTCCGGAAGCGGCGACGCCGCCATGGCCGGCTTCCGGCTCCGCTTCGCTCCACCTCCAGCCGGCCATGGCGGCGGAGACGACGATGCACTAACAATCAACCCGGACCACCCGGTGGGGGCTGCTCA
>NZ_JBIQEU010000075.1:0-1219 GCF_045369765.1 Sphingomonas olei
TGAGTAGCCCCTAGATTTCTGGACGCCTTCGATCCTAATTTTGAGGACAGGAGGCGGTGATGGGGAAGTCCAGTTTCAGTGATGAGTTCAAGCGTGATGCGGTGGCCCAGATCACCGAGCGCGGGTATCCGGTATCGGAGGTCTCGGAGCGGCTCGGCGTTAGTCAGCACTCGCTGTATGCGTGGAAGCGGCAGCTGGCGAAGGCAGTGTCGGGCGATGCCAGCAAGGATGCCGAGATCCGCCAGCTGAAGCGCGAGCTGGCCCGGGTGACCGAGGAGCGCGACATCCTAAAAAAAGCCACCGCGTATTTCGCCAGGGATGCAAAGTGAGATACGCGTTTGTTGCCGAGCATCGTGACCAGTTCAGGGTTCGGTCAATGTGCCGGTGCCTGCACATCCAGCCTAGCGGTTTCTATGCCTGGCAGAAGAGCCCGCTGAGCCAGCGGGCTCGGGAAGATGCTCGGCAGACCGAGTTGATCCGGCGGGCCTGGAACGACAGCGGCAAGGTCTATGGCTACCGCAAGTTGCACGACGATCTGCTGGATCAGGGCGAGACCAGTTGCCCGAACCGCGTTGCCCGTTTGACCAGACTGGCAGGCATTCGGGCACAGATCGGCTACAAGCGCCGTCCAGGCAGCTATGGTGGCAAGCCGTCCCTGGCGATTGACAACACTCTGGATCGCCAGTTCGACGTGGCTGCGCCAGACCAGGCTTGGGTGACAGACATCACCTACATCCGCACCTTGGAAGGCTTCGCCTATCTGGCTGTTGTGATCGACCTCTATTCTCGCCGCGTGGTGGGATGGTCCATGCAGAGTCGGCAGACCACCGATGTGGTGCTGCAGGCGCTGCACATGGCGGTATGGCGGCGAAAACCGAAGCAGCGGGTGCTGATCCACTCGGATCAAGGCTCGCAGTTCACCAGCATGGACTGGGCCGCGTTCATAAGGGCTCACAATCTTGAGCACTCGATGAGCCGACGCGGTAACTGCCATGACAACGCCGTCGCTGAGAGCTTCTTCTCGTCGCTCAAGCGCGAGCGCATCCGTCGTCGGACATACAAAACGCGCGAGGAAGCCCGGCAGGACGTGTTCGATTACATCGAGATGTTCTACAACCCGGTGCGCAAGCATGTCAGGAACGGCATGCTGTCACCAGTCAAGTTCGAGCGGCAGCAGATTTTGAAAGCGGAAGGCGTCTAGAAAACTAGGGGCTACTCA
>NZ_JBIQEU010000076.1:0-1005 GCF_045369765.1 Sphingomonas olei
CTGTAGGTTTCCCTAAAATGGTGGACGCCATCCTACCTACAGCAGCAGCTGAAAAGAGTGGATCTGCGCCCGAAACAGTGGACGGCAGCCGCTCTGTTCCGCCACAACTCGCCTGCCTGAGCGTACCGTACCCAAAAGCACGAATGTGCGGCTAATCGGCCAGCGGCCGTACGTTGGTGATGGTGACGCCGACCTCAGCGCTCGCCAGCGGCCCGTCCGTCGTGAACATCTCCGCTTGTAGGTCAATCGCCAAGGCAAGACACGCTCGGTCACCAAGCGAAAGTCCAAGCGCCTTCGTCGACGGTCGCAGGTCGCCTATGATGAGCGCCTGGGCAGGAGAGAGCGGCCGTACATCGAGGTGCAGCCCGCCAAGAGCCTCACGTACCTCGTCGAGCGGCAATCCTCGGTCCCGAAGCTTGGAGACGACCTCGGCGAGGTTGGTCGTTCCGATAATGCTGCGGGTCAGGACGTCGACTACCCGATCCGCCCCAGGTTCGTCGTTCAGAAGGCAGAGCAGGGCGGAGGCGTCGAGTACGACCTTGCTACTCACGCTCCGCCTCGCGCCGGCGCTCTGCGATCAGCTCGTCAGCCAAACCGACGCCTTCGGGCACATATTTGCGAAGGATCGCGCGAGCCCTTTCGAGCGCCTTAGGCACGGAACGTACCCGTAGCTCGCCATCGTCGACATCGACGAGAACGGTATCACCCGTGGTGATCCCGAGCTCACGGCGCATGGCCGCCGGGATCACGAGTTTACCACCGTCCACGATCTTGACCCTCTGTGCTTCCATCTGCACTGAACTCGCTTGGCTGACCCAACTCTCGGATCATACCGGATATTGGCGCTGACGGATAGCGCGAAGCAGCGCACTTCAGCGCGTTTGGTGATCAGTCGTCGTTCATATCAGCGCCATTAGCTACTTAGACCTGGCTTGCTGAGCTAGGCTCGACAGGATCGGCGTTTGCTATTCCGAGCCGGTTGCCGCAGTGGTGGCTCACATGGGT
>NZ_JBIQEU010000077.1:0-897 GCF_045369765.1 Sphingomonas olei
TGAGCTGCCCCCTTCTGAGTGGTCCATCGACTATGACAGTCTGGATCGAGGAAGGGACGACGAATGCCAGCGAAGAAGCACAAGCCCGAGGAGATCATCGGCAAGCTGCGTGAAGTTGAGATCATGCTGGGCCAGGGCGGCACGACGGCCGAGGCATGCCGGCGCATCGCAGTCAGCGAGCAGACCTATTACCGATGGCGCAAGGAATATGGTGGTCTGAAGACGGATCAGGCGCGGCGGATGAAGGATCTGGAGAAGGAGAACCTCCGGCTGCGTCGCGCGATCTCGGACCTGACATTGGACAAGCTAATCCTGCAGGAGGCGGCGCGGGGAAACTTCTGAGCCCCGCACGGCGCCGGCGGTGCATCGACCAGGTGCGTGAGGTGCTGGATGTGTCCGAGCGACGGGTGTGCCGCGTCCTCGGGCAGCATCGGTCGACGCAGCGCAAAGTGCCGTGTGGGGCAGATGACGAGGAGGCGCTGACCGACGACATCGTCGCGCTGGCCAGGCAGTACGGGCGCTACGGCTATCGCCGGGTAACCGCACTGCTGCATGCGGCCGGCTGGTCGGTGAACCACAAACGGGTGGAACGGATCTGGCGACGCGAGGGGCTGAAGGTGCCTCAGCGACAGCCGAAACGTGGTCGGCTGTGGTTGAACGATGGCTCGTGTATTCGGCTGCGGCCGGAATATCCCGGGCACATCTGGGCGTACGACTTTGTCGAGGCACGGACGCACGACGGGCGCAAGTTCCGCATCCTCACGATCATCGACGAGGCCAGCCGCGAGTGCCTGGCGCTGGTGGTCGCCCGTCAGCTTCGCCACGAAGATGTGCTGGCGGCCCTGGCCGAGCTGTTCATTGACCGGGGCCCGCCTGCCCATATCAGATCGGACAACG
>NZ_JBIQEU010000078.1:0-875 GCF_045369765.1 Sphingomonas olei
GGCGGACCCCGCTCGATGAACAGCTCGGCAAGTGCCGCAAGCACATCCTCGTGGCGGAGCCGACGTGCCACAACCAGCGCCAGACATTCCCTGCTCGCCTCGTCGATGATGGTCAGAATGCGGAACTTGCGTCCGTCGTGCGTCCGCGCCTCGACAAAGTCGTAGGCCCAGACGTGCCCCGGATACTCCGGCCGCAGCCGGATGCAGGACCCATCGTTGAGCCATAACCGGCCTCGTTTCGGTTGCCGCTGCGGCACCTTCAACCCCTCGCGTCGCCAGATCCGCTCCACACGCTTATGGTTCACCGACCAGCCGGCCGCATGCAGCAGTGCCGTCACCCGGCGATAGCCGTAACGGCCGTACTGCCTGGCCAAAGCGATGATGTCCTCGGTCAGCGCCTCTTCGTCATCTGCCCCGCACGGCACCTTGCGCTGCGTCGACCGGTGCTGGCCGAGCACGCGGCACACCCGCCGCTCGGATACATCCAGCACGTCCCGGACATGATCGATGCAGCGCCGGCGCCGTGCGGGGCTCAGAAGTTTCCCTTTGCCGCCTCCTGCAAGATCAGCTTGTCGAGCGTCAGATCCGAAATCGCACGCCGAAGCCGGGCGTTCTCCTTCTCCAGATCCTTCATCCGCCGAGCCTGATCCGTCTTCAGGCCACCATATTCCTTGCGCCAGCGGTAATAGGTCTGCTCGCTGACCGCGATCCGCCGGCACGCCTCAGCCGTCGTCCCGCCCTGGCCCAGCATGATCTCAACCTCACGCAGCTTCCCGATAATCTCCTCGGGCTTGTGCTTCTTCGAAGGCATTCGTCGTCCCTTCCTTGATCCAGACTGTCATAGTCGATGGACCACTCAGAAGGGGGCAGCTCAC
>NZ_JBIQEU010000079.1:0-856 GCF_045369765.1 Sphingomonas olei
GTGCTGCGTGGAGTGTGCCGCTGCCAGGACTCGTCGCCGGTTCTGCCACTCGCCCGCGTCCCAGGCCTGCGGGCTCGGCCGGGCAGCATGGGTGTCGGGCTGCACCGGTCCCGGGCGGGGAAGGGGCCGGTGCCCGAGTGGTGACGTTGCGCGCGGAGCTGGCCGTGCGGCGTCGTCGGCGGGAGGAGCGGTGCCTGCAACCAAAGTCCGGGATGTGAGATCCGTGACCGCGATGTGAAACCCGCCCCGGGGCCGCGCGTAGGCTGGGGCGCAACACGTGTGCCGGGGCGGGGTTGGAGAGCGACGGCCCGCCCCGGCACTGTCTTTCGGGAAGGAACCACAGTGCCGCAGCTGCGTTCAGCAACGTCCACCACCGGCCGCAACATGGCGGGAGCGCGCGCCCTCTGGCGGGCCACGGGCATGGGGAGCGAGGACTTCGGGAAGCCGATCGTGGCGATTGCGAACTCGTTCACGCAGTTCGTCCCCGGCCACGTGCACCTCAAGAACATGGGTGACCTGGTGGCGTCCGCGGTCCAGGAGGCCGGGGGCGTGGCCAAGGAGTTCAACACCATCGCGGTGGACGACGGCATCGCCATGGGCCACGACGGCATGCTGTACTCGCTGCCTTCGCGGGACATCATCGCGGACTCCGTGGAGTACATGGTCAACGCCCACTGCGCGGACGCGCTGGTGTGCATCTCCAACTGCGACAAAATCACCCCGGGCATGCTCATGGCGGCGCTGCGGCTGAACATCCCCGTGGTGTTCGTCTCCGGCGGCGCCATGGTGTCCGGGGTGGGTGCGGAGGGAGGGGTGGAGCTCCGCGTGGACCTGGTGGATGCCATGTCCCTGTCCG
>NZ_JBIQEU010000007.1:0-176818 GCF_045369765.1 Sphingomonas olei
AGAAGCCGGGCCAACCTGACGAACACGACGTGGGCGCGCACCTTGTGCGGCGCCCGCCCCCGGATAGTGACGAACAGGTCATTACACTTGGCCGGGTGCTTCGCGCGGATCGCAATGTAGGCTTCGAGTGCTTGGCGCGTCGATGGCTGCAAGGCGATCAGTCGCTGCTTGCCGAACTTGCCGTTGCGGACGACCAGCCCATCCTCGACCAGATCGTTGCACTGTAGCGCGAGAGCCTCGGAAATCCGGAGACCTGTCGCCGCGAGCAGGCCGAACAGGTAATGGTACGTGTATGGGCTAATCGTGCCATGGGGCGGAACGTTCAATGCCGCCGCCATGATCGCCCGCACCTGGTCCGCTTCGATTATGGTCGGAGTGGGACGTGGCCGCTTCCCCCGGCCGAAAACGCCGACAGGCGGGACTTCGTTGTCTGGGTCCTCGGCATGAGCGAAAAGGCTGAAGTTACGAGCAGCGTCGTACCTATGGCGAGCCACGTTTTGCGAGCTTGCCGTGTGGCACCAGTCGTAGATGCGCTGCACTCGGGTGTGCCGGTCACCGAAGCGTTCAGCGAAAGCGGCGTATTGGCGCAGCAGTCGTTCCTGTTCCGAGAACTTCCGCCCCAAGCTGCGATACAGCGAGACGTATCTGGCAATCTGCGTGCTCAGCATGACGGTTCTCCCGGCCATGGCTGCGCGATTTTCATGAGCATCGGCAGGTCGACCTTGGCGTAGATGGCGGTGGTCTCGGGCGAGCTGTGGCGCAGGATCGTTCCAACGGACTCCAGCCCTGCGCCCGCGCGCAGCAAGTTGGTGGCAAGCGAATGCCGGAAAATGTGCGATCCGGTCGGCACGCCTTCGATCCCGCCGCGCTCATGCGTGCGTGCAACGATGCCGGCGATCTCCGCCGATGAGCGGAACGAACGGAACGGGGCTTGCGCGCGCACGAACAGATGCGGATCGGCGGTCTTGGGACGCGCCGTGGCAATGTAGTCCAGGATCGCGTCACCGACGTCCTGAGGCAATGGCAGGCGATCAGGCCGACGCGTCTTGCCCTTGACCGTCAGGTGGCCCGAGCGCCAGTCGATATCGTCGAGGTGCATATCCCGAATATCACCGGCACGCAGGCCAAGCCGGGCGAGCAGGAGAATGATGGCCTTGTCCCGAACTTCCACCGGGCGATCAGTCGGACATGCGCCGATGATCTGCTCGATCGTTGCCGGGTTAACGTGCCGGGGCAGCGTCGAAAGACGGTAGCGTTGCACTGATGGGATCGCGTGCAACAAAGCTGGACGGCAAATACCCTGCACGACCAGGAACCGAATATAGCTCCGTATTATCGTGACGAGCAGTGATGCCGAACCCGGCGTCTCCTTGCTTCGTTGTTGAAACGCCCGTCTGAGGACGGCTGCATCCCATTGTGAAGGCTCGCCGAGCATAGGCGCGAGCCGCCTGATATCGGCCCGGTAGCGCCGGATCGTCTCATCGGTCGCGCCGCGGTGTTGCTTGAGCCATGCCAGATATGCCGCCATGTGCGGGTCGTCATCCGACACCAGTTCGACTGAAGGGATGACACCGCGGTCGCGCAAGAACTCGACGAAGTGCCGAGCGCCTCGCCGCCGCCGCTTCGCGCCCGAGGCAACAAGCTTGCCTCGCTTGCGCCAGACCGGACATCGACAATCATGCGCGCCGTACTGGTCGATGATCGTGTCATCGATATCGGCCCATTGTCGTCGCGCAATGCGAAGCCAGGCCGCGAAATGCTCGGCCTCGGATCGATAGGACTGGGCCGGTCCTTGCGCGAGTTGCAAGCGATCGATCCCATCGAAATAGTCGGCGAGGTGCCGTGGCAGATCGTCGATCCCGTCGTCGACACCGACGTAGCCTTGATCCTCCAGGAAGCGGACGAAGCGCCTGACTCGCGCTGCAATGTCCGCCTTATAGACTGGCTGCTGCGCCGAATACCGGTGGCAACGGCACCGATGCTTCTCGAACCGCCGAACGGTCCGATCGTCGATCGTGCGGATCGCGATCCCATGCAGTTCCATCCAATGCAGGAAATGACGGGCCGCAGCGCCAAACAGAATCGCACTGCCTGACCTCTCGTCGAGCGACAGAGAGGAGAGGAATGCGGTGAGTAGAGCGTCGTGACTGGGCGGGTCTTCGACCCGGAGCCGGGCCGCTCGAAACGACAATAATGATCTTGATCGCATGTTGGTTCCTTCGACTTGTTCAGGTCGAGGGAACCGTAATTATCTGGAGTGAAATCATGGAAAACCGAAGGAAACCTGCGTCTCTCGCCGCCACGCTCGACATAAACTGCGACTGCAAAGAATATGTGTAATGTGGAGCTCCACATTAGATATATTCGCGCGCCTTCACGCCCTTGCGCATCGAGGTGCCGGGCAGCGGCTTGCGGATCGGCGATACCGACGCCTGCACCTCGTCGACGAAGGCCTGGTTGATCCGCGATGCCTCGGGGCCCAGCGGCACGCCAAGGAAACTGGTTGCCGCCAGGTCGAGGCTCAGCGCCTTGATCGCGCGATAGAATGGCGTCGGGCGATTGCCCCAGCTGCTCACCTGCGCCGCGATCCCGGCATTCAGCTCGGCGGCATAATGGCGCATCGGCTCCGGCTTGAACGCTACTGACAATGCCTTGCGGTCGGCGCGATGCTTCTCGAAATCCATCAGCATCAGGCCGCGCGGGAAGACGAGGTTCAGGATCGGGCCCCAGCCCTGTTCGGAGGAGAAATTCTTCTCCTTGTCGAACAGCACCAGCTCGTTCGCTTCCGGCCCCAGCAAGACCACGCCGTCGCCCCCAAACGTTCGGTTGCGATAGACCGGGCCGTACTTGGCCACCATCCTGTTGGTGAAGCCCAGCGGGTCCTTCAGCACCCTGAAGGTATTGCCGACGAACGGCAGCCCGCGGCTTCCGGGAATGTCCTTCAGCGCCGATGGAGGATTGGCCGGCAGCCAGTGCGGATTGGCGGCGAGCGTGTGCGCATAGGCCATGGTGGCAATCTCTCTCCCGATCTTACTTACACGAGTATAAGTAAGATATTATCGGGACGCCAGACCCCATGGCGTTGCGCGCGACCGATCCCGCAGCACGTTGAAAATACTGCCTTTTGCCGGCCATTCTGTCACCACAACACGCCGTCCACCGGCTGCAACGGCGTTGGCGCTTCGTCGCCGATCGATTGCAGCAGGTCGATCTCGATCGTCCGGCACATACCCGTCAGCGGGACGTCGTGGATCGTGTTGGCGAACGGGTCGACCAGGTCATCGCCGATCTGCAGCGCGGCGAGGAACATCAGCCCGGCGACGGTCGACCCGACCGGCGTCGCGATGCCCAGCGTCTCCACCAGCCCGATCGGCAGCAGGACGCAGAACAATCGCGTGAAGAACGTGGGGAAGAAGCGATATTGGTTGGGCAAGGGCGTGTTCTTGATCCGCTCCATGCCGCCCTGCGCGTTGGAGATGTCGACGAACAATCGCTCGAAATGCGCCTGCTGGATGGTGTCGATCCAGCCCCTCTGCCGCGCATCGTCCAGCCGTCGTGAGGATCCGTCGAGGATGCCGTTGGCGACGTTCGCGCGCTGCAAGGCAGGCTCCGCCTCACCGCGCGACAGGAAGCGCAGCACCTCGGCGTCGGCCGACTGACGGCGCAACTGGCACCGCAGCGCATTCACATAAGCGACGTGGCGCAGCACGATCGTGCGCTTCAAGTCCAGCGCCTCTTCGGGCAGCAGGTTGCGCGCCGTGCGGGCCAAGCTGCGCGATGCGTTGATCATCAGCCCCCACAGGCCGCGCCCTTCCCACCAGCGCTGGTAGGCGGAGTTCGTCCGAAAGCCGAGGAACAGCGCCAGCGCCGAACCGAAGATGGTCAGCGGCAGCGATGGCGCGGTGAACGGATAATAGAAATAGACTGCCGTGACGATGCAGTCCCACACGAACAAGGCCGCGAGGGGTCGCCACACTTCGCCAACGATATTGCCGAAGCGTGGAGTGGAAGAAACTATCATAAGGGAAGCAGCGGCTCGCTTGTGGATCGGATGATCCCATACGCGCGATCGCTGCTTCAGGTCCGTGACGAACCTTTTCCGCAGGCGGGCGCCCGCCCGCGCTGACTTAGGTGAGCGGAATCAGGCAAAGCGCTGCTGCAGCTGCAGCATCGCGATCGCCGCCTGCGCCGCGCCGCCGCCCTTGTCGAGCTGCGCCGGATCCGCGCGGCGGATCGCCTGCTCCTCATTCTCGGTGGTGAGGATGCCGTTGCCGATCGGGATGCCGTCCATGGTCAGCGCCATGATGCCTCGCGCGCTCTCGTTGGATACGATCTCGAAGTGGTAGGTCTCGCCGCGGATCACGACGCCCAGCGCGACGAACGCGTCATAGCGCCCGCTCTCCGCCGCCATCGCGATCGCGCCCGGCACTTCCAGCGCGCCCGGCACGGTCACCACCTCGGCGCTATGCCCCGCCGCCTCGATCGCCGCGCGCGCGCCCGCGATCAGCATGTCGTTCAGATGATCGTAGAAACGCGCTTCCACGATGAGGACGCTTGCCATGATCTCGCCTTTCTCCTCCCCGGCTCAGGGGAGCGCCGCCGGGGCGGCAAAAAAGGGGGCATTCCTTGTCCACGCCACCAGCCGGTGCCCCCTCCCGACTGGCGTTGCCGGCCGCTGCGCAAGCTGCTGGCCGAATATCTCCGTAAACAGGCCGTTATTCGCCGCCGGTACCCGGGATCGGCCGCTCGCCCACGATGGAAAGGCCATAGCCCTCCAGCCCGACGAGCGTGTGATGGGTGTTGGTCAGCAGGACCATTTCCTCGACGCCCAGCTCCGCCAGGATCTGCGCACCCACGCCATAGTCGCGCAATTCCTCGACTTCCGGCTCGCCGGCGCCCTTGCCCGCGGCACGCAGCTCCATGAAGCGCGTCACCACGCCCTTCATCGGGCGGTTGATCACCACGATCACGCCGGCGCCTTCCTCCGCGATCAGCTCCATCGACTTGGAAAGCAGCCCCGAGCGTTCGGAATTTTCGCCAAACATATCAACGAAGAAGCTCGCCGTGTGCATGCGCACCAGCGTCGGCTTGTCGGGGTCGATCTTGCCCTTCACCAGCGCGATCGTCTCGTCGCCGGTGGCCTTGTTGTGGAAGGTCACGGCCTTCCACTGGCCGCCCCAGCGCGAGTCAAAGGTCATCTCGGCCTTCTTCTCGACCAGATGGTCATGGCGCCGACGATAGGCGATCAGGTCGCGGATCGTGCCGATCTTGAGGTTGTGCAGCTGCGCGAAGGAGACGAGATCGTCCATCCGCGCCATCGTGCCGTCCTCGTTCATGATCTCGCAGATCACGCCCGAGGGATTGAGGCCGGCCAAGCGCGACACGTCGACCGCCGCTTCGGTATGGCCCGCGCGCACCAGCACGCCGCCATCACGCGCCACCAGCGGGAAGACGTGACCCGGGGTGACGATTTCTTCGCGGCTCTTCGACGAATCGATTGCCACCGCGATCGTCCGCGCGCGATCGGCCGCGGAAATGCCCGTTGTCACCCCATCGCGCGCCTCGATCGAGACGGTGAAGGCGGTCTCGTGACGGGTGCCGTTGTGCCGGCTCATCAGGTCGAGGCCGAGCGCATCGACACGCGACTTGGTCATCGCAAGGCAGATCAGCCCGCGGCCATAGCGGGCCATGAAGTTGATCTTTTCGGGCGTCGCCATCTGCGCGGGGATGACCAGATCACCCTCGTTTTCGCGATCCTCATCATCGACCAGAATGAACATCCGGCCATTCTTGGCCTCGTCGATGATCTCTTCCGGGGTCGAGAGAAAGGCGTGGCGCAGGCGCGCGAGTTCAGCGGGCTTTTGCACGATAATGTTCCATCCGTTGGAGGTAGCGGGCGAGCACATCGATCTCGATGTTGACGGCGCTGCCCGGCGCCAGATCTGAAAGCGTCGTCACCGCCTGGGTATGCGGAATGATGTTGACCGCGAAGATGGTCGCGCCATCGGGATCGTCCGTCACGTCGTTGACGGTCAGCGATACGCCGTCGACCGTGACCGACCCCTTGGTAGCGAGGAAGGGCGCAAGATCGCTTGAGACCCGGAAATCGACGCGCTTCGAATCGCCATCGGGCCGTACGCTGGTGACCTCGGCGATTCCGTCGACGTGGCCGGTGACGATATGACCACCAAGCTCATCGCCCAGCTTCATCGCGCGTTCGAGATTCAACCGACGCCCTTCGGACCATTGCCCCTGAGCGGTCCGCGTCAGCGTCTCGCCCGAGACGTCGAAGGCCAGCCAGTCAGGCCCCTTGTCGACGACGGTGAGGCAAACGCCCGAACAGGCGACCGAAGCCCCCAGGTCAATCTCAAGCGTTTCATAGCTGGTGGCGACAACGACGCGCGTATCCCCGCGCGTCTCAACGCGCGTAATCTCTCCGACGTCGGTTATGATCCCGGTGAACATCGCACCCGCTCGTAGACCTCGAGCCGATCGCTGCCAAGCTGGCGTGAATCGATCATTGCCCATCGATCGTGCGCATCGGCCAAGGCGCCCAACCCGATGTCGCCCAACGCATGCCTGCCGTCGCCGATCAGGATCGGGGCGCGATACAGCAGCAGGCGATCGACCAGATCCGCCGCGAGGAAAGCGGAGGCGACCCCAGCGCCCCCCTCCACGAGCAGACGATCGGCGGGAAGCCAGGCGATTTCCTCCGGGGCCGAGAGCTGAAGCACGTCATCACCCATGTCGTGGGTCGACAGGATCACGCGTTGCGGAGCGCGATTCTCCAGTCCCGGCAACCGCACGTCGAGCGCCGGGCGGTCGATCTCCCAGGTGCCTCGCCCTACCAGAATGGCCTCATGCCGGCTTCGTTCGAGATGCGCGTGCGCGCGCGCTTGCGGACCCGTGATCCAGCGGCTTTCGCCGTCAGCACGAGCGATGCATCCATCAAGCGAGGTCGCGAGCTTCAGCGTCACCTGCGGCCGGCCCAGGACGATTCGCGTGAGAAATCCGGCCAGCGTCGCGCGGGCCTCTCGCTCGCGCACACCAGATACAATCTGCACACCCGCCGCGGCGAGCCGCCCCAGCCCCTTGCCGTTGGTGCGCGGGTCAGGATCGGTCACCGCCGCGACCACGCGGTCTACACCGCTGGCGACCAGAAGGTCGGCGCAGGCGGGGCCGCGCGATGAGACATGGGCGCAGGGCTCCAGTGTCACATAAGCGGTCGCGCCCTTTGCCGCGCTTCCCGCCTCAGCGAGAGCCATCGCCTCCGCATGCGGCCGGCCGCCGGGCTGGGTCCAGCCGCGCCCGACAACAATGCCATCGCGCACCAGAATGCATCCGACGGAAGGATTGGGATGGGTGCGCCCCTGCCCGCGGCTGGCGAGCGCCAGCGCAGCCCCCATCCAGCGCTGGTCCGCGGACGACACGCCGGCGGTCAGAGCCCCCACTTCTTCATCTTGTCCTCAAGACGCTTGAAGGATGCCTGCCGCTCGGCCAGCGCCTTCTCGCGCTCCTCGATCTGCTTCTGCTTGATCGGGGCATCGATCGCCTGCTGCGCGCGAATCTCC
The DNA here is from genome assembly GCF_045369765.1 of Sphingomonas olei. NCBI lineage: Bacteria > Pseudomonadati > Pseudomonadota > Alphaproteobacteria > Sphingomonadales > Sphingomonadaceae > Sphingomonas > Sphingomonas olei. The sequence goes on from NZ_JBIQEU010000007.1 coordinate 7,572, forward strand.
GCCTCGCTGCGATCGAGGCGCCATTGCTGAACATAGATGATGTCCGGCTTGTAGACCTTCTCGACCTTCGAATCCTTGGCGAAGCCGATCAGCAGCAAGCCGGTCATAAAGACGGAGAGAAACAGGAAGAACAGTTCGTGCTTCTGCCGCTGATGCAGAAACAGGCGTAGGTCGCGCACCGCGCGGAACGGGCTTAGCCGGGCAAAGAACTGCATCCGCGCAACATAGGCGCGCGCGGCCGCGACGGCCAGACCCTGGTCCAATTAGCCGCCGGAAGCGGCGCGAAGTCGCGCGAGCGCCCGGTCGCGGCCGATCAACGGCAGCAGCGCCGCCATGTCCGGCCCGTGATCGCGACCGGTGAGCGCGCGCCGCAACGGCAGGAACAGCGCCTTGCCCTTGCGTCCTGTGCGCTCCTTCAGCCGCTCGGTCAGACCGTGCCAGGGGTCGCCATCCCAATCGATCGCCGCAGCTTCCTCGGCAGCAATGGCCAGATAGGCGCCATCGTCAGCCGATAGCGCCGCCGCTGTGACCGGCCCTTCGACCACGCCCCACCAGTCGGCCGCTTCCGCCACGGTCGAGAGGTTCGGCCGCACTGCTTCCCAGGCAACGGGCGTCATGGCAGGCGGCAAGCGGTCGCGCACCGCTTCGAATGGGAGCTGATGGACGATCCGCGCATTCAGCTGCATCAATTCCGCCTCGTCGAACCGCGCCGGCGCTCGGCCAAAGCGGGCAAAATCGAAAGCGGCAAGCAGCGGCTCCATGTCAACCGCGGGCTCAACCGGATCGCTGGTGCCGAGCCGCGCCAGCAGCGCCCGGATCGCCTGCGGCTCCACCCCCGCCTCGCGAAGCTGGTCGACGCCAAGGCTACCCAGCCGCTTGGACAATTTGCCCTCGGCGCCGGTGAGCAGCGCGGCATGGGCAAAGGTCGGCGGGGTGCTGCCAAGCGCGGCAAACATCTGGATCTGCAAGGCGGTGTTGGCGACATGGTCCTCGCCGCGCACCACATGCGTGATCCCCATGTCGACGTCGTCAATCGCGGACGGCAGCATATACAGCCATGAACCATCGGCGCGGCGCACGATCGGGTCGCTCATCGTAGCGGGATCGAACCGCTGGTGACCGCGGATCATGTCGTCCCATTCGATCGGCGCGCCATGATCGAGCCGGAAGCGCCAATGCGGCTTGATGCCCTCCGCCTCCAGCCGCGAGCGATCCGCATCGCTCAGCGCCAGTGCCCCGCGATCGTAGATGGGCGGCAGTCCGCGGCCCAGCTGGATCTTTCGCTTGAGGTCCAGTTCCTGGCTGGTCTCATAGGCGGGGTAAATACGTCCGGCCGCGACCAGCGCATCGAAGCGCGCCTGATACAGATCGAAACGCGCCGATTGCCGCGCCTCGCCATCAGCCTCAAGGTCCAGCCACGCCAGATCCTCGCGCAGCGCCTCGACGAACCGTTCTTCACTACGCTCCTGATCGGTATCGTCGATCCGCAGCATGAAGCGGCCGCCATGAGCACGCGCGAACATCCAGTTGTGCAGCGCCGTGCGGATGTTGCCGACGTGCAGCCGCCCGGTCGGTGACGGGGCAAAGCGGGTAACGATGGTCATGTCGGCGCCGGTACGCCCTGCGACGCGCGACGGCAAACGTCCTCTGAGTGCGTCGCACGATTGAAACATATGCCCGGCCCGCTAAGGGGGCGTCACGAAAGGGCGTGCTGACATGAAACTGATGACCGGCAACTCCAACCTGCCGCTGGCACGGGACATCGCCTCCTATCTGGAGCTCCCGTTGACCGAGGCTCTGGTGCGGCGATTCGCCGACGAGGAGATCTTCGTCGAGATTATGGAGAACGTCCGCGGTGAAGACGTTTTCCTGATCCAGTCGACCAGCTATCCGGTCAACGACAACCTCATGGAGTTGCTGATCTGCATCGATGCGCTGAAGCGCGCGTCGGCCAAGCGGATCACGGCGGTCCTTCCCTATTTCGGCTATGCGCGGCAGGACCGGAAGCCCGGCCCGCGCACGCCGATCTCGGCCAAGCTGGTCGCCAACCTGATCACCACGGCCGGCGCCGACCGCGTGCTCTCCGTCGACCTCCATGCCGGTCAGATCCAGGGCTTCTTCGACATCCCGACCGACAATCTGTTTGGCGCGCCGGTCATGTCCGCGGACATCCTGGCGCGCTTCGGGTCGAAGAACCTGATGGTCGTCTCCCCCGACGTGGGCGGCGTGGTGCGCGCGCGCGCGCTCGCCAAGCGGCTCGACAACGCACCGCTGGCGATCGTCGACAAGCGCCGCGAGCGCGCCGGCGAGTCGGAGGTGATGAACATCATCGGCGACGTGGAAGGGCGCTTCTGCATCCTGATCGACGATATCGTCGATTCCGCCGGCACGCTGTGCAACGCGGCCGCAGCGCTGCGTGAGGCGGGCGCCGAGGACGTCGTTGCCTATGTCACCCATGGCGTCCTCTCCGGCGGTGCCGTCGCCCGGGTCGAAGGGTCGGCGCTGCGCGAGCTGGTGATCACCGATTCGATCGGCAACCAGGAAGCCATCAGCCACGCCAAGCGTATCCGGCACCTGACGATTGCACCGCTCCTTGCGGAGGCGATCCGCCGTATCGCCGACGAGACCAGCGTCTCCTCGCTGTTCGACTGAGATCGCCGGGTGCATTCCTGACACCTCGCACCGCTGGTGACTACCGGCGGTGCGGTGGATCGGACGCATCGTAAATGGTAGGCAGGCGCCGCGAGCCATCCTTCTCGCCTGAACAGGGGAGCACGCCTGCATGGCGGAATTCTTTCCGGCGCTGAACGACGCGCATCGTGCCTTCATCGCCCGGCAGCCGGTCTTCTTCGTGGCAACGAGCGCGCCCGGCGCGCGGATCAACCTCAGCCCCAAGGGCATGGACACGTTCCGCGTTCTGGACCCGACCACCGTCGCCTATCTCGACGTTGCAGGATCGGGCAATGAGACCAACGCGCACCTGCTCGCCGACGGGCGCATCACCATCATGTTCTGCGCCTTCGATCAGCCCGCACTGATCTTTCGCATCTACGGTCGGGGCCGCCCAGTCCTTCCCCAGGATCCGGAATGGCGCGCGCTGTATAGCGAGTTTCCGCCACTGCCCGGCACGCGGCAGATCTTCGTCGTGGCGATCGACCAGGCGCAGACGTCCTGCGGCTGGGGCGTGCCGCAGATGACGCTGGATCATCCGCGTGAGACGCTGAACAAATACAACGCCAAGTACAGCGATGAAGAGCGGCTGGCCTATTGGCAGGGCAGCAACGCGAAAAGCATCGATGACTTTCCAGTACGCACGCCAGACGCGCTGCCGCGCTGATGCTGGTCGAACTGGGTCGCTATGACCGCAATCTTGCCAGCATCCTCGCCGCGCGACTGGAGAGCGAAGGAATAGTCGCGCTCACCTTCGATGCCGGGGCGTCGATCGCCGACGGCAGCTGGTTGCTGATCCCCGTGCGCCTGATGGTCGAAGAGGATGATCTTGATCGTGCCAGGATGGTAGTCGACGGTGCCTAATTCTTGAGCATGTTTTCGCATCTGCACAAAAAGTAACGTGTCAAATGTGGTTGCCGTGATCATGCACTAGGCAGCGACGGTTTGGCACATCTGTTGCGAAGTACCTTTCCGGGTAACGGAAGGGGGCGCGATGAAACTGGTCATAGCCATCATCAAGCCGTTCAAGCTCGACGAAGTGAGGGAAGCACTCACCGGGATCGGGGTGGCGGGGATGACAGTCACCGAGGTGAAGGGTTTCGGGCGCCAGAAGGGGCAGACCGAAATCTACCGCGGCGCCGAATACAGCACCAACATGGTGCCCAAGATCAAAATCGAAGTGGTTTGCCCGGTCGACCTCGCGGATCGCGTGGTCGAGGCGGTGCAGGCGGCCGCGAACACCGGCGCGATCGGTGACGGCAAGATCTTCGTCCTCGATGTCGGGCAGGCGGTGCGCATCCGCACCGGCGAAACCGACGATACGGCACTCTGAGGGGGGTGGTGATGAAGCAGATAATCAGGACTGCCCTGGCATTGGGCGTGGCGGCAACAGCCGCGGCGGCGGCACCCGCCTGGGCCCAGGCAGCCGCGCCGGTGCCCAACAAGGGCGACACCGCCTGGATGATGACCGCGACCGTGCTGGTCATGACGATGATCGTACCCGGGCTGGCGCTGTTCTATGGCGGCCTCGTACGGACCAAGAACATGCTGTCGGTGCTGACCCAGATCCTGGCCGTCGCGAGCTTCGCGATGATCATCTGGGTGACCTACGGCTACACCATGGCGTTCGGTGACGGCGGCAACGCCTTTATCGCCGGGTTCAACAAGCTGTTTCTTGCCGGGGTCAACGCCGACTCGACGGCGGCGACCTTCACCGACGGTGTCGTCATCCCGGAATATGTCTTCATCGCCTTCCAGATGACCTTTGCGGCGATCACCGTCAGCCTGGTGGTCGGTGGCCTGGTCGAGCGGATGAAGTTTGCCGGCCTGATGGTCTTTGCGCTGATCTGGCTCACCATCGTCTATTTCCCGATCGCGCACATGGTGTGGGCGGGCAACGGCCTTCTCTTTAATTGGCAGCCCGCCGCGCTCGACTTCGCCGGCGGCACGGTGGTTCACATCAACGCCGGCATCTCGGCGCTGGTCGGGGCGATCATCATCGGCCCGCGGCTGGGCTACAAGAAAGAGATCATGGCCCCGCACTCGCTGGTCATGACGCTGATCGGCACCGGCCTCCTGTGGGTCGGCTGGTTCGGGTTCAACGCCGGATCGGCGCTGGAGGCCAATGGCTCGGCGGCGATGGCGATGATCAACACCTTCGTCGCCACGGCGGCGGGTGTATTGTTCTGGATGCTGACGGAACGGATGCTGGGCCACAAGGGATCGATGCTCGGCGCCTGCTCCGGCGCGATCGCCGGCCTGGTCGCGGTGACCCCGGCGGCGGGCAATTCGGGGCCGTTCGGCGCCATCCTGCTGGGTGCGATCGCGGCCATCATCTGCGCCTATTTCGTGGTCGCGGTGAAGCCCAAGCTCAGCCTTGACGACTCGCTGGATGCGTTCGGAATCCACGGCATCGGTGGCATCGTGGGGTCGATCGGCACGGCATTCACCATGCTGCCGGGCCTCGGCGGGCCTGGCGCTGCAGACTATGCCCTGGGGCCGCAGCTCGTGACCCAGGTGGTCGCGGTGCTCATCTCGGTGGCCTGGGCCGGCGTCGGATCCGCCATCGCCTTCTCGATCGCCAAGGCGACCGTCGGGCTGCGGGTCAGCGAAGAGGTGGAGCGCGAAGGGCTCGACCTCAGCGAGCATGGCGAGCGCGCCTACAATTATTGACGAGATTGGGAGCCGGCTGCGGCCGGTTCCCAGACGATGTTCCTCCTGCGGACGCACTAGGCCCGGTACGAAAGTGCCGGGCCCTTTTTTATGGGCCATCGGCCACGACGAGGCGTCGACCGGAGTCGTTCGGCCGCTTCTGGCCGCCTTTGGGCGCATTCGGCCCTTTATGGAGTAATCCGGCCCTAGCCGCGGCGCGCGGCGCCGCGCGGCAGCAGCAGGCGCAATTCGCGGTTGGCGAAATCGATCTGAACGCGGGTGAACAGTTTCAGCACGTCCATGCCGAGCATGATCGCCGGTTTCTTTTCCAGCCCGAACACGCGGAATGGCGGCACGTCGGCAAAGGCCACCGGCATGTCGCGGATCTCCGCATCGCCGATCTTGATCGACTTGACCGACCCATAATCGGCGACGAGTTCGCCGCCCGTCACGCTGATCAGCGTGATCGGGGTGACCTTGCCGCGCTTGGCGAGCCGCTTGCGCAGCGCGAGGTTGCCCATCGACACCACGCTGCCGGTATCGAGGATGACGCGGACCCGTTCCCCGCCGACCCGCGCGTCGGTGACGACGAGCTGGCCGAACAGGCTTTTCGCCTGGATGACGATTTCGTCGGGCGCGCGGCGGACCCGCTCGCCGCGCTTGCGCGCCGGCGTCACCGTCATCCGCTGCTGATCGAAATCGATCGCCAGCGCATGGCCCTGAAGCGCGTCGATGCCGAGCATGCCGGGCGCGCCGAGGTTCGCCGCCGATAGCGCCGGCGCCTCGATCCGCTCCCCGCCGAGCGTGCTGACGGAAATCGACGGGATCACCACCGTGCCGACATCCTGTGTCCCGGTCATCCCGGTCAGGCGGACGTTGCGGCCGCCGGGCAGGCGGAGCCGTGCGGCCAGTTCACGGCTGATCACCGTTCGCTGGGCGCCGGTATCGATGACGAACTGATAGGGCCCCGCCCCCGCGATCTGGACCGGCACCGTCATGCGCGGGCCGTCGACGCCGAAATCAAGATGCTCGCCGGTCGGCACCGCCGGATCCTCGGCGTGGCCGAGCCCGATGTGCGCGGCGTAATCGGTGATCGGCGCGGGCGGCATCACGGGCTGCTGATCGTCCGCATTGGCGAGCAGCGACAGGAGCGGCAAGGCAAGCCAGCGGCGCATACAGCGATGAAGCGCCCGATCCGGACCCTTGTCAATCGTTATCCCCGGCGGCGGAAGCCTGCGGCCTCAGTCGAGGCGCATCGCCTCCCCGGCGAGTGCCTCCGCCTCGATCAGCAGCGCATCGTCCGCGCTGCCGGTGGCGACTCGTTCGCGGCCGATCAGCACCAGCACCGGCACCGCAAGCGGGGACACACGCGGGAGATCGACGTGGAGCATCGTCCCCGCCGCGCGATCGAGCAGGTCGGCGAGGCGGCCGACGTCGGTCATGCGCGCGCGGGCGTCGGCCCAGGCAGCCTCCAGCAGGATATGGCCCGGTTCGTACTTGCGCAGCACGTCGTAGATGAGGTCGGTGGAGAAGGTGACCTGCTTGCCGGTCTTGCGCTTGCCGGGATGCTGCCGCTCGACCAGCCCGCCGATCACCGCGACCTCGCGGAAGGCGCGTTTCAGGAGGTGCGACTGCTGCACCCAGTCGACGAACTCATGTTCGAGAATGTCGGGTGAGAAGAGCGCCGCGGGATCGGTGACCGGATCGATCGAATAGGTGGCGATGGCATAATCGTTGGCGACGAAGCCAAGCGGCTTCAGCCCCGCGGTTTCCATCCGCCGCGTGATGAGCATGCCGAGCGACTGGTGCGCGTTCCACCCCTCAAAGGAATAGGCGACCATGTAGTTGCGCCCTTCGCGCGGGAAGGTTTCGACGAGCAGCTGGTCGGGGTGCGGCAGCGCGGAGCGGCGGGCCTGGATCTCCAGCCATTCGCGCACGTCATCGGGGAAGCGCGCCCATTCGGCGGGCGTATCGAGGAAGCCGCGGACGCGATCGGCGAGATTGGTGGAGAGCGGCATCCGGCTGCCGCCATAAGTGGGGATTCGCGCGGGCCGCGCGGTGGCGCGGACGATCAGATCCTCGGTATCGATCTTCTCCACCTCAAGGCTCATCCCGGCGAAGAAGAAGGTGTCGCCATGGCTGAGCGTGGAGGCGAACGCCTCCTCCACCTTGCCCAGCGCGCGGCCGTTGCGGAAGCGGACCTTGAGCATCGTCGCCTCCACGATGATTCCGGCGTTGAGGCGATGCTGCGCAACGAATTTCGGATGGCTGACGCGCCACAGGCCATCGGCATCCTGCGTCAGCCGCTTGAACCGATCATAAGCGCGCAAGCTGTAGCCACCGTCGCGAATGAAGCCGAGCACCTTGTTGAACAGTTCATCAGTGAGCGCCGAATAGGGCAAGGACGAGCGGATCTCGTCAAGCAATGCGGCCTGATCGAACGGAGCGGCGCAGGCGCAGGCCATGACATGCTGCGCCAGCACGTCGAGCGCGCCCATGCGGAACACATCGGTATCGAGCTCGCCCGCCTCCACCGCGTCCAGCGCGGCGCGCGCCTCGAGATATTCGAAGCGGTTGCCGGGGACGACGATCGCCTCCGACGGCTCATCAAGGCGGTGGTTGCTGCGGCCGATGCGCTGCAGCAGGCGCGACGAACCCTTGGGCGCCCCCATCTGGATCACGCAATCGACATCGCCCCAGTCGACTCCCAGGTCGAGGCTGGCGGTGGCGACCAGCGCGCGCAGGCGGCCGCCGGCCATCGCCGCCTCCACCTTGCGCCGCGCCTCTTTTTCCAGGCTGCCGTGATGGATGCCGATCGGCAGCTGCATCTCGTTCGCCTTCCACAGATCCTGGAAGATCAGCTCGGCCAGGCTGCGGGTGTTGCAGAAGACGATGGTGGTCTTGTGAGTCTCGATCTCCGCCATCACCTGCGCCGCGGCATAGCGGCCGGAATGGCCCGCCCAGGGCACGCGATCCTCGGGCAGCAGGATGGCGATATTGGGATCGACGCCGGTTTCGCCCTGCACCAGGCTGACGCTGTCGATATCGCCGTCGGGGGCGAGCCAGGCGCGATAGCCGTCGGAATCGGCGACCGTGGCGGACAAGGCGACGCGGCGCAGGCCGGGCGCGATCGCCTGAAGCCGCGCCATGCATAGCGACAGCAGGTCGCCGCGCTTGCCGGTGGCGAAGGCGTGCACCTCATCGATCACGATCGTGCGCAGGCCGGCGAACATGGTGAAGCTGTCGGGGTAGCTGAGCAGCAGCGACAGCGATTCGGGCGTGGTGAGGAGGATCTGCGGCGGCTTCACCCGCTGGCGGGCCTTGCGATCCGACGGGGTGTCGCCGGTGCGGGTTTCGACGCGGATGTCGATGCCCATTTCGTCGAGGCCCATTTCATCGAGGGGCGTGACGAGGTTGCGCTGAATGTCGACCGCCAGCGCCTTCAACGGCGAGACATAGAGGGTGTGGAGCCCCTCGGTCGGCTGCTCGATCAATTCCGCAAGCGTGGGGAGGAAGCCGGCGAGCGTCTTGCCCGCGCCGGTCGCGGCAACGAGCAGCGCGTGCCGACCGGCGCGGCCCTCGGCGAGCATGTCGAGCTGGTGGCGGCGCGGAGACCAGCCCCGCGACGCGAACCAGTCGGCCAGCGGGGTCGGAAGTGAAACAGTCATCGCGTCGACATATAGGGTCGCCATACCGTTTCAGAACGCCGCGCCTGCATCGTCGCCCGGCCGCGGCAGGTGGCGCTTTGCGGCGGCAGCCCCTGACGCAGCACACTCGGAGCACACTCTCCCCTGAGGGAGCGGCGGCATAGCGTCCTGGCGATCAGATCACGCGGCTGTCCCAGCGCCCGGCTCGCAGGGAGGCGCTGTCACCGCGGGATCGGCCGCCGCCGACCGCGCCGGCCAAGTGACGGCGCGGCGCGACAATCAGCCGCGCGCGGCGTCCTCGCGCGATTGTTCCTCGTACAGCCGGTGAGTCGCCTCTTCGGTGCGGCGTTCCTGTTCCGGGGTCACCTTGTTGCGGAACTTCGCAAAGGCGATCGCGAGGCCCAGGATGATGAAGCCGCCGATGACGACGAAAACCCAAAGGCTGTCGCCCAAAGCCTGATGTTCCATGCCGCACTCTCCTTTTTCTGTTGTTCCCACAACGAGGCGCCGGGGCGATTTGATCCGCTCGTGCGTACTGCCCCCATGCCCAAGCTTGGCGACTGGCTCGAACCTCACCCCCATGGCATCTTCGTTCGCCCGGCTGATGCCTGGGTCGATCCCTCCCTGCCCCAGCCACGCGCGCTGGTGACTCATGGCCATGCCGACCACGCGCGCGGCGGGCATGGCGCGGTGTGGGCGACGCCCGAGACGCTGGCGATCATGGACACGCGCTATGGCGAGCAGGCGGGACACCCGGTAGGCTATGGCGATAGCGTGCGGCTGGGCGAGGTGCAGGCGACCTTCGTTCCCGCCGGCCATGTGCTGGGCTCGGCGCAGATCCTGCTGGAATATCGCGGCGAGCGGATCGTCGTGTCGGGCGACTACAAGCGCCGGCCGGACCCGACCTGCGCGCCGTTCGAGCCGGTGGCGTGCGATGTGTTCATCACCGAGGCGACGTTCGGCCTCCCCGTGTTCCGCCACCCCGATACCGGGGACGAGATCGACAAGCTGGTCGCGCGGCTGCACGCCAACCCGGATCGCTGCGTGCTGGTCGGCGCCTATGCGCTGGGCAAGGCGCAGCGGGTGATCGCCGAGCTGCGCGAGCGCGGGCATGAGGCGCCGATCTATATCCATGGCGCACTGCAGCGATTGTGCGACCTTTATGCCGATCATGGCGTTCGGCTGGGCGAGTTGATCCCGGTCGCGGGGGTGCCCAAGGCGGCGATGGCGGGGCATGTCGTGATCTGCCCGCCCGGCGCGCTCAACGATCGCTGGTCGCGCCGCCTGCCCGATCCGATCACCGCGATGGCGAGCGGGTGGATGCGGGTGCGCCAGCGTGCGCGCCAGAAGCTGGTCGAGCTGCCGCTGATCATGTCCGATCATGCGGATTGGGACGAACTGACCGACACGATCGAGGAGATCGCGCCGCGCGAAGTGTGGGTGACGCACGGGCGCGAGGAGGCGCTGATCCACTGGTGCGCGATGCGCCAGATCAAGGCGCGCGCGCTGGCGCTGGTCGGCTTCGAGGACGAGGACGATTGATGCGTGTGCGGCAAACGCTTGCGCGCGGCGAAAGACCGGCCTAGGGCGCGCTACTTCCAGGACATGCGGAGCGGTGGCCGAGTGGTCGAAGGCGCTCGCCTGGAAAGTGAGTATACGGCAAAACCGTATCGAGGGTTCGAATCCCTCCCGCTCCGCCACTCTTCTTTCTCTTATATCCCATCCCCGCTGACGCCTCCCGGGCGCTAGCGCTCCAGCATCAGGCCGCCGTCGGCGAGCATGTCGCGCAAGGTGCGTTTCAGGACCTTGCCGGAGGCGTTCTTGGGCAGTTCGGCGATGAAGGCGACGGCCTTTGGCTTCTTGTAGCTGGCGATATGGTCGCGGCAGTGCCGGATCAGCGCGGCGGCGTCGGTGGCTTCGCCGTCGCGGGTGGCGATGATCGCGACGACGCTTTCACCCCACACGGGATCCGCCATGCCGACCACCGCTGCCTCCAGCACGGCGGGGTGGCGGTAGAGCACTTCCTCCACCTCGCGCGGGTAGACGTTCTCCCCGCCAGTGACGATCATGTCCTTCTTGCGATCGACGATGGTGAGATAGCCGTCAGCATCCCAGCGGCCGACGTCGCCGGTGTGGAACCAGCCGTCGGTGAAGGCCTTGGCGGTCGCCTCAGGATTGCGCCAATAGCCGGTGAGGACCTGATCGCCCTTCACTACGATCTCCCCCTCTACGCCGGGCGCAACGTCGGCCATCGCCTCATCGACGACGCGGACTCGGGCGAGCAGCATCTGGCGGCCGACCGAGTTCAGGATCGGCAGGCCCTCATCGATCGCGCGATCATGCTCGTCGGCGGTCAGGACCATGACGTTGCCGGCAAGCTCGGTCATGCCGAAGCCAGTGCCGAAGCGCACCTGCGGCCATTTTTCCCGCGCACGCAGCAGCACGGCGGCGGGCATCGCGGAGGCGCCATAGCCGACGTTGCGCAACGAGGAGAGGTCGTAACCGGGCATGGCGGGGTGATCGAGCAGCAGCGCGATCATCGTCGGGGCGGCGGCGGTGGAGGTGATGCGGTGGCGTTCGATGAGGGCGAACAGCGTTTCGGGCACGAAGTTTGGCAGGATGGTCAGCTCCGCGCCGCGCAGATGGTTCACCACCATGCCGTAGCCGGCGACGTGATACATCGGGAAGGTGAGCAGATAGTGGGAATCGGGCTCCTTGTCCCAGCTCGCCAGGCTGTTGAACACGGCCGCCATGACGTTGCGATGGGTGAGCATCGCGCCCTTGGGCAAGCCGGTGGTGCCCGAGGTGTAAAGCAGCCAGGCGATCGAATCCTCTGATGGCGGGGGCAGCGGTTGCGGCGTGCCGCTGGCCAGCAACGCATCGAAGCTGGCCGCCCCCTCCGCCGCGGCACCGATCACCAGCAGGTGCCGGACCGAAGGAATCTGATCGCGGATGGCGCGGATTGCGCCGAGATATTTGTCCTGGACGATCAGCACGCTGGGCGCGGCATCGTTGATGATCCAGGCGAGCTCGGCCGGGGCGAGGCGGTAGTTGAGGAAGGTTAGCGTCATGCCGGCGCCGGGCACGGCATAATAGCAGAGCGCATATTCGAGGCAGTTTTCGGCGAGGATCGCCACCCGGTCGCCCGGCTGCGCGATGCCGAGCAGCGCCTGCCCGAGCCGCCAGCAATCGTCGCGCATCTGGCTGTACGTGATCGCGCGCTCGTCCAGGCGCACCGCGACACGATCGGGCGCCCGGTGCGCCGCATGCACCGGAACCTCGCTGAGCAGCATTCATCCTCTCCTGTCTGTCGCAGGCAGGACGCGAGCTTAGCCGAAGGCGGGACGGGTTCAACCGCGTTGGATGGCCCGGCGGTTTATCCGGACGAACGTGTCAAAATGTTGCTGCGAATGATTTGCATTGACCTATATAGCCCCGTGCCGCAGGGCACGATGCAATTGCGAGTCAGTCTCACAAAGGGGTTTCATGTTCCGGACGTCCATGCTGTGCTCAGCGGCTTTTTGCACGCTGTCTCTCGCAGCGCTGTCACCCGCCCAGGCGCAAAATGAGGTTCAGGCGCAAACTGGCGCCCAGTCGCAGACAGAGGCAGGGTCAAGCGCCCCGTCGGTCACGGTGGCGAACGCCAAGGAACCCGCCAGGAGCGGGACGCGCCAGGACGCGCCGACCGGCGACATCGTGGTGACCGCCGCGGGCTACGCCCAGCGCATCGTCGACGCCCCCGCGAGCATCAGCGTCATCGACCGCGCCGACCTGCAGGACAAGAGGTTCGGCAGCCTCGCCGAAGCGCTGGTCGACGTGCAGGGGATCGATGTTGGCGGCGAGGCGGGCAAGACCGGCGGCCTCAACATCTCGATCCGCGGCATGCCGAGCGATTATACTTTGGTGCTGATCGACGGGCGGCGGCAGAATCCGCCGGGCGGAGTCACCCCGAACGGGTTCGGCGAAACCTCCACCAGCTTCATCCCGCCCTATTCGGCGATCGAACGGATCGAGGTGGTGCGCGGGCCGATGTCGACGCTGTACGGGTCGGACGCGATGGGCGGGGTGGTGAACATCATCACCCGCAAGGTGGGCGATCGCTGGGTCGGATCGGCGACGGCGGAAAGCACCGTTCAGTTCGACGAGCGGTTCGGCAACATCCAGTCGGTCAACGCCTTTGCACAGGGCCCGGTGGTGCGCGACCTGCTGGGCCTGACGCTGCGCGGCAGCGTGTTCCATCGCGAGGGTTCGGACATCCCCATCCCCGGTGACCCGGCGCTGACGCTGGGGCGCAATCCCGTCCGGTCGGACGTCTATACCTATGGCGGGCGGCTGACGCTGACGCCGCATGCGGACCATGACCTGTGGCTGGAATATGACCGCAACGAGCAGCGCTATGACAATAGCGAAGGGCGGCTCGGCACGCTGGGTTCCGGCGGCTATGCGCCCGAGCAGCGGTTCAACCGGTCGAACTATGTGCTGGCGCACAGCTGGCGCAGCCCGATCGGCACGCTGGACACGACGCTGACGCGCAACGAGACCGAGACGATCGGTCGCCTGATCCCCAACGGCACGCCCGGGCAGGTGCCCGGCAGCCCGCGCGAGCTGCAGGCGCGCAACGACATCATCGATTCACGCCTGGCCGGCAAGCAGGGCCCGGTCGCCTTCACCGTGGGCGGTCAATATTGGCACGCCCGGATGGTCGAGGGTGTGGCGCCCGAACCCTTCACCTTCACCCAATGGGCAGGCTTTGCGGAAGCGACGCTGACCGTCGTGGAGGACGTGAAGCTGACGGGCGGCGTGCGCTATGACAATCATTCCACCTTTGGCGACAAATGGTCGCCGCGCGCCTATGCGGTCTGGAACGTCTCCGACGCGCTGACGCTGAAGGGCGGGGTGAGCCGTGGTTTCAAGACGCCGCGGGTCGAGCAGATCGCGGAAGGCATCATCGGCTTTGGCGGACAGGGTCGTATCCCGCTGCTCGGCACGCCCAGCCTGACGCCGGAGACGACGACGACCTATGAGGCGGGCGTCTATTACGACAATGGCGGCCTGTTCAGCGGCAATGTGACGCTGTTCAACAATGATTTCGACGACAAGATCGCGACCGGCCCGGGTATTCCCAACTGCCGCTTCGCCGGCAATCCGAACCGACCGGGCTGCCTCGATGTCGGCAATTTCCCCGCCGTCGACCTGTTCAGCCAGTCAATCAACATCGACAAGGCGCGCACGCGCGGGATCGAGGCGGCCGGACGGGTGGAATTCACCCCCACTCTCTCGCTGGCCGCCAATTACACCTACACCGAAAGCGAACAGCTGAGCGGTCCCGAGGCTGGCCTGCCGCTGATCGGCATTCCCAAGCATATGGTGAACGCCAATTTGCGGTGGCGACTGACCGAGAAGGCGACGGTGTGGACGCGCGCCGAGATCCGGTCGAGCCGGTACCGCGGCAACAATGACCAGCAGCGTGCGGTGGGCGACTTCCGCGGCTATGAGCTGTTCCACCTGGGCGGATCGTATCAGGTGACGCCGGCGCTCCGCCTGTCGGCAACGCTGTGGAACATCCTCGACACCGATTACGCGGTGTACGAGCCCTATCTGAGCGGCACCGCGGCCGCGCCGGTGACGGCGTTCACACCGGCCTATTCAATCAACCAGGAAGGACGCCGCCTGCTGATTTCGGCCAACGTCGACTTCTAACGTGCCGGCTCCCCGGCATCGCTCGCCAGCGGGCGGGGCCGATGCCGGGGGCGGTGCGCGTGGATGCAGGACAGCACGCTGGCGATGACCAGCGTCGCGGCGGCGATCTCCGCCGGGGTGGGCCAGCGTTGTTCCCAGAGAAAGCCGTAGAGCAGCGCAAAGAGCGTTTCGAACAGGATCATCTGCCCCACCATCGTCAGCGGGAGCAGGCGGCTCATCTTGTTCCACAAGGCGTTGCCGATGATCGACGCGGCCACCGCGACGCCAACCGACACGGCGGCGAATTGCCCCCAGGCGGTCATGCCGTGCGCAGCCGCCGCACCGGACAAGGCGAACGGCAGAAGCACGATCGCCTGTGCGCCGGTGGCGAGGCCGATCAGCAGGTTCCAGTCATGCACCGAGACGCCCGGCCGGCTGGCCAGCGCACG
This sequence comes from Sphingomonas olei, assembly GCF_045369765.1. Lineage (NCBI taxonomy): Bacteria > Pseudomonadati > Pseudomonadota > Alphaproteobacteria > Sphingomonadales > Sphingomonadaceae > Sphingomonas > Sphingomonas olei. The sequence continues at coordinate 22,669 of NZ_JBIQEU010000007.1, forward strand.
GGCATTGCCGACGGCATAGACCGTCCAGCAGATGAGCGCCCCGATGGCGCACGCCAGCCCGACGATGCTGCGCGTGCCCGGGGTTGCTGCGGAGGGATCGAGCGCCTGCCAGCCGATGCACAAGGCCGCGCCCGCGCCGAGTAGCAGCGACGGCGCAAGCTGGCGCAGCGGGACGGCATCGCGATCCCGACTGCCGACGATCGTCACCGCAACCGGCAAGAAGCCGATCACCAGCGATGTGAGCGGGATACCCGCCGTCTGCACCCCGGTGGACAGCAGCACATAGTAAAGTGTGTTGCCGGTGAGCGCGAGCCACGCCAGCGTCAGCCAATCTCGTCGCGTCAGCAATCGGGACAGCCGCCGCCACTGCGGGCCGATCAGCGCAGCGGCGATCGCGCCATAAGCGAGATAGCGGCCGACGGTGAGCTGGAGCGGGGTGAAATCACGCACCAGCGCGGGGGCAAGGAACACCAGTCCCCACAAGGCGCCCGCCGCGGCACCGCAAGCGGTGCCGCGCGCGATCGCACTGCCATGACGCGCGCCGATGATCGATGCTGACACACGAGTCCCCTGCTGACCGGTGCAACGATAATGCGCGCGGCGCGAGTGGTGTTCGCTTGATATGGCGGGTAAAAGCAACAATCACTCGCGAATGGCGCGATCCCCCTCTCACCGCCCCGGCCAGCGCCGGGCGAAGCTCGACCCGTTCGACCGCGCGATCCTTCGCGTGATCCAGCGCGACAACAAGACGCCGCAGCGCGCGATTGCCGAGGCGGTCAACTTGTCTGCGGCGGCGGTGCAGCGGCGGATCGCGGCGATGGAAGCGGCGGGGATCATCACCGCCAATACCGCCGTCGTGGATACTGCCGCGCTGGGGCTGGCGATTACGGCCATCGTCGAGGTGCATCTGGTCGATGAGCGCGCAGCGACCGTCGACGCGGCCAAGGCGCTGTTCCGCGCCGATGCCGACGTCCAGCAATGCTATTACGTCACCGGCGGGATCAGCTTCGTCCTCGTCATCCTGAGCAGTGACATGGTCGCCTATGAGGAGACGACCCGGCGGCTGTTCGCGCACAATCCGGCGGTGGCGACGTTCCGCAGCCTGATCGCGCTCGATCGCGTCAAGTCGGGAAACTGTGCGCCAATCGCCTGAGCTTCGGCGCGAGCGACAAGGCAGCGCGACATTGTCTTCCTGTGGGCCGGACTGACGAAACAATATCCCCTCACCCCCTCCATTGCCGAAGGATCTGCGTTTTATCGATTATTAAAGATGCAACAATTTTGTCATCGCGCCCCAGAAACGGAACACTTTCGGTCGCCGCAAAGCTAATCTTCGCATGAAGGTTACGGGGTGAAGCGCCAGCAGGCGCAGCCACCGCAGCAAGATGGGGGAAATATCGATGATGGGACGTAATGGCGCCGCCCGGCGTCAGGCTGGTTTGCGTGCGCTTCTCCTCGGCAGTGTTATGGCGATGACGCCAAGCCTCGCCGCAGCGCAGGACGCGCCGCCGCCACCGGCGGAGTCCCCCAGCACGGAGGCGAACGCCCCCTCCTCCGGCGCCGACGGCGAGATCGTCGTCACCGCGCTTCGTCGAAATACCCGCATCCAGGACACGCCGATCGCGATCTCGGCAACCTCGGGCGAGACGCTTGCCGCATCGGGCACCACCAGCTTCACCGAACTGACCCGCACCGCGCCGTCGCTGCGCATCGTCGACAGCGGGCCGGGCAGCCGGCGCGTGCTGATCCGCGGCATCACCTCCGCGGGCGAGCCGACGGTCGGCGTCTATTATGACGAGACGCCGGTGTCGGGATCGGTCGGCACCACCTCTGACTCAGGCGGCAGCACGCCGGACTTCCGCCTGTTCGACGTGGAGCGCGCCGAGGTGCTGCGCGGCCCGCAGGGGACGCTGTTCGGATCGGGATCGATGGGCGGCACGCTGCGCATCATCTTCGAAAAGCCCAAGGCCGACCGGCTGGAAGCGGCGTTCAGCGGCAACATGACCGCCGTCGAAGGCGGCGGGCCCGGCTTCTCGCTCGACGGGATGATCAACCTGCCGATCGTCGAGGACAAGATCGCGCTTCGGATCGTGGGCAATTACAACAAGTTCGCCGGCTACGTCGACAATATCATCCTGACCGACGATCCCAACGCCGGCAACGTGGCCGATACCAGCCCTGATCCGCGCTACCTGCGCAACGTCAAGAACATCAACGACGGCGAAAGCTATGGCGGGCGGGCGCTGCTGCGCATCACGCCGACCGAAGACCTGACGATCGACCTGTCGGCGACCTATGAGCATGTCGACGCGCCGATCCCGCTTTGGCGGCCCGATTTCTCGCGCGCCAACGGCCTCAATTTTGCCAGCAACATGCATGCGGACAATATCAACGAGGATAACAACCGCATCTTCAGCGGCACGATCCGCTACGATTTCGACGCGTTCAGCGTGATCGGCACGACCAGCTATTTCGATCGCGACTTCACCCGCACCTATGACGTCAGCGACACGTTCAACGGCCGCGTCGGCACGGTGCAGAATGCCGAAGGCCGCTTTGTCAACACGCTGAACTCCGCCGGCACGCGCGAGGGGTGCCGCCGGTATCAGCTGGGCATCACGTCGGCCGCCAACACCACGCAATGCACCGCGGACCAGCTGACCGGCTATTTCAACGCGACGGTGCCGCTGCAATCGTCGGCGCTGTACCAGCCGCAGAAGCTGAACAATTGGGTGCACGAGCTTCGCCTGAGCTCGACCAGCGACAGCCCGTTCCAGTGGACCGTCGGTGGCTTCCTGGAAAGCCGCGATACCGAGGTGCGATCGCTGCTGCTGGTGGCGAGCCCGGAGACGGGCGCGGTGTACAGCCCGTCGACGCCAGGCGCGATCGCCTATGATCGGACGATCAACGACGAGCTACGGCAGAAGGCGGCCTATGCGGAGTTGAGCTACAAGCTGGCCGACCAGCTGACGCTGACCGCCGGCGCGCGATACTTCAACTTCGAGCGCAAGGTGGGCGGGCGGATCGACGTCGGCCAGATCCACTACAGCTCGCGCGTGACGCCCTATACCGAGGCGAATTACGAAGAAGACGGCCTGATCTACAAGTTCAACGTGTCGTGGCAGCCGACCACCCGGCTGCTGTTCTATGCGCAGGCCGCGCAGGGCTTCCGCCCCGGCGGCGTGAATCAGGTGATCGGCCTGCCCGCCGAACGCGCGGCCTATACCTCCGACAGCCTGTGGAATTACGAGATCGGCGCCAAGACCACGCTGGCGCGCGGCGTGTACCTGAACCTGGCGGGTTATCGGATCGACTGGGACAATCTGCAGGTATCGGCGCGGACCGCGGGGACCGGTTCGGTGTTCGGGCTGATCTCCAACGCGGGTGCTGCGCGGGTATGGGGCGCGGAAGCCGAGTTGTCGGCCAATCTGCTGCCGGGCCTCTCGTTCAATGGCGCGGTCGGCTACACCGATGCCAAGCTGTCGGAAGATCAGGTCAGCGATTTCGTGGTGGCCACCGGCCGCCGCGGCGACCGCATCCCCAACGTGCCGCGCATCAGCGCCTCCGCCTCGCTCGATTACAAGCGCCCGGTGTCGGACACGCTGACCGCCACCGCGCGGGTCGATGCGAGCCATGTCGGCTCCTTCTACAGCACGCTCAGCCCGACAGACATATACCGCCGCAAGATCCCCGCTTATGAACTGGTCAACCTGCGCTTCGGCATCGAGGGCGTGGACAGTGACTGGGGGGTATATCTGTTCGCCAACAACCTGCTGAACGACACTGCCATCAACCAGATGAGCGCGAACGCCAACACGGGCGGGATCACCAACGCCGTCAGCATCGCACCGCGCACTTATGGGCTGAACCTGATGCGGCGCTTCTGATCCGCCGCGTCACGCCCCTGCCCATCTATTCAAGGATCGACCATGGCCCTGTTTCGCCTGTTGAACACTCGCCTGCTGATGCTGTCCTCGGCCGCCGGCATGGCATTGGCCGGCCCCGCGCTGGCGCATGAGGAAAAGGCGCCGCGCGCCGCCGCCGCGGCAGCCGCGCCCGCCGGCAACCAGCCGGGCGCCGCCCCGGCCCGCGCGGCCGGCGAAGGCGCGGGCCCGTTCCGCCGCCTCGTCATCCGCGGCGCGACGCTGATCGACGGTACCGGATCGGTGCCGCGCGGCCCGGTCGACATCGTCGTCGAGGGCAATCGCATCGCCGACATCCGCCAGGCCGGCTGGCCGGGCATGGCGCTGGCGCAGAACCGCGCGCCGCAGGATTTCGACCAGGAGATCGACGCAACCGGCATGTACGTGCTGCCCGGCTTCGTCGACCTGCACACGCACCTGCCGGCCAAGGACAAGGCGCCCGACGCATCCTACGCCTACAAGCTGTGGCTGGCGCATGGCGTGACGACGGTGCGCGGCGTGTCGCTGGCCTCCCCGTCCTTCACCAGCAATGAAAAGGCGCGGTCGGCGCGCAACGAGATCGCGGCGCCGCGCATCTTCAACTATCAGACGCTGGGCGCCGGATGGTCCGGCGGGCGGATCTCCAGCCCCGAGAAGGCGCGCGAATGGGTGCGCTGGGCGGCCAAGAACGATATTGACGGGATCAAGTTCTTCGGGCGCGAGGACGAGACCCCCGCGGTGATGAGCGCGGCGATCGACGAGGCGCACAAGAACAAGATGGGCACCGTTGCCCATCTCAGCCAGACCGGCGTGTCCGATTTCAACGGTGCGATCGCCGGCCGCGCGGGGCTGGACACGATCACCCACTTCTACGGGCATATGGAATCGCTGCTGAAGAACCACACGATCCAGAAGTTCACGCCCGACTATAATTTCTACAACGAGCTGCATCGTTTCGCACAGGTCGCCGACATCAAGGACGAGATCTATGACGTCGGGTCCGAGCAATGGTGGGATTATCTGAAGGAGCAGAAGGCGAACGGCGTCACGTTCGACCCGACGTTCAATATCTATGCCGCCTCGCGCGACCTGATGCGCGCCCGCAATGCGGACTGGCAGGGGAAATATACCACGCCGCAACTGTGGAATTATTTCCAGTCGACCCGCGACAATCACGGATCCTATTTCTTCGACTGGACCAGCCAGATCGAGACCAACTGGAAGGGTTTCTACAAGAACTTCTTCCAGCTGATCCATGATTACAACCAGATCGGCGGCCGGGTAACGGTGGGGACCGATTCCGGCTTCATCTACAAGGTCTATGGCTTCGCCTATGTCGAGGAACTGGAATTGTACCAGGAGGCGGGGCTGACCCCGCTGGAGATCTTCCGCGCGGCGACCGTCAATGGCGCCAAGACGCTGATGGAGCCCAAGGGTCAGGAGCCGGAGTTCGGCGCCGTGCGGCGCGGGATGCTGGCCGACCTCGTCATCGTGCCGGAGAACCCGCTCGCCAATCTGAAGACGCTGTACGGCACCGGCTATGTCCGGCTGAACCCCGAGACGAACAAGCAGGAGCGGATCGGCGGCGTGCGCTACACGATCAAGGACGGCATCGTCTATGACGCGCCGCGCCTGCTCGCCGATGTCGCCGCGATGGTCGAGCGCGAGAAGCAGGTGGTGCCGACGCCGGTGTCGCCGCCGGTCATTCCGCAGGAGCCGCCCTTCGCTACCGCGACGCCGGCGTCCTGATACCGTCGGGCGCCCCTGCTGACCGGGGCGCCCGGCCGATCGGCTCAGATCGGGAGGGCGGTCGTGTACTTCACCTCTTCCAGCACGGCGAAGGTGCGCGTTTCGCGGATGCCGGTCATGTGGAACAGCGAATTGCCGAGGAATGCGCGATAGGCGGCCATGTCCTCGACCCGCGCCTTCAGCAGATAATCGAAGCCACCGGCGACCATGTGGCATTCCAGGATCTCGGGCATGTCCTGCACCGCCGCCGCAAAATCGCCCAGCACGTTGCTGGTGGTCCGATCCAGCATCACTTCGATGAACACCAAGAGCGCCCGATCAAGCTTTTGGGGGTCGAGCAAAGCGACGATGTCGCTGACATATCCCTGTTCACGAAGCTTGCGCAGACGATCGAAACACGCTAATGGGGAAATTCCGGCCTGGGCCGCAAGCTCCTGATTGGTGATGCGGCCATTGCGTTGGAGAACCCGAAGAATATTCCGATCGATCACATCAAGCATGGCAGACCTTCGGGAGGGAGCAGGAACGACAGACTATCCTGGCGAACCTGCTGCGCAACAAGGATCTGCTAAGACGGCATGAAGAAGGGGAATTGAGCGTGGCACGCTGGAATAAACGCAAGATCATCGCGCCACGGGAGGCCGGAGGGGAACAGCAGCTGAAAGCCACGCTGTCGTGGCCGCATCTGCTGGCGATGGGTGTCGGCGCGATCGTCGGCACCGGCATCCTGACCCTGATCGGCGTCGGCGCGGGCAAGGCCGGGCCGGCCGTCATCCTGTCCTTCGTCATCGCCGGCCTGATCTGTGCCTGCGCCGCGCTCGCCTATGCCGAAATGGCGACCATGTATCCCGGATCGGGCAGCGCCTATACCTATACCTATGCCGTGATCGGCGAGCTGGCCGCCTGGGTGATCGGGTGGAGCCTGATCCTCGAATACAGCCTGGTGGTCAGCGCGGTAGCTGTCGGCTGGTCAGGCTATGCCGCGCCGTTGCTGCAGGGGACGTTGGGGATACCCATGTCGTTGATGCAGGGCCCGGAGCTTGGCGGGCTGGTCAATTTGCCGGCGATCTTCATCATCGGCGTGGTCGCGACGCTGCTGCTGCTCGGCACGCGTGAGAGCGCGACGCTGAACGCGCTCCTCGTGCTGGTGAAGATCGTCGCGCTGATCGTCTTCGTCGTGGTCGCGCTGCCCTACTTCAACGCCGACAATTTCCACCCGTTCGCGCCGAACGGCTTTGCGAAGTCGACCCGGCCGGACGGCGTCGAGCGCGGGGTGATGGCCGCCGCAGCGATCATCTTCTTCGCCTTCTACGGCTTTGACGCGATCGCGACCGCAGCGGAGGAAACCCGCAAGCCGCAGCGCGACCTGCCGATCGCGATCATCGGATCGATGGTGGCATGCGTGGTCATCTATGTCGCCGTGGCCGCCGCTGCCGTCGGCGCCCTGCCCTACACCAGCTTTGCCAGCAGCCCTGAGCCGCTGGCGCTGATCCTGCGCGAGTTGAACCAGCCGGGCGCAGCGACCTTCCTCGCCGGATCCGCGGTGATCGCGCTGCCGACGGTGATCCTGGCGTTCCTGTACGGTCAGTCGCGGATCTTCTTCGCGATGGCGCGCGACGGGCTGCTGCCAGCATCGCTCGCCCGGCTGTCGAGCCGGGGCAGCCCGGTGCGTATCACCATCTTCACGGCGGTGATCGTCGGGGTGATCGCGGGCGTCTTCCCGCTCGACGAGATCGCCGCACTCGCCAATGCGGGGACGCTGGCAGCCTTTGCCGCGGTCGCGCTGTGCATGATCCTGATGCGCCGCCGTGCGCCCGATCAGCCGCGCGCCTTTGCCACGCCGCTGCCGTGGCTGGTCGGCGGAATCGCGATTGCCGGCTGCGCCTATCTGTTCCTGAGCCTGCCGGCGCAGACCCAATTGTATTTCGTGCTGTGGAACGGCCTTGGCATCGGCATCTACCTGCTGGTGACGATGATGAAGAAGCCGCAGGCCGACGTTCAAGGCTGATCGCAACGCGGGGGTGACGCGCATCGCCCCCGCCCCTTGACCAAGTGGCGTCCGCTCCATAGCGGGCGCCGGCTTGGCGCGCTGCGCCGGCTGTCGGGGGAATATGTGCGCAACGTCATGATGATAGCGGCTGGTCTCGCCGCCGTGCCGGCCAGTGCGCAGGTGGCACCGGACTCCGTTGCACCAGCAAGCCCGCGGGATGTTGCGCGTGGCGAGGTGCTGGGCGAGCCGCTGGGCGACATCGTCGTCACCGCGCAGCATCGCGAGCAATCGGCGCAGCGTGTGCCGATCGCGATCACCGCGCTGAGCGGCGCGCGGCTGGAGGCAGAGGGCGCGGCCAACCTCGACCGCATCGGGGCGGCGGTGCCCAACCTGTACCTCGCGCGAAACTTCGGGACGAGTTCGGGCGCGCTCGTGTTCCTGCGCGGCGTGGGCGAAGGCGATTCGATCTTCACCAACGATCCGCCGGTCGGCATCTATGTCGACGACGTGATCCTGCCGCGGTCGACGGGATCGCTGCTCGACCTGATCGATGTCGAGCGGATCGAGGTGCTGCGCGGCCCGCAGGGGACGCTCTACGGCCGCAATACGAGCGGCGGCGCGATCAAATTGGTGATGAAGCGGCCGACGCTGGACGCGGTGAGCGGCGCGATGGACGTGACGCTGGGGAGTTACCACCGGCTGGACGCGCGCGGTGCGATCAACGTGCCGCTGGCCAGCGATGTCGCGGTTCGTGTCTCCGGCCTGTCGCGCAACCAGCGCGGTTGGGGGCGCAACCTGATCAATGGCGCGCGGGTCAACGGGCAGGACCTGCTGGGGGGCCGGGTATCCTTGCTGTGGGAGCCGGATGCCGCGCTGACGATCCTGGCGACGGGTGACCTCACCCGCGATCGATCGGGGCCGCGTTTTCCGCAGCGGTTCCAACCCGATCCCGCCGCCCCCGGCCGCATCACCAACCGCTTCGTTGCGCCGAATGGAGATATCGACAATTTCCTGTCCGCCGACACCGATCCGCTGAACAGCACCGACAGCGGCGGGCTGTCGCTGCGTGCTGATTATCAGTTGGGCGGCGGGATGAAGCTGTCGTCGATCACCGGCTATCGCGCGCTGCGATCGCGCATCGGGTTCGACCAAACCGCCAATCCGCCGGGGGTCGGCAGCAATGTGATCCTGTTGCAGGATCAGCGGCAGCACAGCGTCAGCCAGGAAGTGCAGCTGACCGGATCGGCGCTCGGTGAGCGTGCTGAATGGGTCGCCGGCGCCTATTATTTCCACGAGCATAATGACCAGCTGACCGCCGTCAGCCTGGCGACGCCCGCGGGGTCGGATGCGCGGTTCCGCAACGGTGATTTCTTCAACGCGCCATCGCGCGGGGCGGGGACGAGCGGCAATTGGTCGCCCTATGAGCCGCGGCTCGATACTGACAGCTATTCGGCGTTCGGATCAATGACGGTCGCGCTCGATCCGCGCGCGCATGTGACCGCTGGCTTGCGCTATACCGATGAGCGCAAGCGCTACGCGGTGCGCTTCCTGACCGCACCCGACACCGTGCTGGTGCTGCCCGATGGGCGCGCGGCGCAGCGGCGGATTGCGCAGCGATGGACCGACGTGTCGCCGCGCATTGCGGTCGATTATCGGCTGGGGAGCGAGGGAGGCGACAGCGCGCTGCTCTATGCCTCCGTGGCGAAGGGGTTCCGCAGCGGCAGTTTCGATGGGCGGGCGCGCAACATCAGCTTCGCGCTGGACCGGCAGGGCGCGATCGCGCCGGAGACGGTGTGGACCTATGAAGCCGGGGTGAAATCCGACTGGTTCAACCGGCGGCTGCGGGTGAACGCCGGCTATTTCATCAACGATTATACCGACATCGCCTTTTCCGCGTCGCGCGTGACGGCGGGGCCGCCGGAGATCTTTCGCCAGAATGTCGGCGATGCGCGGATTCAGGGGCTGGAGGTCGAATGGGCGGCGAACCCGTTGCCGGGGCTGGAGATCGGCGGGTGGATCGCGACGCTGGCGGACCGCTTCACGCGGCTGGCCTCAAGCCCAGGGTGCGGCGCGTTCGTTGCCGATGAGCGCCAGCTCGACCTGCGGTTCACCCCGTCGTTCCGCTATCAGCTGCGCGCCGCGCTGACCCGACCGATCGGCGACGCGCAATGGCGTGTGGGCGGCGATGTGAGCGGCGCGTCCGACTATAACATCGCCTTGTGCAACGAGCCGCAGCACCGCGTGACCAAAGCCGAGACGGTCAATGTGCAGGCCGGGATCGACTGGGGGGACTGGGGCGTGATGATTGCCGCGACGAACCTGACCGATCGCCGCTACAATAGCGGCAGCGTGGGGACGATCGGCTATCCGATCGCCCCGCGCGAAGTGACCGTGCAGTTGCGCCGGCGGTTCTGACCGCCAGCGCCCCTGCCCGATTTCCTGATCGGATCAGTGCAGCGCCAGTTCGTTGCGACCGACGACCATGTGGTGAACCTCGTCCGGGCCGTCGGCAAAGCGCAGGTGGCGCACGTCGGCGTACAGCTCGGCGAGCGGGGTCCATTTCGACACGCCGGTCGCCCCGTGGATCTGGATCGCCTGGTCGATGATCTGGCAGGTCTTTTCCGGCACCATCGCCTTCACCATGCTGACCCAGACGCGCGCCTCGCGGTTGCCAAGCACGTCCATTGCCTTGGCCGCCTTCAGCACCATCAGGCGCATCGCCTCAATCTCGATCCGCGCGCGGCTGACGAGTTCGAGGTTCTTGCCCAGCATGATGAGCGAGCGACCGAATGCCTCGCGCGAATTGCCACGCTTCACCATCAGGTCGAGCGCGATTTCCGCCTTGCCGATGGTACGCATGCAGTGATGGATGCGGCCCGGCCCGAGGCGGACCTGCGAGATCTCGAACCCGCGGCCGACGCCGAGCAGGATGTTCTCCTCCGGCACACGCACGTTGTTGAAGCGGATGTGCATGTGGCCGCGCGGCGCGTGATCCGCGCCGAAGACGTGCATCGGCCCGAGGATTTCGACGCCGGGCGTGTCGATCGGCACGAGGATCTGCGACTGCTGCTGCGAGCTTGGCCCATCCTCGCTGGTGCGGACCATGGTGATCATCACCTTGCAGCGCGGATCGCCGGCGCCCGAGATGTAATATTTCTCGCCGTTGATGACCCATTCGCCATTTTCGAGCACCGCCTGGCAGCGGACGTTCTTGGCGTCGGACGAGGCGACATCGGGTTCGGTCATCGCATAGGCGGAGCGGATCTCACCGGCGAGCAGCGGCTCCAGCCACTGCTTCTTCTGTTCGGGCGTGCCGACACGCTCAAGCACTTCCATGTTGCCGGTGTCGGGCGCCGAGCAGTTGAGCGATTCCGAGGCGAGCGGCGACTTCCCGAGTTCGGCGGCGATATAGGCATAGTCGAGGTTCGACAGCCCCTCGCCGGTTTCGGCGTTGGGGAGGAAGAAGTTCCACAGGCCCGCGGCCTTCGCCTTCTCCTTGGCGCCTTCGAGCAATTCGAGCTGGCCGGGGGCGAAGCTCCAGCGGTCCTCGCGCCCTTCGCCAAGGCGGACATATTCCTCCATGATCGGATCGACGTTCTCGCGGATGTGGCGCTTGACCGCCTCGAAGAGCGGCCGGGCGCCCTCGGACATGCGCAGATCGTCAAGCTCGGGAATGGTGAAGATGTTGGACACGGGGGACGCAAGCCTCTCTTGATGATTGGCGCCAAGGCTAGCGCAGAGCGGATCATGCGCGAAATGACGTTTGTCGATCACGCACATGAGCACCATTCATGGTTTGGAGCCGACAAAGGTTTCCTGCACCAGCGCCCGCAGCCAGGCATTGCCCGGGTCCCGCGCGGCACTTTCGTGCCAGAGCAACTGGAGCGGCCATGCCGCGATCGGGAACGGCAGCGGCAGTACCTGGTGGTCAGCGACCGGCCTCAGCGCACGGGCATGGGCATCGAGCAGGGTCAGGATCATGTCGCTGCGCGCCACCGTCTGCCATGCCGACCAGATGTTCTGGCAGCGGACGCGCACGGTGCGCGACAGGCCTTTGGTGGCCAGCGCCTGATCCTCGAGCCCCAGCCCGGTCGAGCGGGGCGACGCGTGGACGTGGTCGCAGGCAAGATAGGTCGCAAGATCGATCGCGCAGTCGACCGACGGGTGACCGCGCCGTGCCGCGACGACCATCGTATCGGTGCGCAGCGGTTCGGCAAGAAGCCCCTCGCTCGCGGCGCTTGGCACGTCGATCGCCATGTCCAGCTCGCCATGCGCCAGCGCGGCGGCGATCTCGCTGCGCCGGAAATTGACGCTGACCAGCGTCGCGCCGGGCGCCTGTGCCAGTGCGCGCGAAACGAGATCGGCAAAGAAGCGCGCTTCGTTCGCCTGGCGCAGCCCGATGCGGAAGCTGCGCTGCGTGGTGGCGGGATCGAAACGCGCGGCGGCGACCAGCGCCTGTTCCACCATGCCCAGCGCGTCGCGCACCGGACCGATGATTGCGCGCGCGAGCGCGGTCGGCACCATGGCATTGCCGAAGCGCACGAAAAGCTCGTCATCAAAGGCGACCCGCAGCTTGGCCAGCGAGTGGCTGATCGCCGATTGCGTCAGGTGCAGGTGCCGCGCCGCCGCGGTCACGCCCCCGCGCGAATAGATCGCCTCGAACACGCCGAGGAGGTTGAGGTCGATCCGACTGATCGGCCGGGTCATTCGCCCCGTCGCGCCGCGGCGGCTGCCGCGCGATCCGGGTCAAAGGCGGGCCGCTTCATGGTGAAGGTGTCGCTGTTGCGCAGATAGGTGCCGGTGCCATGGACGCGGCCGATCAGCCCCATCGCGGCCGTATCGAGATGGAGGCGTTCGCGATCAGTGACGAAGGCGTCCTGAACATGCGCGACCACCACCTCGCCCACGGCGATCACCTGGCGCGGGCCAATCTCCAGCATCTCGCGCCGGACGCATTCGAAGCTGACCGGCGCGCTGGCGATCAGCGGCGGTGTCACCCGGCTGGCGGGACGCGTCGCGATGCCGGCATAATCGATCTCGCTGACATTGCGCGGCGCATCGACGCAGGAGAGGTTCATCGCCTCGGCATCCGCCTCGCTCACCAGATTGATGACGAACTCACCGGTGTCGAAGATGTTGGTCGCGGTGTCCTTGTTCGCGCCCGACGCGTCCTTCAGCAGCCCCAGCACGACGAGCGGCGGATCATTGCCCATTGCGTTGAAGAAGCTGTAGGGCGCGGCATTGACCACGCCGTTGCGCCCGCGCGTGGTAACCCAGGCGATTGGGCGGGGCGTGATGGTGGACACCAGGATCTTGTAGCGGTCGCGCGGCGCGAGATCGGACATGACGAACTGCATGCCGCCAGCGATGTCATCATCGGGCGGCGGGTGAAAGAGACTTGTCGCGTGCAGCCACGCGCCGCCGCTTTCAATCCCCCCGCACAACCGGGATGATCCAGATCAGTGACAAAGCAGCGTAACAGCGCCCCCGCCTACGACAATCGCGCTTTGTGTTGCTGGACCCCCGGCCCCATTGCTGACAAGGATGTAGGCAAGCAAAAGATGGTAACGGGGGAATGCATTGACGCAGGGATATACACGCCGGTCGCTTATCACATCCGCCGCGGCGGGAACGATGCTCATCGCATTTCCTGCCGCCGCGCGCACCAGGACGACCAGCACGGCCATTCCAAACCTGCTGACCCGCCAGTTTGAAGAACGGCTGACGCTAAATCCCGAAATGGCGACCTTCTTCGGGATTGATACTGGAGAACGGGCATCATTGCGCAGCCGGTTCAGTGAAAGTTCGTTGAGTGGACTTGACCGGGCGAGGCGGACAACGGCGAAACATCTTCGCGAGCTTCAGGCCATGCCGGACACTGATCTTTCCGATGAGCACCGGCTGGAACGCGAGGTATCGCTTTTCGACTTGGAGGCGCAGCACGCGCTGAACAGCTTTGCCTATCACGCCGGCAGCGGCCCCTATGGGCCGACGCCGCTGGAATCCGCCTATCAGAACAGCACGCTGTTGCTCCGCGACTTCCATCCGGTCACCAGCCGTGACGATGCAGAGGCCTATCTTACCCGGCTGGCGCTGATACCGGGGCTGATCGACGGCGAGAGCGCGCAGATCACGCGCAATGCGGCGGCCGGCGCGATCGCGCCGCGCGTGATCGTGGCGCAGTTGATTGCCATCCTGACGGCGGCTCGGGACGCTGATCCTGCCAAGGACGGGCTGGTCACCGCGATCGAGACCAAGGCCTCCGCACTAAAGCTGGCCGGCTATGGCGCGCGAGCACAGACAATCGTGGCGGATGGCATACGGCCCGCGCTGACGCGCCAGATCGCGGCGTTGCAGGCCGTGCTGCCGCGGGGAGCGGACGGCGCCAAGGCGGGCGTGGGCGTAGGCCGATTGCCCAACGGCGCTGCCTATTACGAAGCCTGCCTGCGCATGCATACGACGACGGACATGACGGCCGACGCGATCCACGCATTCGGCGTGGCGCAGGTCGCCACGCTCTCGACGCAGATTGACGCTCTGCTGAAAAGCCAGGGAATGGCGAGTGGCAGCATCAAGCAACGCACCAGCGCGCTGGCCGTCACATCCGACCAGGCATTTCCGGATACGGAGGAGGGGCGCGCGGCGATCATCGCGTACCTGAATGACCGGCTGGACCGCGTGAAGAAGAAGCTGCCCGAGGCATTCGGGCAGCTACCCAAGAACGGGTATGAAATCCGCCGGATGGCGCGGGAGATGGAAGACGGCAATCCGTTCGGTGTCGCCTACCCCGGCGCCGCCGATGGCAGCCGGCCGGGCGTCTTCTTCATCAACCTGCAATCGATCAGCGACTGGCCGCGCTATACGCTGCCGACGCTCGCCTTTCATGAAGCGGCGCCTGGGCATTTGTTCGACATCGCGCTTCAGCTCGAGGCTGGCGAGCTGCCGCTGTATCGCCGCACCTGGTTCTTCAACGGCTTTCGTGAAGGCTGGGGCCTGTATGCGGAGCAGGTCGCGGACGAACTGGGCATGTATGACGATGATCCCGCCGGGAAGATCGGCTATCTGCAAAGCCATCTGTTCCGCGCTGCGCGGCTGGTCGTCGATACCGGCATCCACAGTCGCGGGTGGGATCGCGAGCGGGCGATCGACTATCTGACCGAGCATAGCTCGATGACGCGCGATGGCGCCGCCAAGGAAGTGGACCGGTATATCGTGATGCCAGCGCAGGCCTGCAGCTACATGATCGGTCATACGACCTTCACCCGGCTGCGCGACGAGGCCAGCAAGCGGCCGGGCTTTGACCTTCGCGCCTTCCATGACTTCGTGCTGCAAGGCGGGGCGATGCCACTGACGGTGCTGGAACGCCGGTTGAAATCGTGGCCAAGCGCCTGACAACCGGTAACCATTTAACGGATTGGACTATAGCCTGCGCGGATCGTTGGCGTTACTCGCACGCGATCCGCAACCGGGGCCCATGACATTGACGATCCGCAGTATCGAGCATGAGCTCTACAGTGACATCTTCGTAGGCGACAGTGAAATGGCGCGGCTGATGCGCGCCCATGACTGGTCCGCCACGACGCTTGGCGATCCCGACTGTTGGCCAAACGCGCTGAAGGTGGCGCTTCGCCTGCTGCTGACGTCGCGGTTCGAGATGTGGCTCGGCTGGGGCTCCGACATCCATTTCTTCTACAACGACGCCTATCGCCCGACGCTGGGCAACAAGCATCCGCAGTCGCTGGGCACCCCGACGCGGATCCTGTGGGCGGAGATCTGGGACGACATCAAGGATCGTCTGGCGACCGTCTACGAGCAGGGCCAGTCGACCTGGGACCGCGCGCTGCTGCTGGTGCTGGAACGCAACGGCTATCGCGAGGAGACCTACCACACCTTCTCCTACAGCCCGCTGATCGGCGACACCGGTGCGGTGGAGGGCGTGTTCTGCGCGGTATCGGAGGAGACCGATCGCGTCATCAGCGAGCGCCGGCTCGAATCGCTGCGTGAGCTCGCCTCCGGGCTCGCCGCGGCGCAGGGCCGCACGCAAGTGGTGGAGGCGGTGCAGACCGGCCTTGCGCATAACCGTTCGGACCTGCCGTTCAGCATCGTCTATCTGTTTGGCGAAGACGGTGCGCCGCAGATGGCGGCACATGCCGGGATCGCGGCCGATCATCCGCTGACGTCGGCAGAGTGCTGGTCGCTTGAGCGCTTATCCGACAACAACGCGATCCTGGTCGAGGATGCGCCGCCCGGCGACCTGCCGACCGGCAATTGGGACCGTTCCCCGTCGCGCATCGCGATCGTTCCGCTGGGTGCGCAGGTCGGCCACCGGCCGCGCGGCGCGCTGGTGGTCGGGCTCAACCCCTATCGCCCGGCGAGCGACCAATATCTGAGCTTCCTTGATCTGCTCGGCGGGCAGATCGCCTCCGGCCTGGCGAGCGCCGACGCGCTCGAGGCGCGCACGCGCGAGCGCGACCGGGTGCGCGACCTGTTCCGTCAGGCGCCCAGCTTCATGTGCATCGTGACCGGGCCCGATCACCGGTTCGAGCTGGTGAACAACGCCTATCTGCAGCTGGTCGGCCATCGTGACCTGATCGGCCTGTCGGCGCGCGAGGCGCTGCCGGAGATCGCCGGCCAAGGCTATTTCGAGCGGCTCGACCACGTCTATTCCACCGGTGAGCCCTATATCGGCCGCAACGTGCCGGTGATCGTCGAACGGCAGCCGGGGGCTGCGCCCGAGGAGCGGTTCGTCCACGTCGTCTACCAGCCGATCCGCGGCGAGGATGGACGCGTCACCGGCATCTTCGTCGACGGCTATGACGTGACTCACCAGAAGCGCGCCGAGGACCAGCTGCACCAGCTGAACGAGACGCTGGAGCATCGCGTCGCCGAGCGCACCGAGGAACTGCGCGCCGCGCTGGAGAAGCTGCACCATGAGGCGGCCGAACGCGCGACGATGGAACGCGCGCTGCAACAGGCGCAGAAGCTGGAGGCGCTGGGCAAGCTGACCGGCGGGGTGGCGCACGATTTCAACAACCTGCTGCAGGTGATCAGCGGCAATCTGCAATTGCTCACCCGCGATGTTGTGGGGAACCCGCGCGCGGAAAAGCGCGTCGAGAATGCCATGGCGGGGGTCACCCGCGGCGCCAAGCTTGCTTCGCAATTGCTCGCCTTCGGCCGGCGGCAGCCACTGGAGCCCAAGGTCATCAACCTCGGGCGACTGGTGCGCAGCATGGACGATCTGCTGCGGCGGTCGATCGGCGAGGACGTTGAAATCGAGACGATCGTCGCCGGGGGGCTGTGGAACACGCTGATCGACCCGAGCCAGATCGAGAATGCGATCCTGAACCTCGCGATCAACGCACGCGATGCGATGGCGAACGGCGGCCGGCTGACGATCGAGGCGAGCAACGCCTTCCTCGATGAGGAATATTGCCGCCAGCATGAGGACGTAAATCCCGGCCAATATGTGATGATCGCGGTGACCGATACCGGTAGCGGCATCCCCCGCGAGCTGATCGACCAGGTGTTCGAGCCATTCTTCAGCACCAAGCCGGAGGGCAAGGGCACCGGGCTGGGGCTGTCGATGGTCCATGGCCTCGTCAAGCAGAGCGGCGGCCACGTGAAGATCTACAGCGAGGTGGACGAAGGAACGACGATCCGCCTGTACCTGCCGCGATCGGCCGAGGACGAGGATATCGTCACCGAAATCAGCGCGGGGCCGGCACGCGGCGGGTCGGAAACCGTGCTGGTGGTGGAGGACGACGACGAGGTGCGCGAGACCACCGTCGCGCTGCTGACCGAGCTTGGCTATCGCGTGCTGAAGTCACGCGACGCGCTGAGCGCGCTCAGCGTCGTCGACAGCGGCATCCCGATCGACCTGCTGTTCACCGACGTGGTGATGCCGGGGCCGCTGCGCAGCCCGGAGCTGGCGCGCAAGGCGAAGGAGCGGTTGCCGGAAATCGCGGTACTGTTCACGTCCGGCTATACCGAGAATGCGATCGTCCATCACGGACGGCTGGACCCGGGCGTGGAGCTGTTGTCGAAGCCCTATACGCGCGAGGCGCTGGCGCGGAAGGTGCGCCATGTGCTGGGGTCGCGAACGGCCCCGTAACGCGCGGCGGCGGCCTGTCTGCGGCGATGATCGGCCTCGGATGGCGCGGGACCAGACAAGCCCCGGCCAGCGCTTAATCGCGCCGGTCGGGGGCGTCGCGATCGTGCGCCAGATCGACCGCGCTCCCCTGTTTTTCCGCGCGCGTGCGATAGAGCGCAGAGCGGGCGAGGAGCATGAAGGCAGCCGGCGCGGTGCAGGTCAGGAACAAGACGACGAGCAGCTCGTGAATCGACGGGCGGGTGCGCAGGACCGAGAAGCAGACGATCGAGGCGCTGACGATCAGCAGCATCCCGAGGCTGGCGCCGAGCGTCGGCGCGTGGACGCGGTCAAAGAAGGAATTGAGCCGCAGCAGGCCGATCGACCCGATCAGCGTGACGCCCGCGCCGGCGAGCACGAGCAGGCCGACGAGCAGCGCTGCCCAGCCGGGAAGGTCCGGTGCCTGGATCATTCGATCACCTCGCCGCGCATCAGGAATTTGGACAAGGCAACGGTGCCGACGAAGCCGAGGAGCGCGATCGTGATGGCGGATTCGAAGTACAAGGTGCGCCCCGTCTGGATGCCGAAGGTGAGCAGCAGCAGCATCGCATTGGTGAAAAAGGTGTCGAGCCCCAGCACGCGATCCTGCGCGCGCGGCCCCATGGCCATGCGATAGGCTGCACAC
Organism: Sphingomonas olei; assembly: GCF_045369765.1. Taxonomy (NCBI): domain Bacteria; kingdom Pseudomonadati; phylum Pseudomonadota; class Alphaproteobacteria; order Sphingomonadales; family Sphingomonadaceae; genus Sphingomonas; species Sphingomonas olei. The sequence continues at coordinate 41,082 of NZ_JBIQEU010000007.1, forward strand.
ATCATCGCCGCGCCGAGCATGACCTGCGCAGCCGTGATGGCGAGGGCGAGGACGATCATCGTCACCGTTCAAAGATCTCCATCAGCAGCGATTCATACCGGCCCTTGATCAGCTGGATCCAGCTTTCCTCGTCCACCAGGTCGAGCACGTGGAGCAGCAAGGTGCCGCGGCGGCGATCGAAGTCGACCCACAGGGTACCCGGCGTGGCGGTGACGATCAGCGCCAGACAGGCGATCGCCTGCCGGTTGGTGAGCGAGATGGGGATGGTGATGAAATCGGCCACCCGGTCGCGGCGGCGCGAGACGATGATCGCCGCCACCGCCAGGTTGGAGCGCAGGATGTCGATCGCGACATGGCCGAAGAGCCGCGGCAGCGGGCGAAGGTTCACCCGGATCGGCGGGCCGGCGTAGAGCGCGGCAAAGGCATGGGTGGCGAGCAGCGCGGCGGCCGCGCCGAGCAGGATCTGCCCGGGCGACACCGACTGGGTGAGCATCAGCCAAATGCCCAGCAGCGCCAGCGCGAGGAGCGGATGCGGGAGCAGGCGGCGAATCATGGTCGCCCCTCCTGCGCGGCGATGCGCGAGGCACCGAGCACGGCCTGGACATAGCCCTGTCGATCGCCGAGCGACTGGCCCGCGCGCTCCATGTAGCGCATCACCGGCCCCGCGAAGACCATGAGGCCGAGGCAGACGACGAGCAGCAGGCCGACCGGCACCGCCTCGCTGACGCGCAGCGCAGGCTGCGGCATGTCCGACGGGCCCCAGATGAGGTCGATGCCCGCACGGCTGGTGGAGATCAGCGTGGCCAAGCCCGAGCCGATCATCAGCGCGATCAGCACCCAGGTGGCAGGCGCGACCTTTTCACCCAGGTTCAGCAGGCCGTCGATCATCGCGAACTTGGCGATGAAGCCCGACAGCGGCGGAAGCCCGGCGATCAGCAGCGCACAGAAGGCGAAGCCGCCGCCGATGATCGCCAGCGTCGCCGGGATCACGACGCCGACCTCCGTCTCGCGTTCGTCGGGCGGGCCGGCATATTCATCGTCGAACACCGGCTCTCCCGCGGCGAGCGGCCCCATGTCACGCCGGTCGATCAATTCGATCAGCAGGTAGAAGGCGCTGATGCCGAGCGTCGAGCTGACCAGATAGAACAGCGCGCCGGCAAGGACGTCGCCCTCCCCGGCGCCGACCGCGGCGAGCAGCGTGCCGGCCGAGACGATCAGCGAATAGCCGGCGATGCGCGTCAGCGTGCGGACCGCCAGCACGCCGATCATGCCGAAGGCGATCGTCGCCATGCCGCCGAACAGCAGCCATTCCTCACCGAAGTTGCCGCCCTGGATGCCGAACAGCAGGAGATAGACGCGCAGCAGCGCGTAGATGCCGACCTTGCTGAGGATCGCGAACAGCGCCGCGACCGGCGGCGCGGCGGCGGCATAGGTGCGCGGCAGCCAGAAGCCGAGCGGGTACATGCCCGCCTTCACCAGGAAAGCGATGCCAAGGATCGCCATGCCGCTTTGCAGCAGCGCGAGGTTTTCCGGGCCGACGGCGCGGATGCGCAGCGTCAGATCGGCCATGTTGAGCGTGCCGGTGACGCCATAGACCATTGCCGCGCCGATCAGGAACAGCAGCGAGGTCGCCACGTTGATCGCGACATAATGCAGCGCGGCCTTGATGCGCGCCTTGCCCGATCCGTGCAGCAGCAGGCCGAAGGACGCCGCCAGCAGGACCTCGAAGAACACGAACAGGTTGAACAGGTCGCCGGTCAGGAAGGCGCCGTTCAGCCCCATCAGCTGGAACAGGAACAAGGCGTGGAAGCGCGGCCCGGCGCGGTCCCAGCGCGCGGTGGCATAGATCAGCGACGTGAGGCCGAGGGTGCTGGTAAGCACCAGCATCAGCGCGGACAACCAGTCGAGCACCAGCACGATGCCGACCGGCGCGGGCCAGTTGCCGACCAGATAGGCGACGGTCGCACGCTGCCCGGCGAAGCCGGCGGAGGCGACCTGCATGAGGAGCGCGATCGAGACGCCCAGCAAGGCAGCGGCGGTGCCGAGCGCGATCACGCGCTTTGCCACCACGCGCTGCTCCTTCAGCAGCAGGATGATCGCCGCCGCCACCATCGGCAGCAGCACGGGAGCGATGATAAGATGACGTGCCCAGTCCACCGTCATTCGCCGTCGTCCCCGTCGACATGGTCGGTCCCGGTGATGCCGCGCGAGGCGAGCAGGACGACGAGCAGCAGCGCCGTCATCGCGAAGGAGATGACGATCGCGGTCAGCACCAGCGCCTGGGGCAGCGGATCATCATAGCCACTGGCATCCCCGGCGATGGCGCCGACGATCGGCGGGGCATCCACCTTCAGCCGGCCCATCGCGTAGATGAACAGGTTCACCGCATAGGACAGGAGCGACAGGCCAAGGATCACCTGGAAGGTGCGCGGGCGAAGAATCAGCCACACACCCGACGAGGTGAGGACACCGATGCCAAGGGCGAGAACAAGCTCCATCAGACGTGCTCCGGCGCGGGATCGACCGGCGGGCTCTTGCGCCGCACGGGGGTGCGGATCGACTGGTGTGCGATCGCGATCAGGATGACGCCGGTGGCGCCGACCACCAGCAGATAGACGCCAAGGTCGAACAGCAGCGCGGTCGCCGCCGGCACCTTGCCGATCACCGGCAGGTCCAGATAGCGGAACCAGGAGGTGAGGAACGGCCGGTCGAACAGCATCGCGCCCGCCCCCGTCCCGGCCGCGCCGAGCAGGCCGATCGCCATCCAGTTGATCGGCCGGACCCGGAGCCGCGCCTCCACATGGCGGGTGCCCGAGGCGATATATTGCAGCACCAGCGCGATCGACATGGTGACGCCGGCGGCAAAGCCGCCGCCCGGCAGGTCATGCCCGCGGATCAGGAGGTAAAGCGCGAACACGATGATGACCGGGAACAGCCATTCGATGATCACGCGCGGCGCGAGCAGATAGTCGGAGAGCGTGTCACCGCGTTCCCGGCCCTCGCCCGCGTCGTCATAGGCGTCCTGCCGCAATTGCTGCTTGGGCAGGCCGACGCTTTCGCCAGCCGGGCGGAAGCGGCGCAGCAGCGAGAAGACGGTCAGCGCGACGATCGCCAGCACGGTGATCTCGCCAAAGGTATCAAAGGCGCGGAAATCGACGAGGATGACGTTCACGACATTGCGGCCACCCGCCGCGACATAGGATTGCTCCACAAAGTAGCGCGAGATGGTCGCCGGCAGCGGGCGGGTCATCACGGCATAGGAGATGAGCGCCATGCCGGCGCCGGCCAGCACCGCGAGCAGGAGATCGCGCCCGCGGCGGAAGCGCACGCGGGACGGCGTATGATGTTCGGGCCAGACGTCGGGCAGGCGCTGCGGCAGCCAGCGCAGGCCGAGCAGCAGCAGCACCGTCGTCACCGTCTCGACCAGCAGCTGCGTGAGCGCGAGGTCGGGGGCGGAAAGCCAGACGAAGCTGATGCAGCTGATCATGCCGACGCCCGACACCAGCACCACCGCAGCGAGGCGATGGTATTTCGCCTGCCAGGCGCCGGCGATGGCGAGCACCGCGCCGATCACCCACAACATGCCAAAGCCCGGATCCAGCACGGTGCCGAGCCGCGTACCCAGCGAATAGCCGTGGCTGAGGAAGGGCAGCACGCCGGCGAGGCAGGCGACCGAGACGAGGATGCGCAATTGCGGCTGCAGCCGGCTGGTGCCCGCGCGCGGCAGGACCCAGCGGGCGCCGGTGACGAGCCAGTAGAGCGCGGCATCGAACATGCGGCGGCCCTTGAGCAGGCCGACGAGCGGCGGCGCGCTCATCGCGTTCAGGCGGCGGGCGAAGATCACATAGGCAAAGGTGCCGAGCACCATCGCCACCACGCTGAGGAACAGCGGGAAATTGAACCCGTGCCAGATCGCCAGGCTGTACACCGGCATGCGTTCATTGAGCACCGAAGCGGCGGCGAGCGAGAGCACCGGGCCGATGGTGATCGCCGGGACGATCCCGATGAGGAGGCAGGCGAGCACCAGCACCTCGATCGGCACGCGCATCCAGCGCGGCGCCTCGTGCGGGACACGATCGAGCTGCGGCGGCGGGCCGAAGAACGTCTTGTGGATGAAGCGCACCGAATAGAGCACGCTGAAGATCAGCGCGACCGTGACGAGATAGGGCAACGCCTGATCGAGCCAGGTGTCGTTGTAATCCTCCAGCGCCTCGGCGAGCAGCATTTCCTTCGACAGGAACCCGTTGAGCAGCGGCACGCCGGCCATCGCCGCGGCCGCGACCATCGCAAGCGTCGCGGTGATCGGCATGAAGCGGTAGAGGCCGCTCAGCTTCCTCAGGTCACGCGTATCCGCCTCATGATCGATGATGCCGGCGGCCATGAACAGCGATGCCTTGAAGGTCGCATGGTTCAGCGTGTGGAAGATCGCGGCGACCAGCGCGAGCGGGCTGCCGATCCCCAGCAGCAGCGTGATGATGCCGAGGTGGCTGATCGTCGAATAGGCGAGCAGCCCCTTCAGATCCTGCTGGAAGATCGCCGCCCAGGCGCCGATCATCAGCGTCGTGATGCCGGTGAGCGTGACGACGAAATACCAGGTGTCGGTGCCGGCCAGCACCGGCCACAGCCGCATCATGACGAAGATGCCGGCCTTCACCATCGTCGCCGAGTGGAGATAGGCGGACACCGGCGTCGGTGCGGCCATGGCGTGCGGCAGCCAGAAGTGGAACGGGAATTGCGCGCTCTTGCTGAAGGCGCCGATCAGGATGAGGATCAGCACCGGCTTGTACAGCGGATGCGCCTTGATCGTCTCGCCGGCCGAAAGGACCACCTGCAGATCGTAGCTGCCGACGATCTTGCCGATCAGCACCACGCCGATCAGCAGGCACAGCCCGCCCGTCGCGGTGACGAGCAACGCCATGCGCGCCGCGGTGCGCGCGCTTTCATTCTGGTGCCAATAGCCGATCAGCAGGAACGAGACGAGGCTGGTCATTTCCCAGAAGAAGGCCAGCTGGACGAGGTTGCCCGACAGGACGAGGCCGAGCATCGCGCCCATGAAGGCAAGCAGGAAGGAGAAGAAGCGCGGGACCGGGTCTTCCGGCGACATGTAATAGCGGGCGTAGAGGACGACGAGGAAGCCGATCGCCAGCACCATCATCGCGAACACCCAGGACAGGCCGTCGAGCCGAAGCACGAGGTTCAGGCCGAGCGAGGGCAGCCATTCGACACGGCTTTCGAGCAGGCCGCCGCCCGCCAGCGCAGGATACAGCAGCCCCACCAGGATGGTGCCCGCGAGCGCCGTTACCCCGGCGATCGATGCGGCGGCGGTACGCGCGCCCGGCCGCAACAGCGCGGCGGCGAGGCTCCCCGCGAACGGGAGCAGAAGGATCAGCCACAACAGGCCTGTGCCAGACGTCGGTATCCCACGACCTCCAATGGATGCGATGATTTCGGCAAAGCCAACGGTTCTGGGGGACTATCGCGAAAAACGCGCGAGTGCCACCCCCACGGACGGACAGATTTGCCGCCAATCACCGCGCCGGGAGCGCCCACGCAGCGTAAATCCCTGGATTGTGAAGGATGTGGCGACGGGTGGCGGGTCGGGGGGGGGTGGCGGGTCGGGTGTCGACCCGCCGGTTCAGCCCGCCGGCCCAGCGCCCGCCGCTGGGGGTCAGCGCGCCGGGAGCGGCACGTCCGGCAGCGCGGCGAGCTGGTCACGCGTCATGGTGGTCGACAGGTCGCGATCGTCGCCGCGCTGCACGACGTTGAGGCCGGTCAGCGGAATCTGGACGTAGCGGTCGGGATTGGTGTCCTCCACCTCGACGATCAGGCCCTCCACGGCGCCCGAGGCGTTGCGCACCAGGCTCTGCACCTCGCCGATCTCGACATTGTTCGGGCCGATGAGGTCGGCGTCGAGCAGCTGCGCCTCGCTCAGCCCCAGCGCGACCGGCGTCGGGCCAGCGGCGGCGGCATTGGCCTCGGCGGCGTCCTCCATCCGCTCGGCGGCGGCATCGCGGCCGTTATTGCCGCAACCGGCGACCAAGGTGGCGGCGGCAAGTGCGAGAACCATGGTCTTCATCTATCTTCTCCCTTGGCGGACAGCATCAGGATAACCGGGGCGGCACACATCTGTTCCGAAGCGGCACCTTGCAGGTGGGGAGCGGGGGCGTTACGACTACAGATGTAGTCAATGAGGATGTGCCCGTGTTCCGCAAGATCGCCCTCGCCTGTACCGCCATGCTGACTGTTGCCGCTAAGCCGCTTCCCGCCCCGCCCGAGGCGCTGGCGGCGATCGGCGCGCGGATCGATGCGGAATGCGCCGAGGGGCGGTTCTCCGGCGTGGTGATCATCCGCATCCGGGGCCGCGAGGCGTTGCAGCGCAGTTGCGGGATGGCGGATATCGTCAATCAGGTGGCGGTGACGCGCGACACGCGGTTCAAGATCTATTCGGTCAGCAAGTATATCACCGCGCTCACCGTCATGGCGCTGGTCGAGAATGGCGCCCTGTCGCTGGACCAGCCGATCACCACCTATATCGCCGATGCGCCGGCGGAATGGTCGGGCGTCACGCTGCGCATGCTGCTGAACCATACATCCGGAATCGACGACCTGACGCTTCCGCTGCTGTATCACTATCGCAGCGATCATCCAGCCGCGATGCGCGACCTCTTCGCCGCGCTGACGCCGGGCGAACGAGCACTGAAGAGCGCGCCCGGCATCGCGCGGCGCTACAACAATTTCGGGTTCGAGCTGCTCGCCGACGCGACGGCGCGGGCGACCGGCACGCCCTTCGCCAGCCTGGTCGAGCAGATGGTGTTCCGTCCCGCGGGGATGCGCAGCGCCAGCATCGAACCGCCATCGATCGAGGCCGGGCACCTCGTCCCCGTCAGCGAGCCGGGGCTGGCCAAGGGCTATAATGGCGAGCGGGGGGCGCTGAGCGAGGCGGTGAACTGGGCGTTCGTTCAGCTGGGCGCGGGCGCGGTGCGGGCGAGCGCGGCGGATTTCATCGCGCTGGATGCGGCGCTTCGCCAGGGCAAGATCATTGGGCCGGCGATGCAGGCGGAGATGATCCGCAACCCCGTTGCGCCGCCCGACGGCAAGGCGGGCGCGGCGTTCGGGCTGGGCGTCGCGATCCAGGTGCCGCGCGGCACGACCATGATCGGCCACACCGGCGGCACCAACGGCTATATCACCGATTTCCAGCGCTTTCCCGACGACGACGCAATGATGATCGTCCTGTCCAACCGCGGCACGACGCGCACGGCGTGGATGTATGACCATGTCGCGGCGGCGCTGATCGCGGCGCGCTGACGCCCCCCGCCGCCAACGCGCCATCGCGCCGTTGCGGCGGGCAAGGTTGACTCGGCGGCCCGCGATCATCAAATTCGGAAGATGTACGCTTCCGCGACATTCAGGCGCTTTCGCCACCACGCCGGGCAACTCGCCGCGCGCCCGTAGCCCGGGCTCCGGACGGCCGCGCGCCGCCTGAGTTCGGGCCTTTGTCGATCAGACCTTTGGGCAGGCCCCGGCAATGTTCCGGATTCCTGCCGTCGATAAAGCGGAAGAAGCTGTAACTGTCATGAACCATCAACCCTCGCTCGCGGTGGAATCGCCGCCGATCTATCTCGTCGCGGCCGAATGCGACGCGCTGTTTGATCTGGCGCTGAGCGCCGAGCGCCGCCACCCGCACTCCGCGGCGATGCTGCTGGCCGAGCTGGACCGCGCGACCGTGTGCGATGCGGCCGACCTGCCCGACCAGACCGTGGTGATGAATTCGCGCATCGAATTCGTCGACGAGAAGAGCGGCGCACGGCGCATGGTGGAGCTGGTCTATCCCGGCGACGCCGATATCGCGCAGGGGCGCGTGTCGATCCTGACCCCGATCGGCGCCGGGCTGATCGGGATGCGCGCCGGCCGGTCGATCAGCTGGCCCGATCGCGACGGGCGCGAGCGACTGCTGCGCATCGTCAGCGTCACGCCGATCAGCGGATCATAAGCGGGTGATCGAGGAACTCGCCCGCCACCGCTGCACCGATGCCGCCGGCCTGCCGCTGTTCGTGGTGGAGCAGCGCGCGGTGTTCACGTTGCACGATGCCAACGGGCAGCACCATCGCTATGGCGCTGCCCGGCTGGCGATGCTGAACGGCGAGCCGGTCCGCTATGTCGACGAGCGCACGTTCAGCGTCATCGCGAGCGGCGACATGATCGCGCATGATCCGGTGCGGTGCGGCTGTTCGCCGGCGCCCCGGATCATGGCGCGCGAGGGCGCCGAGGCGCCGGCGCCCCTGCTGGGCTGACCCTAGGCGCGCAGCGCCAGCCCCTGCAGCTCGCCATTGTTGCGCCAGTCGGCGAGCAAGGCGTTGAAGGCATTGATGCCGGGCGCATAGGTCTGCCCCGCCTGGCCGCCCTCCAGATCGCCCTCATTGTTGTAATAGCCGGGCGTGCAGCTTTCGAGATAGGCGCGGTTGACCACCGACAGCTTCTTGATCGTCGTGACCCAGGCGTCCTGCGCCTCAGGCGTTGGCTCCACCTCGGTCGCGCCGCGCTTCTTCGCCTCGGCGATGATATAGGCGATGTGCTGCGCCTGGTCGTCGAACATCGCGGTCATGTTCACCGACAGGCCGTTCTGCGACACGCCGATGTAGAACCAGTTGGGAAAGCCGGTGGTCGCGAAGCCGTGGAGTGTCTTGTACCCATTGGCCCAGTGGTCGTGCAGCAGCACGCCGTCGCGCCCCTTGATGTCGAAGCCGACGCGGCGCTTGAACGAGGTCGTGATCTCAAACCCCGAGGCGTAGATGATGCAATCCACCGCATACTCGCGGCCGTTGGCGACGAGGCCCTTGGGCGTGATCCGCTCCACCCCCTTGCTTTCGCTGACGTCGACCAGGGTCACGTTGGGGCGATTGAAGGTGGGGAGGAATTCGTCGTTGAAGGTCGGCCGCTTGCAGAACTGACGATACCAGGGCTTCAGCTTTTCGGCAGTGTCGGGATCCTTCACTACCTCGTCGACGCGCTGGCGGATGCGGTTCATCTTGCGGAAGTCGGCGACCTCGGCGTGGCGGATCGCCGCCTCCGGCCCCATCGTCTTCGCGTTGCGGATGACGAAGGACTGCACCTCGCGGAAGATCGAGGTCCAGTTATCGTTGACGAGATCATGTTCGAACGGGCGGCCTTCGATAATGTCGGCGAAATTGTGCCGCCGTGCGCGCTGCCACCCGGGTTGCAGCGACTGCGCCCATTCGGGATCGGTCGGCTTGTTGCCGCGCGTGTCGACCGAGGAGGGCGTGCGCTGGAACACGTAGAGCTGCTTGGCATGGCGGCCGAGCGCGGGGATGCACTGGATCGCAGTGGCGCCAGTGCCGATGATCGCGACGGTCTTGTCCTCCAGCTTCCACAGGTTTCCGGTCGTGTCGCCGCCGGTATAGCCATAGTCCCAGCGGCTGGTGTGGAAGCTGTGCCCTTCGAAGCTTTCGATGCCGGGAATGCCGGGCAGCTTGGCGCGGCTGGCGGTGCCGAGCGCCGAGACGACGAAGCGCGCGCGGATCGCATCGCCGTGATTGGTGCGGATCACCCAGACCTTTTCCGTATCATCCCAGGCGAGTTCTGAGACGCGCGTCTGGAACAGCGTGATCGGGTAGAGATCGTAGTGTTTCCCGATGCGCTGGCAGTGTTCGTAGATTTCGGTGACGTAGGAATATTTCTCCTTGGGGAGGTAATTCAGCTCCTCGAGCAGCGGCAAATAGCAATAGCTTTCGATGTCGCATTGCGCGCCGGGGTAGCGGTTCCAATACCAGGTGCCGCCGAAGTCGCCGCCCGCCTCGATGATGCGCAGGTCAGTAACGCCCTTTTCCTTCAGCCGCGCGGCGGCGAGCATCCCGCTGAACCCGCCGCCGATCACCGCCACCTCGACGAAATCGGTCAGCGGCTCGCGGGTGAAGCCGGGTTCGACATAGGGGTCTTCCTCGGCGTAGCGGGCGTAATCGCCGGACAGTTCCTTGTACTGACGGTCGGCATCGGTGCGCAGGCGCTTGTCACGCTCCGCCTTGTAGCGCGCGCGCAGCGCCTCGATGTCGAAATCAGCCTCGAGCACCGCCTCCTGGGTCTCGCTGTTGCTCATCGTGCCTCTCCGTTCTTTTTTGAGTAGGTCGCCCCGGCGCTATTCTGCGGCGTAGGCGAGGAAATCGGGGTCATAGGCGCGCTCCGGCTCGGCGCGGACGCGGCGGTCGAGCCGCTCGGCATCCTCGCCCACCAGGATGCGCCAGCGTTCGGCCTTCACGCCATCGAGGATGATCGTCGCGGCGCGCGCGGCGCTGGTCGGCGCGAGTTCCTCGAACCGCTTGGCGAGCATCGCCTGCGCCGCCTCCAGCGCGGCATCGTCCATCGCGTCGGCGCCTTCCATGCCGATCATCTTCAGATGCTGGCGCAGCTTGCGGCGCGCGACATCAGTCATCCCGCCGGCCAGCACGCGGCGCGAATTGAGGCCGATCGGCGTGCCGATGCCGCCGGGCATGACGATCGACGCCCTGATGTGCGGGGCATAGTTGCGCAGGTCCGTCACCAGCGCCTCGGTGAAGCCCTTCACCGCGAATTTCGCCGCGCTGTAGGCGGTTTGCGAGACCCCGGGCATCAGCGCCGCCCAGAAGCCGTTGGCGCTGGAGGTGTTGACGATATGCCCTTCGCTCGCCCGCTCCAGCATCGGGAAGAAGGCGCGGCAGGAATAATAGACGCCGAACCAGCAGATCTGGAACACGCGGTCCCATTCGGCGCGGTCGTCGAGCACGAAGCTGCCGCCGCCGCCGATGCCGGCATTGTTGAAGAGAAGGTGGATGTGATCGCTCTGGTGATCGCGTGCGACCTCGGCGGCGAAGCGTGTGACCTGATCCTCCTCGCCGACGTCGGCGATGTGGCTGGTGATGCGCACGCCCTGCGGCACGCCGTCCGCCTCGCACAGCGCGACGGTTTCGGCCATGCTGTCGGCGAACAGGTCGCACATCGCGACGCTGGCGCCCTCGGCAACGAGCTGGCGCACCAGTTCGCGGCCCATGCCGGTGCCACCGCCGGTGACCACCGCCAGCTTCCCGCCGAAATCCTTCATCGCGATGCTCTCCTTGTCGTGGTGGCGCGGCGCTGGCTCACGCGGTTGCGGCCGTCTTTGGGTGGAGGCGCAGGAAACCGGGCGCGCGCATCGGGTCGCCCGGCTTCAGCTTGGTCGCCATGTCGGGGAAGTTGGGCAGGGACTTCGCCGCCTTGGGATCATAATGCGTGCGCTCCCCGAAGAAGCGCAGCGTCAGTGTGCGGCGGCGCTGGCCGGGGCGCGTGGGCGCGCCGCCGTGCAGGGTGCGGAAGTGGAAGAAGATGACGTCGCCCGGCTCGACCGCCCAGGAGACGATGTCGTGCCGGTCACGCTCCGCCTCGACATCGGGCAGGCGGGGGAGCGACAGGCGATCGTCGATCGGGCGGGTGTCGTCATTGGGGTCGAAGGCCGAGGTGTTGTACATCGGGCCCCGATGCGAGCCGGGGATGAATTCCAGGCTGTCCTCGCGCGCGAGCGGTTCGAAGGTGATCCAGGCGACGGCATTATCCTCGCCATCCATCGGGATGTAGGAGCCGTCCTGATGCCAGGGGGTGCGGCGGGTATCGCCGCCTTCCTTCAGGAACACCTGTTCGTAGATGAACCAGACGGAATCGCGGCCCCATAATTGCGCGCAGGCGGCCGGGATCGGCGAGCTTTCCAGCATCTCAGCATAGCCATCGAGCACATCGGGGTGGAAGGAATCGTTGTAGAACAGCGGGGTGCCGTGACGCTTCAGCGCGGGGGCGTTGCGCGGCGTGGGGTTGGCGAGACTCCATTCCCACGCCCGGAGCGTGGCGGCGAGTTGCGCGGGATCGAGCAGGCCCGGGATGTGGACCACCCCGTCCCGCTGGTACGCGGCACGCTTTTCCGCCCAGTCGACGACCATGGCATCCTCTCGCTTTTGGCGAAGAACCTATAACGTGTTTCACTTATGTCAAACGCAAAGCGGCGGGTGGACGAAGCGGGACGCGTGGGGCGAACCGGGTGCGTGCTGCTGCGTTGCCGCTACAGAGCGGGGCGGTATGGCCCGGTGGACAGGAGCGAGGCGAGGCATGCGACAATGGCGGGCGACGGCTGGAACGATACTGATCCTTGGCGCTCTCCTCGCCCAACCCGCCTCCCCTGTCCTTGCCCGACAGAGCGCGATGCCGGCCGCGGCGCGCTCGGTCACCCCCGCCTCCCCCGCCGCATTATATGGCGACCTGTTCCGCGCGGTGCAGACGCTGCGGATCTTCCCGGACGGCAAGACCTTCGTCGATGCCACGGCAAAGCGTGACCCGGCGGCGATCATGGCGGATTACCGCCGGCAGCGACCGCGCGATGCGGCGGCGCTGCGTGCGTTCGTGCTGGCCAATTTCACCGTGCCGGGGGTCAACGATCGCCAGCCCGGCGATCTGAGGCAGCATATCCGCAGCCTGTGGCCGATGCTGGTGCGGCCCGCCGATCCGGTGGTCGCGGGTTCCTCCGCGCTGCCGATGCCGCAGCCCTATGTGGTGCCGGGCGGGCGCTTTCGCGAAATGTATTATTGGGACAGCTATTTCACGATGCTGGGCCTGGCGGTCGACGATCAGCAGCCGCTGGTCGAGACGATGCTGGCGGATTTCACCGACACGATCGAACGCTATGGCCATATCCCCAACGGGATGCGCAGTTACTATCTGGGACGATCGCAGCCGCCCTTCTTTGCGCTGATGCTAAACCTGTCGAAGGACCAGGACCCGGCGCTCGCCGCGCGGCGGCTGGCGGCGCTGAAGCGGGAACATGCCTATTGGATGAAGGGCGCCGCCTGCCTCGACGCGAGCGGGGCGTGCGCGCGGGTGGTGCGGATGCCCGATGGCACATTGCTGAACCGATATTGGGACGATCGCCCGCTGCCGCGCGATGAATCCTATGCCGAGGATGTCGCGACCGCCGCCGAGGACCGGTCACGCAGCGCAGAGGTGATCTATCGCCACCTGCGCGCGGGAGCGGAAAGCGGGTGGGATTACAGCAGCCGCTGGCTGGCCGACCCGAAGCGGCTCGCCTCGATCCGCACCACCGATATCGTGCCGGTTGACCTCAACAGCCTGATGCTGATCATGGAGGAGGCGATTGCGGGACGTGCCGGGGCGGCCGGGGATCGGGCGACTCAGGCGCGGTTCACCAGACTGGCGCAGCAGCGGCGCGCAGCGCTGACCCGGTATTTCTGGGTCGCCGATCAAGGGCGCTACGGCGATTGGGACCGGGTGACGCAGGCGCCGACATCGGCGGTGACCGCGGCGATGCTGTATCCGCTGTTCGCGGGCGCTGCCTCGCCCGAGCAGGCGCGCGCTGTTGCTGCCACGGTGCGCCGCACGTTGCTGGCACCCGGCGGCCTGCGCACCACGCCGCTGCGCACCGGGCAGCAATGGGATGCGCCCAACGGCTGGGCGCCGCTGCAATGGATCGCGATCGCCGGATTGGAGAAGAATGGCGAACGCGCGCTGGCGAAGGAGATCGCGCGGCGCTGGCTGGGGACGGTCACGGCCGCTTATGCCGACACCGGCAAGATGCTGGAGAAATATGACGTCGAGGAGCGCAAGCCCGGCGGCGGCGGCGAATATCCGACGCAGGACGGTTTTGGCTGGACCAATGGCGTGACCAGCGCGCTGCTGGAACGGTATCCCGACCTGTAGAGGCGCGGCGCGGCTCAGCCGGCGCCGCCGCGCCCCGACAGTTCCGGCCGGGCGGCGAGGTTTTCCACCAGCTTGCGCGCGATGCGGCGCAGGGTTTCGCCCTCCTCCGGGGTGAGCGCGGGGTTGGTCACCATCTTTTCAGGGACATGCCGCGCCACGTCGCGCAGCTTGTCGCCCTTTGCCGTCAGTGAAATGAGCACGCGGCGCTCATCCTCCACGTCGCGGCGGCGCGCGATGAGGCCGTTCGCCTCCATCCGCTTCAGCAGCGGAGTCAGCGTGCCACTGTCGAGATACAGGCGGCGGCCGATCTGGCTGACGCTCTGCCGGTCATTTTCCCACAGGACCAGCATCACGAGATATTGCGGGTAGGTGAGCCCCAGTTCGTCGAGCGCCGGGCGGTACAGCCGGGTCAGCAGGTTCGAGGCGGCGTAGAGCGGGAAGCACAATTGCCATTCGAGCTTCAGCGCCTCCGACGCGAAATCGGCCGGCAGCGCTGCCGCGCCGCCAGAATGCATGTCCTGATCCATCTGCCTCTCGCCCATCATCCGTGACTCCGGCTGCGCTTGAACCGGCTATCCAGCGGATACGGCCTGTTACAACAAGGTCGTGGTAGCACGCAGCACGGAGCATCGCTTATTGTATTGTGCGCAATCTAGCCGCGCGCTACTATAAGCGAGTCGACGTGAGAAAAGCGTCGCCGCATCGTGGCGCCACGGGCGTCACCCATTGGGAGAGGTTCGAATGCGCTATTCGACCATGAGCGCCGCCTGTGCGGTGCTGTTTGCCGCGACGCCCGTTGCGGCTGATCCGGCCGCCACACCACAGATGCAGTTCCTGCGCGGTACCGTGACGGGCGTCTCGCCCGCCGCGCTTCGCGTCAAGACCGCCGCCGGCAAGACCGAGACGGTGAAGCTGGCGCCCGACTGGAACGTCCAGGTGACGAAGCCGGTGTCGGTGGAGCAGATCAAGAGTGGCAGTTTCATCGGTACCGCGGAAATGCCGCAGGCCGACGGCACTGGCCGGTCGCTGGAAGTGCATGTGTTTCCGCCGGGCGTGAAGGTCGGCGAGGGCCATTATGGCTGGGGCCTCAAGAAAGGCTCGATGATGACCAACGGCACGGTCGGCAAGGTCGTCGCCAGCCCGCAGGGCCGATCCTTTACCGTCAGCTATCCGACCGGCAACCGCCGCATCGTCGTGCCGCCCAGGACACCGATCGTTCAGATCGGGCCGGGCCCGCGATCCCTGGTCAAGGTAGGCGCGCGGGTGTTCATCCCGGCGGCGATGACGCCGGGCGGGCTGGCGACCAATTCGGTTGCGGTCGGCGCCAACGGCTCCGCGCCGCCGATGTGATCGGCTGAGGAACCAGGTTCGGCCGGGAGGGCGAAGCGATGAAGGCGGACAGACCGGCCGGACGGGGCCGGATCCTGATCTATCGCCATGGTCCGATCGTGCGGCTGACGCACTGGATCAATGCAGCGTGCATCCTGGTGCTGCTGCTGAGCGGCCTGCAGATCCTGTGTGCCCACCCGGCCTTCTACTGGGGCGACACGTCGCACTTCGCCGATCCGGCGGCGGCGATCGTCACCACCACCAATGACAGTGGCGAGGCGCGCGGCGCGCTCAGGATGTTCGGCCGGACGTTTGATACGACCGGCGTCCTGGGCGCGTCGCGCACCGCCGACGGGCAGATGGTGCCGCGCGCGGTGCCGGCCTGGGCGACGTTGCCGGCGGAGCTTGACCTCGGCGCGGGGCGACGCTGGCATTTCTTCTTCGCCTGGATCTTCGTGCTGAACGGGATGCTTTATCTGGCGCAAGGGCTGGCGAGCGGTCGGGTGCGCCGCACCTTGATCCCCGGTCGCGCCGATCTGGCGCATCTCGGCCGGGCGATCGCCGATCACGCGCGGTTGCGCCTGCCGCATGGCGAGGAGGCGCGGCGCTACAATGTGCTGCAGAAACTGTCCTATCTGCCGGTCGTCTTCGGCCTGTTGCCGCTGATGATCCTGACCGGGCTGGCGATGTCGCCGGCGGTCAATGCGCTGTTCCCGTGGCTGACGGTGATGCTGGGCGGGCGGCAGAGCGCGCGCTTCCTGCATTTCCTGGCGGCGGGCGGGCTGGTGCTGTTCGTGGTGGTGCATGTCGCGATGGTGGTGCTGGCCGGCCCGCTCAACGAACTGCGGTCGATGGTCACCGGATGGTTTGCGATCCGGCCGGAGCCGGCGGCGAGCGTGGAGGAGCGCGCGGCATGAGCGATCGAGCGATCAGCCGCCGGGCCTGGCTGCGCGGCGGCGGCGCCTCACTGCTCGGGCTGGCGACCGCCGGGTGCGACCGGCTGACGCAGTCGCAAGGGGTCAACCGGTTGCTGTCGAGCGCCGACGGGCTGAACCAGGCGCTGTACGACCTGGCCGGCGATCGCACGCTGGCGCGCGAATATCCCGCCAGCGCGATCTCGCGCGATTTCCGCGCCAATGGCAGCACGCAGCCCGACAGCGGGGAATATCAGGCGCTGGCGGCGAACGGCTTTGCCGACTGGCGGCTGGAGATCGGCGGGCTGGTTGAACGGCCGCTGTCGCTGTCGCTCGCCGATCTGCGCGCCGCCCCCGCTCGCCGGCAGATCACGCGGCACGATTGCGTCGAGGGATGGTCGTGCATCGCCGGGTGGAAGGGGGCGCGGCTGGGGCCGCTGCTCGACCGCGCGGGGCTGAAGCCAACGGCGAAATATCTCGCCTTTTACTGCGCCGA
This sequence comes from Sphingomonas olei, assembly GCF_045369765.1. Lineage (NCBI taxonomy): Bacteria > Pseudomonadati > Pseudomonadota > Alphaproteobacteria > Sphingomonadales > Sphingomonadaceae > Sphingomonas > Sphingomonas olei. The sequence continues at coordinate 57,546 of NZ_JBIQEU010000007.1, forward strand.
CACGCTGGAGCTGACGCTGGACGGCACGGGTGATTATTATGAGACGATCTCGCTGCTTGACGCTTATCACCCGCAGACCATCCTTGCCTACGAGATGAACGATGCGCCGCTGCCGGTGGCGCATGGCGCGCCGGTCCGCCTGCGGGTCGAGCGGCAGCTGGGGTACAAGATGGCCAAATATGTCATGCGGATCGAGGCGATCGAGCGGTTCGACCACCTTGGGCTGGGCAAGGGCGGCTATTGGGAGGATCGCGGCTACCAATGGTTTGCCGGGATCTGACCGCGCACAATCTGCGAGATCCCACAGGGGCGCGGAGCGTGCGGCGCATTGGTGCGTTTCCTTTGTGGTTCAAAGGAGTAGCCGGTGCAGAAAAACTGGGTGATCGCAGCGTCGATGGCGGCGCTGATGGCGGGGTGCAGCGTTCAGGATCAACCGGCTCAAAATGGCGCCGCAGGGGCAGAGGCCCAGCAGGAGGCCAAATGGACCAGCAAGACAAAGGACCAGTTGCGCAAGGCGATCGACAATCGCGCCGCACACGGCCTGGACCAGATGCCGTTCGCCGTGGAGGGCGAGGATGACGCCGCGCTGACCAAGGCGGCGCTGACCTATGCCAAGGCGCTGGCGAGCGGCGCGACCGATCCTTCGAAACTGTATGAGGTCTATACCGTACCGCGGCCCAAGGTGGACCTGGAACAGGGTCTCCGCGGGGCGCTGGCGGCGGGTGATGTCGGCAAATGGCTCGACAGCCTGGCGCCGCAGGACGCCAATTATCGCCGCCTGTCGCAATCCTATTTGGAGCTGCGCCGCCCGGATGCGACCGCCAGCCCGGCGGTTCCGGAAACGGGCAAGCTGATCAAGCCGGGCGCCAGCGATCCACGCATCCCGATCATCGCGCGCCAACTGGTGGTGCTCGACTATCTCGATCAGGGGGCGGCGAACGGCAATGCCTATTCCCCGGCGATGGTGGCCGCGGTGAAGGCGATGCAGGCCGATTACGGGATGGAGCCCGATGGCATCATCGGCGACGACGCGCTGTCGATCCTCAACATGTCAGATGCCGACCGGGCGCGCGCGATTGCGGTCAACATGGAACGGCTGCGCTGGCTGGAGCGCACGCCCCCGGCGACGCGGATCGACGTCAACGTCGCCGCCGCACGGCTCAGCTACTGGCGCGACGGCAAACTGGTCGACAGCCGCAAGGTGGTGGTGGGCGAGCCCGATACCGAGACGCCGCAGCTTGGCTCCCCGATCTTCCGCCTGGTCGCCAACCCGACCTGGACGGTGCCGCGGTCGATCCAGGAAAAGGAGATCGCCAAGAAGGGCGCCGGCTATCTCAAGGCCAACAACATGGCGTGGAAGGACGGGTGGATCGTCCAGCAGCCGGGGCCGAAGAACTCGCTGGGGCTGGTCAAATTCGACATGCAGAACGACCATGCCATCTATCTGCACGACACGCCGGCCAAGCCCATGTTCGGCATGATCCAGCGGCAGCGCAGCCACGGCTGCGTGCGGGTGGACGATGCGCTTGGCTTTGCCGAGATGCTGGCCCGCGACGGCGGCGTGCTGGACGAATGGAACAAGGCGCGGGCGACCGGCAAGGAAACCTTCGTCAAGCTGCCGGCGCAGATCCCGGTGCGCATGCTGTACCAGACGGTGCTGTTCGACGAGGCCGGTGCGCCGGTGATCCGCAACGACCCCTATGGCTGGAACGACCGGGTTGCCGAGGCGCTGAAACTCGACGGTCATTCCTCGCTGCGGGTCCGGCGCGGCGGCGCCGATGTCGGGCCATAAGCCTGGCGGGAAAGGGATGGTGTGACGAAGATCACAGCGCAGCGTGCGCGGCGTCACTGCACGCGGGGGCCAAAGGCGCGAAGAACATGGTGTCGTCGCCGCCGCCTCGTGTGACGTGCGGCCCGGCGCTTTGATCGACGCGAGTCCCTAGGTCGTCGACGATTCACTGGCGGAATCGACCGCTGCATGACGTGGCAGGCATGATGCCTGCCGCCTCTGACCCCCAAGGCAGCGGGAACTGCGGGGACGGATAACACCGTCCCCGTTTCTTTTCGTGCCACCAGGGGACAGATGCTTCGTCCTCCTGCACCTGATGGTTTATCTTGTTTTCCCCTGGCGCTGCGTGCCGCTAGAAACGGGTGAACACGCCGGCAGGCCGCCGTTCATCGGCTTTGCCGGTGACCGCAGGCGAACGGGCGACGCAGGGCGAGGATGGACAGGGGCGAGGAGCGGCTGGACGGCTGGAAGGCGATTGCGCGCTATATCGGCCGCGATCGTTCCACCGTGATCCGCTGGGCGAACGAACGCCAGCTTCCGGTCCATTCGCTGCCCGGCGGCAAGAGCCGCACCGTTTATGCGCTGCGCAGCGAGCTCGACGCATGGGTGCGGGGCGACGGCGATGCCCCGCACCCAGCCGAGCCGCCGCCAGCCGAGCCGCCACCAGACCCCGCCGGCGCGCCGGAGCCCGGCCTGCCACCGGCTGACCGCGTCGCGGATGCCGGATGGCCGCCCGAGCCCGCACCGGCGATGGCGCCGCGGGCAGCGACGTCCCGGCACGAACAGTCGAGGCGGCGTCGGATCAGCGTCGCCGTGGCGGCCTTCCTCGTCCTGATCCTGGGTGCGCTGGCGCTCGGCAGGTTTGCGCCGGGCATTCTGCCGACACCCGGCGCCCCTTCCCCAGCCGCGCTGCCGCTGCCCCCGGCGATGCACCGCCAGGTGCTGGAGGCGCGCGATGACATTGCCTCGCGGTCGGCCGAGCGGCTGCAGCGCGCGATCCAGACGCTGACCCGCCTGAGCAACCATGCGCCAGACCACCCCGCCATCCGCGCGGCGCTGGCCGAAGGATATCTGCTGGCGCGCGAATTCGGCGCGCTGCCCGACGCGCTGGCGCTGGAACGGGCCGAAAGCGAAGCGGAGGCGCTGCTGGCGACGACGCCGCAATCCGCGCCCGCGCTGCGCGTGCTGGGCGTCGTCGCCTATTGGCGGGACCGTGATCCGGCGCGGGCCGGCGCGCTGTTCCGCCGCGCGATCGCCGCTGCGCCGCAGGATGCACTGGCGCGTCAATGGTATGCCAACATCCTGTCCGACAATGGCGAGGACGCAGCGGCGCTGCGCGAGTTCGACGTCGCGCGCGCGCTGAATCCCGGCGCGCCCTATCTGCTGGCCGATTATGCCTGGGCCTTGTGGAACGCGGGACATGACGAACAGGCGGAGACGCTGCTGCGCGAACTGGCACGTGCCTATCCCGCGCTCGCCAGCGTTCACGACTGCCTGAGCGTCATCGCCCTCTCCCGCGGGGATCGCACAGGCTATGCCCGGCACCTGCGACTACGCGCCGAGATCCGGCGCTCGCCCGAACTCGCGAGCTATGCGCGGGTCGTGGAGCAGATGGCGCCGCGCAACCCGGCCGCGCTGTACGACGTGATGCTGACCCGCGCCCTGTCCCAGGCGGAGGCGAGCGCCGATCCCGATCATTCCTGGGCGGCGTTCGTCGCCAGCGTCTTTGGCGATCGCACACAGCTGCTCGCGACGCTGGCGCGGGCGCGCGCCAATGGCGAACAATGGGGTGCCGCCGGCTTCACCCGCCGCATCGCCCGGCGATGGCGCGATGATCCGCAGGTGACCACGCTGCTTCCCCCGCTCGCACAGGAACGCATCGAGGGACGATCCGCCATGTTGCGACACTTTGCGACGCAATGAGACTGGCCCGCGCACGACCACTTTCCCTAGCGTTCCCCAACACTTGCACAGCGCGACCTTCGGGGGAGGGTCGCCGCAGCGGGGGCAATGGCGATGAACACCCAGGCAGCAGCACGCCAGCAGATCGAACCGATCGCAGAGCCGTGGCCAGTCGCAGAGCCGTGGCCAGCCGCGCCGCCCGAGGGGACGGCGATCACGAGTCAGGCCGCCGTGCGGCGCTCGAGCCGGGTGCGGGCGGGCGACAGCTTCGACTGTTTCGACCGGGGTGCCGCGGCGATGGTGGAAAGCGGTGCGCTGATTGCCGAGCTGACGATGACCAATGGCGCGACGCTGCCGCTGGTGCGTTTTTCGGCCGGCGATGTGGTGCCGGCGCTGGATACATTGTCCGCCCCCGCCTTCTCGCTTTCCTATCGCGCCGAGCAGCCGACGCAGATCGCCTGGCTGGATGACGATCACCGCGCCGGCTGGGTGCGCGAGCGTGCGACCCGGGCACGCGAGGCGATGCTGTTTTCCAGCATGCGGCAACTGACCTGCCTCGCCTGCCTTCCGGCCACGTATCGCGTCTATGTGGAATTGCTCCGCGCCGCACGGCTGGCGCGCGGGCGGGCCTTTGCGCTTCCCACGCATGGCGAGCTGGCAGCACGCGCCTCCACCACCCGCGAGACGGTATCGCGCGAGCTGTCGGCGCTGCGCCAGGATGGCGTGCTGTCGAAGGGGAAAGTGGTCACGATCGTCGCGCCCGACGCGCTGCTGCGCCGGATCGGCCGCGCGCTGAACCTGGAGGATGCGGGCGACGTGTGGGAGAGCATCGGCATCGCGCGCACCGGGGTGGGCAGCGCCTGATCCCGGCGGCGGTGCACTGCCGCGCTTCACCTGTCGGGTTACAAGGTGGAAGCACGGGCAGCTGCGGCTGGCAGCCTTGCCAACATCACGGTCATCGCTTACCGATTTCACACATGATTGCCGCGCGATAGCGGCAGTATTGGCCGGGCGCGGCGGCCCAGCAACACGTTGCAACATTGATGGTCGGCAATGGTTTGGCAGCGCGCCAGCCCATAGCAATGTCGCATGGCTGCCGTCCAAACATGCATGGCCCACAAATTAGACTCTGCTTGACGGTGCAAAGTCGACTGTTAGCCTCACTGAACTAGGAACAGCGACGACAGGCGATCAAATGCGCCTGTCTGATCGTCAATCATAAGCGCTGCCAAAAGGCGCATGTTCCATCCACGCAGGGGAAACACATAACCTTAGCCATAGGGGGCCATATGCGTGTGTTCGTGCGTTCTGTCTTGAAGTCGGGGCGTGTTCCCGACGACGGCAAGTCTGCCTGTTATCAACATGCTGGCGCCGAACAACATTCCCCGCCGTCGCAACTTCTCGTAAAGAACTGGCTGTCGGCGCCCACCCTTCCATCCGATACCGCGCCGAAGCGGGCGATGCGCCGCGCCTTGCTGAGCGCCATGCTGCTGACCGGGGCGCAGGCGGCCTATGCACAGGATGCGCAGCCGGTGCCGGCCGCCCCCTCCCCCTCGCCCAATCTGACGCCCGAACTGGTGCCCGACGCCGCCGACCAGCTTGGCGAGGCAGCCGCCGCCGAGGGTGATGGCGGGACGATCACGGTCACGGGATCGCGCATCGTGCGCAACGGCTATGACGCGCCGACGCCGGTGACGGTGATCGGCCTTGCCGACATCCAGGCCTCCGCCCCGGCGAACGTCGCCGATTTCGTCAACCAAATCCCTTCCGTCGCAGGCAGCGTCACCCCGTCCAACACGCAGCGCGTGCTGAGCGGCGGCACGGGCGGGATCAACACGATCAACCTGCGGTCGCTGGGCACCACGCGCACGCTGGTGCTGCTCGACGGGCATCGATCGGTGGGGTCGATTGCGCAGGGGACGGTGGACGTGAACACCATCCCGCAAGGGCTGGTGAAGAGCGTCGAGGTCGTCACCGGCGGTGCATCGTCGGTCTATGGGTCGGACGCGGTGGCAGGCGTCGTCAACTTCATCCTCGACCGCGAATACAAGGGGCTGAAGGGCGAGGTCAGCTATGGCGAGACCACCTACGGCGACGACCAGAACTGGCGCGCGACGCTGACCGGCGGGGTCGAGTTCGCCGACGGGCGCGGCCGCGCGTTGCTGAGCGGCAATATCGTGCGCCGCGATGGCGTGCGCGGCGCCGGGCCGCGCGCGTGGCAGAACCGCGGCGTCCACCTGATCCAGAACCCGCGCTATGTCGCCGGCAACGGCCAGCCGGAATATATGGTTGCCGGCCAATCGGGGCTGAACACCACCACCGGTGGCGGCATCATCACCTCCGGCCCGTTGCGCGGCACCTATTTCGGCCAGGCCGGCACGGTGAACCGCTATGATTATGGCAACAACCGGCTGAACAACCTGCCCTGGACGATCGGCGGCGACTGGCAGATCAGCCAGCATTATTACGGCACGTCGATCCAGCCGGGCGAGGACCTGACCAGCGTGTTCGGCCGCTTCAGCTTCGACGTGCTCGACAACTTCCAGCTGTTCACCGAGCTGTCGTACAACCGCAGCAAGCAGGACAGCTGGGGCGGCTATCACACCGACAAGGCGAATGTGTCGATCCGCGGCGACAATGCCTTCATCCCCGCCGCCGTCCGGTCGCAGCTGAACGGCGCCGGCTTCACATTGGGCACGTGGAACCAGGACATTCCGACCCGCGAAAGCCATTATGACCGCAACGTCCAGCGTTACCTGGCGGGGTTCGAGGGATCGTTCGATCTCCTGGCGCTCGAATGGAAATGGGACGGTTATTACCAGCGCGGCATCACCAATGCGAAGGAAGCGCTGATCTCCGCCAATCGCGTGAAGCTGGGCTTTGCGCAGGATGCGGTGCGCGATGCGACCGGCGCGATCGTGTGCCGCGTGACGCGCGATGGCAGCACCGATCCGCTGGCGGCCGGGTGCGTGCCGTTCAACCGCATGGGGATCGGCGTCAATTCGGCAGCGGCGGTCGATTACATCATGGGTGCGCCCTATGCCGATCGGCGCATCCAGCAGGACGTCGCCTCGCTCAATTTCAGCACCAATGTCACCAATCCGTGGCTGAAGCCGATCGGCCTCGCGTTCGGCGTGGAAAGCCGCAAGGAACAGATCGATGGCTATGTGCCGGCCGAATATGCCGCCGGCTGGTATTCGGGCAATTTCACGCCGACGATCGGATCGTACACGGTGACCGAGGCGTATCTGGAATCGCTCGTCTCGCTACCGCTGAACATCGAGTTCAACGGTGCGGCGCGCTACACCAGCTACAGCGAATCCGGCGATGTGGTGACATGGAAGGCGGGGCTGAGCTGGGAGCCGATCAGCGACCTTCGCCTGCGTGCCTCGCGCTCCCGCGATATCCGTGCGCCCAATCTGTCGGAGCTGTTCCAGGGCGGTGCGCGCAACACCAATTCGATCGGCGATCCGTGGCAGAACAACCTGTCGATCCGCTACACGCAGACGGTGACCGGCAACCTCGCGCTGGAACCTGAAAAGGCCGACACCTGGGGCTTTGGCGCGGTGTTCCGCCCGTCGTTCATTCCCGGCCTTGGCCTGTCGGTCGATTATTATGACATCAAGATCAACGGCGCGATCGGGACGCTGGGACCGCAGGAGATCGTCGATCGCTGCTTCACCGGCAACATCGAATTGTGCCGCCGGTTGCAGGCGGTGATCGGCAACCAGGTCATCCCGTTCGGCAGCAACGGTTTCACCAACACCGCCGGACCGGGGCCGGCCGTCAGCGAATATCTGATCGCCAACAGCCCGTATAACTTCCTGTCCAACCGCGCACGCGGCATCGATTTCGAGCTGAGCTATCAGTTCGATCTGGCCGACGTGTCCGCCACGCTGCCGGGCACGGTCAGCTTCCGCGGCATCGCCACCCATTATCTGGAGGCGTCGGAATCGAACGGGGTCAATGCGCCGACCGACACCGTCGGGCAGACCGCCGGGGGCGGCCCACCGAACTGGACATACCGGGCGACGCTTGGCTACGCGCTGGACAATTTCTCGATGCAGGTGATCGGGCGCGGGATCAGCGCGGGCGTGTACAACAATGACTGGGTGGAGTGCGCGATCAACTGCCCGGCGAGCAACACGATCAACCGGACGATCCTGAACAACCGGGTGGACGGCGCCTTCTACGTCGACACCTATTTCGCCTACGACCTGCCGATCGGCGGCGCGAAGAGCCAGCTGTATCTGCGGGTCGCGAACCTGTTCAATCGCGATCCGGCACCCGTCGGCAAGGGGCCGTCCGACACATCCAACGTCGACCTTGGCATCAACCAGACGTTCTTCGACTATCTCGGTCGCACGTTCCGGCTGGGCATCCGGTTCGACCTGAAATGAGCCGCTGAGCGCCGATCCCCGGCCGGCGGCGCGATGCTGCTGGCCGGGATAGGCCAAGCGGCGCGGCATCATGTTTGGACAGGGTCGCCGTGCACCGTCATGACTGTTTTCTGAATCTCGGGGGTAACAAGATGAAATATACGTTGGCGCTGCTCGCTGCGGGCACCATGCTGGGCGGCATCGCGGAGGTGGCCAGCGCGCAGGGGAAGGCCCGGACGCAGGCCGCCGCCAGCGCGCAGACCTATGACGCCAAACAATGGTCGGGCCTGCGCTATCGCCATGTCGGGCCGTGGCGCGGGGGGCGCGTGACCACCGTGACGGGCGTGCCGACGCAGCCGCGCACTTTCTACATGGGCACGGTCGGCGGCGGCGTGTGGAAGACCACCGATGCTGGCCACAAATGGGTCAACACCACCGACGGCCAGATCAGGGTCGGCCCGATCGGTGCGGTTGCGGTGGCCGACAGCAACCCCGACATCGTCTATGCCGGCACCGGATCGTCCAAGATCCGCAGCAACGTGTCGATCGGGCGCGGCATCTACAAATCGGTCGACGGCGCCAAGACCTGGACCTTCATGGGCCTGCCCGATGTCGGCCAGATCGCGACGATCCGCGTCAATCCCATCAACCCCGATGAAGTGTTCGTCGCGGCGAGCGGCAATCCGTTCGCGTACAGCAAGGATCGGGGCGTCTATCGCACGCGCGACGGCGGGCGCACGTGGAAGAAGGTGTTCTTCCTCAACGAACGGCTGGGCGCGGCGGATGTCGAATATCACCCGAGCAACCCGGCGGTGCTCTACGCCACGATGTGGCACGGGCTTCGCCAGCCGTGGTCGATCATCTCCGGCGGCAAGGAAGGCGGCATCTACAAATCGGTCGATGGCGGTGACAGCTGGACGAAGCTGGGCGGCGGCCTACCCACCGGCCTGTTCGGGCGCGCCAATGTCGGCGTCAGCGCCGCGGCGCCCGACACGCTCTACGCCTTGATCGAGGCGAAGCCGGGCCAGGGCCTGTACCGGTCGAACGATGCGGGCGCGACATGGACGCTGGTGAACGGGGACGGGAAACTCGTCACCCGGCCGTTCTATTACACCACGGTGGGCGTCGATCCGAGCAATGCCGAGCGCGTGTTCGTCGGCAACGAGGGATGGTTTGAATCGCTCGACGGCGGCAAGACCTTTGCCACCCGCCCCACCCCGCATGGCGACAACCATGACGTGTGGATCAACCCCGCCGATCCCAAGGTGATGGTGCAGGCCAATGACGGCGGCGCCAATGTTTCGCTGGACGGCGGCGCGACATGGAGCGTGCAGAGCAACCAGCCGACGGCCGAGCTCTACCAGGTCGCGGTCGACAACCAGTTTCCCTATCGCCTCTATGGCGCGCAGCAGGACAATACGACCGTGATCGTCCCCTCGCTCGCGCTGGGCGACGGGCAGGATTATCGCGTCGGCCCGGGGTGCGAGACGGGCCCCATCATGCCCAAGCCCGACGATCCCAACATCGTCTGGGGCGCGTGCAAGGGGCAGTTCAGCCGCATGGACATGCGCACCAACTTCAACGAGGAGCGGTTCTGGATCGGCAGTGAATCCTTGTACGGCAACGATCCCGATCGCCTGCGCTATCGTTTCCAGCGGACCGCGCCGATGGAGGTATCGCCGGTCGAGCCGAACACCGTCTATTACGGGTCGCAATACGTCCACCGTTCGCGCGACGGCGGCATGACGTGGGAGACGATCAGCCCTGACCTCACCTGGCGCCCGGCGGACAAGCAATTCGCCTCGGGCAGCCCGATCACCATCGATGCGACGGGCGAGGAAGTCTATTCGACGCTTTACGCCATTCGCGAGAGCAAGGTGCGGCCGGGCGTGATCTGGGCCGGATCGAACGACGGGCTGATCCATGTCACGCAGGATGGCGGAAAATCGTGGCAGAACGTCACGCCCAAGGGGCTGCCGCAGGGTGGCCGGGTGCAGAATATCGAGCCGGGCGTGCGCGAACCGGGCACCGCTTATGCCGCGATCTACCGCTATCTGATGGGCGATTTCGCGCCCTACATCTATGCGACGCGCGACTATGGAAAGACGTGGACGCGGCTGACCGACGGGCGCAACGGCATCGCCCCGGACGAGCCGACGCGGGTGGTGCGCGAGGATCCGGAACGCCCCGGCCTGCTCTACGCCGGCACGGAGTATGGCCTGTACGTGTCGTTCGATAATGGCGCACGCTGGCAGAACTTCCAGCTGAACCTGCCGGCGACGCCGGTCACCGACCTGCGGCTGGCGCATGGCGATCTGGTGCTGTCGACGCAGGGCCGCGGTTTCTACATCCTCGATAACCTCAGCGTGCTGCGGCAGCTGCCGACCGACGGCACGCTGGATACGACGCGCCTCTACAAGCCGGTGCGCGCGGTGCGGATCAACGCATCGGGCGACAAGGGATCGGACCCGAATGTCGGGCCGGAGCATATCCTGCCGGGGGCGCAGATCGATTACTTCATCGCTCCGGGCACGACCGCCACGCCGATGGTGCTCACCATCCGCGACGCGGCGGGCGCGGTGGTTCGCCGCTTCACCAGCGATACCGGGGAGGCCGCGACACCGGGAGGCGGCGGCGCGGATGACGATGGGCTGGGCCGCTATCGCCCGACCTATCCGACGCGCCTCGATGCGACGCCGGGGATGCGCCGATTCATCTGGGATCTGCGCACCGCCGGCACGCCCGATGGTGCGCCGGCCAGCGGCGGCCGCCGCGCGCCGACCGGGCCGATGGTGCCGCCGGGCAGCTATACCGTGGAGATGGTCGCGGGCGGCGTCACCACGCGCCAGCCGCTGGAGATCGTCGAGGATCCCCGCATCCTGGCGAGCGGGATCACCAACGCCGATCTGGTGGCGCAATATCAGCACAACCAGCGCACGCTGAAGCTGGTGCACGACACCAACCTGGCGGTGTCGCGCGTCACCCAGGCGCAGGCCGCGCTGGCGAAGCAACCCGATGCCAGGCGCGAAGAGGCGCTGGGCAGCATCGCGCAGCGGCTGATCACGCCCAGGATCCGCTACAGTCAGCCGGGGCTGCAGACGCATGTCGTATATCTCTACAATCAGCTGAACGGCAGCGACCAGAAGGTGCCGCCCGATGCCGCCGCGCGCTACACCGAATTGCGCGGTGCGATCGACGCGATCACGGCCGAGCTTGATGCGCTGCTGGGGCCGGTGACCAAGACCGAACTGGCCGCCTACCGCAGCGGCGGAGACGGCGCGATCCTCAACATCGCCGACACCACTGAGGATGAAACCGAAAGCGACAATTAGGAAGAAAGGCTGCCGGCGCCCTGTGGCGCCGGCAGCCGATCCGTCAGGCCCGATCCCTCAAGCGTTACCCGTCAGAAGCGGGTACGCAGGCTGAGGCCGATCACGCGCGGCGGGCTGGAGGTGACATAGACGCTGGGATAGGTCACGCCGTTGCTGACCACCGGGGCGAGCACCGAACTGGTCGCGCTGGTCGTCTTGTTCACCGCGCCGATCACGTCGAACACATTGTTGGCGAAGACATAGAGGCCCCAGCGGTCCCCCTTCTGCACGCCGAAACGAAGGCCGACGGTGGCAAAACCGGGCAATTCCATTCCCGCCGCGGTGATGTTCGGCGCGGTGCGATCGTACACCGTCCACGAGGAGCTGCGGTAGCTGATGTTGCCGTGGTAGAAGATCTCCATGTCGTTGCCGATCGGCTGGGTGTAATCGGCCGACCCCTGCGCGGTCCATTCGGGCGAATAAGGCACGGTATTGCCCTTGCGCCCGATCCCCGCCAGCACCGCGCAGCCGAGGTACGGCGGCGCGCCGGTGCACAGGTTGATCCCCGACGGCAGCGAAATGTTGTCCTGCAATTTCGCCGAGGTGTAGCTGCCCGAGGCGCGCAGCGCGAGGCCGTCGATCGGGTAATAGGCCGCATCCATTTCTGCACCGCGGATGCGCGTGCCGCTGGGCGTGTTGGTGATGAAGCCGAACGCGCCCTGGTAGGATGCGGAGATCTGCACGTTGCTCCAGTCCATCTGGAACACGTCGACGTTCAGCGTCACCTTGCGGTTGAACAGCGACGTCTTGAGGCCGACCTCGTAATTCCACAGCTGATCGGAATCATAGGTGGTGGCGTAGCTCGGCAGGCCCAGCGTCTGGTTGACGCCGCCGGGGCGATAGCCCTGCGAGGCGAGGCCGTAGAGCATCACGTCGCGGCTGAACTTGTAGCTGGCGTTGAATTTCAGCAGCGTGCCGTTCTCCTTGCCCGACAGCTCCGAGAACGGCAGCCGCACGTTGCCCGCAACATAATTGGGAATGATGACCTCGGCCCCGGTGCTCTTTTCATATTCGAACCAGCGCGCGCCGGCGGTCAGCTCCAGCTTGTCGTTCACCTGCCACGTCGCCTCGCCGAACACGGCGATCTGCTTCAGCGTGTCGGCGATGGTGCGATCGAGCTGCGTCGTCGAGCCGAAGCCGTAGGGCGCGTTCGAATAGCCGCTGGGATACAGCTGCCGCCCAGTCGCGGGATCGACCGTATTGAGCAGGCTGCGCGTGAAATTGTCGCGATTGCTGTGGAAGAAACCCACCGTCCACTTGATCGCATGTTGCGCGTCGGCAAGTCGGATTTCCTGCGTCGACGTCTTGGTCGATTGCGGCTGATAGGCGGTCAGGCTGCCCCAGCTGGTGACGAAGCGCTGATATTCCTCCGGCGAGCAGCCGTTGGCGCCGCCGATCAGGCCGCGATTGCAGTCATTGGCGAAATTGCCATAGCCGGGCACGCGATTGGCCGCGATGTTGCCGGTGAAATAGCGGCTGAAGAACGGCGCGTAATCAAAATTCACCGCCAGATCGCGCTTCGAATAGGAGGCGATCGCGGTCAGCGTGGCGAAGCTGAAATCCCAGTTGAGCGTGCCGCTGTACAATTGGAACTTGTCCGATTGCGGGGTCTGCGTGCGCAGGTCCTGGTCGAAGCGGCGGCCGAACAGCTGCTCACGCGTGAGGTTCCAGTTCGGGTTGAAGCCGTCGCGATCCTGATAGACCGCCATGCCGTCGATGGTGAGATTCTCCATCGGGCGGAAGCGCAGCAGCAGGCGGCCGCCGTAGCTGCGGTTCTTGTTGTAATCCTTCAGCCCCAGCACGCTGTTGTCGAGGAAGCCGGCGGTGCGATCCCAATAGCCCACCGCGCGAACCGCAAGCACATCCTCGACGATCGGCACGTTGACGACGCCGTCGATATTGGCCCCCGCTCCGCTGCCGTGGCTGACGGTGCTGACCTGCGCATTCACCGCGCCCTCGAAATCGTCGAGATCGGGCTTGTTGAAGATCAGGCGGATCGTGCCGCCCATCGAACTGGCGCCGTAGAGCGTCCCCTGTGGGCCGCGCAGCACCTCGGCGCGCTCGACGTCGAACAGGCGGATGCCCGGCTGCGTGCCGCCGGCGTCGTTGCTGACGCCGCTGGTGCCGGTGATCGGCGTTTCGTCATAGTAAAGCCCGACGAGTGGCTCGCCCGGCGCATAGAGATTGCGGATGATGACACGGCTGCCGCCGTTCGCATTTTCATTGATGATGAGGTTCGGCGTGGTGCGGGTCAGCTCCTGCGAATCCGTGATGCCCTGCGCCACCAGCGATTCCGAGGTGACGGCGGAGATGGCGAGCGGCGTCTGCTGAAGGCTGGTCGCCCGCTTCAGCGCGGTGACGACGATGTCGCCGGGGCTGCTGGTGTCCGCCGCCTCCGGCTCAGCCGTCGGTACGGCGGGCACGTCGGCCTGCTGCGCGAGTGCGGAGGTGGAGGCGGCCAGCAGCGAAACGCCAAGCAGCAGCCATCGTCCGCGGAAACACCGCGTTGAACCCGTCGTCATCTTTGAGCCCCCCTAGAACCCGAATGGTTTGGTTTGATCTGCGTCCCTGTTCCGATCGAAAGCGTGCGCCAGTCCGCCAAGCCGTTCACCTGCCAGCCGCGCCGCCCCTTTCTTTAAAAGACATAAAACTGTCGCGAAGCGCCGAACGCAATCCTAAATGTTGCAGCGCCGAACATTTTTTTGAGGTTTAGTGTCCTAGGATACGAGTTGTTGTTAGCGCGAAACGTCTAAGTTCCTGGAACTTCTTCATCCACCTGAGATGGTAAGGCCGATTCGGAGCGTTCTGCCCGGCGCGGGCAACCCGATCTGCGGGACGATCCGATCATCGAACAGATTGTCTCCACGCGCGAACACATCGGCGGCGACCCCGGCGAAGCGCACGCGCTGGCTCATCCTGACGTTCACCGACGCTGATCGCGGCAGCGCCACCAGCACGCCGTCCGCATCGGCCGAATAGGCGCGGCCGGTGTAGAGCACCTCCGCCAGCGCGCCGAACCCTGATTGGCCGTCGTAATCGCCATAGATCCGGCCGATCACGTCCGGCTTTTCGGCGAGCCGATCGGTCTGGTCGCCGGTCGTCCCCTTGCGCCGCGAGCGGGCGAAGGTGCCATTGCCGCCGAGCGTCCATTCAGGGGCGGGATGCCAATAGGCGGTCGCCTCCACGCCGATCACCTGCGAGCCAATGAGGTTGATCCGCTGGCGCAGGCGGCCGACGTTGCGCTGGTCGATCGTCCCGTCGAGATCCTGCACGAAGCCCGCGACGGATGCGCCGGCCGCGTCGCTGCGCCATTCCGCGCCAAGATCGGCGCTGACGATGCGTTCGGGCTGCAGATCGGGATTGAGCAGGAAGCGGTTGAGCGCCTGGCCGAACAATTCGCGCATGGTGGCGGGGCGGATCTTCCGGCCGACCGCCGCGCGGATGCGCCATTCCTCGGCCGGGGCCCAGGAAAGCCCCACCCGGCCGGTCCATCCCTTGGCATCGGGCGTGTCGGGCTTGTCCCCGGTTTCCAGATAATAGACCCGGTCGTAGCCGAGGCCGATCTCGCCAGTGATCGCATCGGTCAGCGCGGTGGTGGCATCGAGGCCGAAGCTCCAGTTGCGCTGGCGATAGCGGAGAAAGGCGGGGAGCAGCGCGGGCGGCTGGCCGCGCGTGAATGTCGTGTCACGCTGGTCATGCTGCGAATCCAGCACATTGGCCGAGGCGATGATCCGCGTGCGGCCGAGCTGCTGTGTCAGCAGCAGGCGCGCGCCGACGGTATCGTCGCGATTGGCCTCCTGCGAATTGCGCACGGTGTAGGTGTCGTCGGTGTAGCTGTCGATCGTCTGGCGGAACCGCTGGTACCAGCCGACGAGGTCGAGCGCGGTGGTCGGCCCGAGCACCAGCCCGGCGTTGGCCGACACGAACGAGTGCTGGAGCGTCGGGTAGCGCCAGAAGCGCGCACCGTCGGGCCGATCGCTCTCGGGCGCGATCCCCTTGTTCGCATTGACGTGAAAGGCGGTGACCGACAGCAGATGATCGCCGGTCGATGTGCCGACGCGGCCGAACACGCTGGCGATCTCGCGATCGGTGTTGGTGCGCAGGGCCCCGCGCTGCGAGAAGGGCAGATCGGCATTATCGGCGATCGTATCCCCGTCGCGGGTGGCGTAGCTGCCGCCGATCATCACATCGGTGCTGCCGCGGGTGAAGGGCGCGACCGCCTCCACCTCACGCAAGCCGCCGCTGCCGATCATGCCGCGGACATGGCCATAGGCAGGACGCGGCGGGGTGAAGCTGACTGCCCCCAAGGCGCTGACGCCGTAAAGCGGCGCGAGCGGCGCGGCGGCCACCTGCGCCCGGCCGGCGAGCGCGGCGGGAAACAGGCTGAGGTCCAGCCGGTTGTCCCACGGCACGTTGATCGCCGCGCCATCGTAGAATAGCGCCACCTGCCGTTCGGCGGCATTGCGGACAAAGGCCACTGCCTCGCCGCGCGAGTTCACCGGCACATAGACCGACGGCAGGCGACGCAGGATCTCGTCTGCCGCCACCGCGTCGACCAGCGCGATGTCGCGCGCATCAAGGACATGGCGGGTTTCGAGCGGCTGCGGAGCCCGCCCCTGCGGCAGGGAAACGACGATGTCGCCGGTCGGATCGGGCCCGTCCTGCGCCATGGCGGTCGTTGCCAGCATCATCGCCAGCAACGCGCCGCCCCCCATTCTTACGCTCACCGACATTATCTCCGTCCCCAATCTCAACGGCGAACGGCCGGGGCAGCACCACACCCCGGCCGCCTTGTTGCGCGCCTAGTGCTCCATCCCGACCTGCTCGTCCTCGGGCATCCAGCTGGCGAGGGCCTCCGCCCGGTCGCGTTCCAGCTGGACGCTCGCGACCAGCTTCACCGGCGCGACGCCCTGCTGTGACAGCTGGCCGTTGAGCTGGGCGAGGTCGCCTGCCTTGATCTGTTCCCATGCGGCAAGCTGCTGATCAGCGACTGCCTTCAGCTTGGCATATTCCTCATGGTGCTGCTGCGCCGGCGCGGTGTCACCCTGCGACACGGTGCTGGCGAGCGAGATCAGCATGTTGTTGAGGCGGATCGGATAGTTGAGCGGATCCTGCGGGGCGACGTTCTTCACCTGGATAAGCACATCCTCGACCGCGGTCGCCTTTGCCTCCACCGCATCGGCGGCGCTGACCAGCGCCGGCTTGCCGGCCGCCGCCTTGCGCACGTCACCCAGCTGCTGATGCAGCGCGCGCAGTTCGAGTACCGCGGTCTGCACGCGATTGAAGTCGCGGTTGATCGCGGAGACCAGATCATATTGCTGCTTCAGCTCGGCCTGCGTCACCGTCAGGTTCGGGTTGGGCGTGATCGTCACCGGCTGGACCTGGCTCTTGCCGTCGACGGTGAGGCGGATCTTATACTGCCCGGGCAGCACCACTGGCCCGCCGCGCGCGTTGCGCCACAAGGATGCCTTGGGCACCTTGACCGGCCCTTCTTCGCGGAAATCCCAGACGAAGCGGTTGATCCCGGCATTGCGGGTGAGCTTCGCCGGCTTGCGGCCGCGACCTTCCTCTTCCTCGCCGTCATCAGCGCCCGGCGCCTCGACGGCGGGATAGGTGCGGATCACGCGATCGGTCGCATCGAGGATCTCGAGCTTGATGCCATTGTCGACCGGCGGCTTGACCGCACCGGTCGCCGTCGCACCCGCCGTCGACGGCGCATCGGTGGTTTTCGGCGCATAGCTGGCGTCGGCCTTGCCGGCGCCCTTGGGCTCTGCCTGCCCTTCCTTCAGGTGGTAATAGATGATCACCCCCTGCGGCGGATTGGTGCCGGTCGGGCCGCCCGTGCCATTGCCATAGCCGGTGTAGAGGATGCGCATCGTGTCGCGCGGCTGGAAGAGGTGGACGTCCTTCTTCGCAATGTCGGGCGACCATTGCCGCACCGCGCTGAGATCATCGAGCACCCAGAAGGAGCGGCCGTGCGTCGCCACCGCGAGATCTCCGGCGCCGGCAATGGCAAGGTCATGCACCGGGCTGCGCGGCAGGCCCATCTGGAACGGCTGCCATTGCTTGCCGCCGTTGAAGGAGATGAACACGCCGTTCTCCGTGCCGGCATACAGCAGCTCCGGCCGCGCCGGATCGGCGCGGATGACGTGCATATAGGCGTCCGCCGGCAGGCCGTTGGTGATCGACGTCCACGTCTTGCCATAGTCGTCGGTGCGGAAGGCATAGGGCTTGAAATCGTCGAGGCGGTGGCGGTCCGCCGACACGTACATCGTGCCCGGGCGGCGCGGATCGGGCTCCACCATGTTGACCGTCGCCCATTCGGGCATCGCCTTGGGCGTCACATTCTCCCAGCTGCCGCCTTCGTCGCGGGTGACGTGGATCAACCCGTCGTCGGTGCCGACCCAGATCAGCCCCTTCTGCACCGGCGATTCATTCACGCTGAAAATCGTGTTGTAATATTCGACGCCGGTATTGTCCTTGGTCAGCGGGCCGCCCGAGGATTGCTGCTTCGACTTGTCGTTGCGCGTGAGGTCGGGCGAGATCTTGGTCCAGCTCTTCCCCTCATTGTCGGTGCGCCACAGCACCTCCGTCGCATTGTAGAGGACGTTGGGGTTGTGCGGCGAATAGAGAAGCGGCTCGGTCCATTGCGGGCGATGCTCGAGGTCCTTCGCGGCCCAGCCCATCGCCTCGCGCGGGAAGGGGCCGATTGGCGTCAGCTGCCCGGTCTTGTGGTCGTAGCGGGTGACGTAATTGCCATAGCTGTTGGCGATGGTGACGTCGGGGTTCTTGGGATCGGCGATGACATAGCCGCTTTCGCCCCCGCCGACCGCGTAGAAGCTTTCCTGCCCGATCGGCCCGCGCACATTGCCGCTGGCGATCGACACGGTGCTGTTGTCCTGCTGCGCGCCATAGATGCGGTAGGGCACCTGCTTGTCGACCGAGATGTGATAGAATTGCGCGGTCGCCTGGTTCATGCCGGTGGTCCAGCTGGCGCCGCCGTTGACCGACACGTTTGCGCCGCCGTCATTCCCCTCCACCATGCGATCGGTGTCGTTGGGGTTGATCCACAGCGAGTGATTGTCGCCGTGGAAGGTCGGCATGGTCTTGAACGTCTTCCCCGCGTCCTCCGACTTGTAGGCGTTGACGTTCAGGACATAGACCTTGTCCTTGTTCTTCGGGTCGGCGATGACATGGGTGTAATACCAGGCGCGCTGGCGGAAATCGCCGCGATCGCTGATCCGCTGCCAGCTTGCGCCGCCATCGTCGGTGCGGAACAGCCCGCCCTCCGCCGCCTCGATCAGCGCATAGACGCGCTTCGGATCCGCCGATGGCGCGACACCGATGCGGCCGAGAATGCCCGCGGGAAGGCCGTTGCCGGTCACTTTCTCCCACGTCGTGCCGCCGTCGCGTGAGCGATAGAGGCCGCTGCCGGGCCCGCCGCTTTCCATCGTCCACGGCTTGCGGTGGACCTGCCACATCCCGGCCCAGAGCGTGTTGGGATCGTTGGGATCCATCTGCACGTCGATCGCGCCAGTCTTCTGGTCGACGAACAGCACGCGCTGCCACGTCTTTCCGCCGTCACGGGTACGATAGACGCCGCGTTCCGGATTATCGCCGAACGGATGGCCGAGCGCCGCGACGAACACCGTGTTGGGATCGGTCGGGTGGACGACCATGCGGCCGATCGCCTGGCTGTCGCGCAGGCCGGCGAACTGCCACGTCTTGCCGCGATCCGTGGACTTGTAGACGCCGTTGCCGGTGATGACATTGCCGCGGATGTTCGCTTCGCCAGTCCCGACGTAGATGACGTTCTGGTCCGACGGCGCGACCACGATCGCACCGATCGAGGGCGATGCCTCGTGCAACTTGTCCCACAAGGGCTGCCAGCTGTTGCCCCCGTCCTCGGTACGCCACACGCCGCCGCCCGACGCGCCCTGGTAGAAGGTATCGGGTTCCTGAATCACGCCGGCGACCGCACTGACGCGCCCGCCGCGGAACGGGCCGATCAGGCGATATTGCATCCCGGCGAACGGCGTCTGCGCGGCGGCCTTCGCCTCCTGCGCGACCGCAACCTGCGGCAGTATCGTCAACGGCGTGCCGGCAAGCAACAAGGCGAAAATCAGGCGTCTTTTCATGAGCGATCCTCCGAAAGAAAAAGAACAAGATCGCCGCGACAAAGGCACGCGATCGAATTGCGGTATGAGCCTGTGTGTGTAAGCGTCCCTGACGAAGATCCGTGAAAAAGCGGGCCAACGGGGACAGCAGAATGGCAACAAAGGCAAAGCTGGATGCATTCGACACGCGCATCCTGCAGATACTGACCAATAACGGGCGGATTTCCTGGCGCGATCTGGCGGACGAAATCGGGCTTTCGCTGACACCCACCTTGCGCCGCGTGCGCCGCCTCGAAAGCGAAGGCTATGTGCTTGGCTATACCACCCGCCTGAACGAGCGGCGGCTGAGTGGTGCGATCGAAGCGATGATCTCGATCACGCTTGATCGTCAGTCGGACGAGGCGTTGACCATATTCGAACGCAACATCCAGGACGTGGAGGAAGTCACCGACTGCTATCAGATGACGGGGGATTATGATTATCTGGTACGTGTCGTCGTGGACGACCTCGAACATTATCAGGCGATGCTCGGCACGCTGTCGCGCATCCCGATGCTGTCGCGAATCAATTCCAGTTTCGTGCTGAAAACGGTGCTTCGGCGCCCGGTGAAGGTGTCGTAATCGATGAACGGGGGCATGGCGAGTGCGCCTGGGACACGGGCCAGCGTCGCGCGACACCGCGCGCGCGCTGGCGCAACTTGGCAATCCCCCCTGCTTCATCCGCCCCCGCTTCCGAAGCCGGCAAGCTAGGCGAGAAGCGTTGAGCCTGTCTCGCCAAAATTCAATGCGTCATCCATAGGTTTTGGTTAAGTCGAACCAAGACTTGTTTGTCTTTTGGTGCTTATGCGCCGCGAGACACGAAAAGTTACATTGCCAGCGTTCAACATACTTGGCCGCGTCGACGCAGCCGGTATGAGAGCCCGATGTCCGCCCAGCGTCTCTTGCGCAAGATCCATTACTGGCTGTCGCCGGCCCTGTGGATCAGCCTGTTCGTGATCGCAATCACCGGGTCGCTGCTGGCGCTGAAGAAGGATGTGGATTTCCTGCAGCCGCCAACGCGGGACGGCATTGCGCCGGGGCTGCCTCACCGATCGCTGGCGTCGCTTGTCACATCGGTGAACGCGCTGCCCGCGCATGCCGGGGTGACGTGGAAGGACATCGACCGCATCGATGTGCGTCCCAAGGATGGCATCGCAAAAGTGATCCTGAAGTCGCGGCATGAAGTGCAGGTCGACCTGACGAGCGGGGCGGCGGTCGACACCGGCTATCGCACCTCCGACCTGTTGGAGACGATCCACGATTTCAGCTTCATGGGTGACTGGGCGAAGTATGTGCTGTCGTTCGGATCGGGGATCGCGCTGATCTTCATGGGCGCGACGGGGGTCTATCTGTTCGCGCTGCCGATGCTGGTGCGGCGCCGCAAGCGCATCGACAAGGAACGCCGCCGCCCGTCAGCTTGACCGCGACGGATCGGTCACGGCGTCGAACGCGCGGGCGTCGTCCGCACCGGCGCCCGGCATCGATCCCGTCTGCCGTTCGATCCAGCGGTGGATGACCGATGGCTGCGCATCCAGCCACAGATCGTGCAGCGCATCGCTGTTGGCGATATCGGCGCGGGTACGCCGTTCATTGTGCCGCACATATTCGAGCCAGGTCGGAAAGTGGAATCGCTCCATCCACAATTGCGGATCGGCAAGGTCGCGCATCAACGTCCAGTCGCGCGCGCCGTCGCGCCGCCGGATGCGGCGACGTTCACTCATCACGCTGAGGAAGGCGGGGATGTCTGCCTCTGCGATGCGATGTTCCACCGTGATGACGACGGGCCCGGTGCGCGGTTCCACCGGTACGGCGGTGTCGGGTTCGCGCCAGGTGTTCGCCGGATCCAGGTTGAGCTGGCTGATCTCCGGCAGGCGGCGGATCGCGCCGGCGAGGACGCTGAGCAACTGGATCCCCGCCGCACTCAGCAGCGCGATGGCGACGCCGTGCGTGCCGGCCACTGATCCGAACAGCCAGCTGCCCGCCGCCATGCCGCCGAACGCCGCCATCTGGTACAAGGCGACCGCGCGGGCGACGACCCAGCGCGGCGAGGCGAGCTGGACGCTGACGTTGAAGGTCGACAGCGCCAGCACCCAGCCAGCGCCCGCCAGCGCGAGGGCGGGCAAGGCGAGCAGGAAGATGCCCGCAGCGGTCACTGCGGCACCGACGGCGAGCGCCAGCGCGGCGATCTGCACGATCCCCTCGGTCGCCATGCGCATCCGCAAGCGCCGCGACGCCAAGGCGCCGCCGACCGCGCCGACGCCGAACGCGCCGTACAACAGGCCATAGACCAGCGGCCCACCGCCGATCAGGTCGCGCGCGACGATCGGCATCAGCGCGGGGATCGCGCTGGCCGCGACGCCGAACAGCGCCGCGCGGCCCAGCACCATGCGGATCGACGGTGACATGCGCACGTAGCGCAACCCCGCCGCCATCGCGAGGCCGAGCCGCTCGCGCGGCAGCTTGCGCGGCGGCAGGTTCGGGCGCCAGCGTGCAATGACGACGATCAACCCAACGTAGCTCAGGGCGTTGATGAGAAAGGCGGTCGCGGTGCCCGCCGCCGCGATGATCGCGCCACCGATCGCGGGGCCGGCGCTGCGCGCGATGTTGAACCCCATGCTATTGTACGCGACCGCGCTCGACAGCATCGGACGCGGTACCATGTCGCCAACCGACGCCTGCCAGGCGGGCCCGTTGATCGCGGTGCCGCAGCCGATCAGGAAGGTGAAGATCAGGAGCAGCCAGGGCGTGATCCAGCCCAGCCACGTGCCGATCGCGAGCAGCGCCGACACGATCAGCATGAAGCTTTGCGCGGTGAGCAGGATACGGCGCCGGTCGAGATTGTCGGCCACTGCGCCGGCCCATAGCGACAGCAGCATGATCGGCAGCGTCGTCGAGGCCTGGACCAGCGCGATCATCTGCGCCGAGGCGCCCAGGCTGGTCATCATCCACGAGGCGCCGACCGCCTGGATCAGCCCGCCGAAGTTTGACGACAGGCTGGCGATCCATACCGCGCGAAACAATGGAAGGCTGAAGGGGGAGTCGGCGGCGAAACGCATCCCTGGTGGAATGCAGAAGCCGCCCGCATGATCCGTCCCGCGGGCGGATCATCGATCTTTTGCCGCTGCCGGGCTCAGCCGGCCCGGCCGGCCCCCGCGCGCGCCGTCCTCTGCTGACCCCTCGACGCGGGCAGATCCAGCCAGTCGGTGGGCGGCAGGCCGTACAGCATGTCGAAGAATTCCAGCTGCAGCCGCGCGGCGTTGTACGAGCCGCTGTTCCACAGCATCACGATCCCGCTCTGCTCCGCCGGATCGAACAGCACCAGCGCGCCATAACCCTCCACTGCGCCGCGATGGCCGACCAGCGCATGGCCGGCATAATTGAAGCTGCGCCAGCCAAGGCCGTAGGAGGCCTGGGTCAGGGCGCGCTCCATGCCCGACCGGCGTCCGGCCGGCGGGGTGGAAACCCGTGGCATGTGCATCGTCTGCAGCATCTCGGCCGAGAGGACGTCTGGCGCCTTCCCCATCTGCGCCAGCATCCAGCGGGCAAGATCACTGACGGAGGAATTGACGCCGCCCGCGGCGGGCACGCGGTAATAGGCGTCCTTGACCGTTACCGGCGTGCGTCCGCGATGCGGCCGGGCCCAGCTGGGTGCGGATTGCAGGCCGAGCCGCCCGACGCTGGCGCTGGTCATGCCGAGCGGCGCGAAGAGCCGGGCGTGGGCGACATCACCATAAGGCTGGCCGGCGGCATGTTCGACGATCTCCGCCGCAGTATCATAGGCGATGTTCTGATAGGCGTAGCAGCTGGCCGGCGGGCAGAGCAGCGGCAGCGTGCCCAATTGTGCGCGCAGCGCGCGGGGATCGGCGCCCTGTTCGAGCCGGTCGTCCCATGCGTTGCGCACAATGCCGACGCGGTGCGAAAGCACGTCGGCGACGGTCACGTTGCGGCCCGCGGGCGATAGCTTCAGGCTGGTGTTCAGCCCCTCGACCGGTGCCTCCAGCGAGACGCGGCCTTCCTTGGCGAGCTTGGTCACCAGGGCGGAGGCCACGCCCTTCGATACCGAGGCCCAGCGGAATACCGTATCGGGGGTCACCGGGTCGCCCGAACCGGCGAGTGTCTCACCATAGCCGCGCAGGAAGCGCACCTTGCCGCGTTCGACCGCAGCGACGGCGAGGCCGACAAAATCCTTTTCCTGCATCAACAGCGCGATGCGCGAATCCAGCCGGCGATAATCGACACGGCCCGGTTCGGTCACGCCCTTGGTCGAGAGGAGATCGGGCACCGCCGGCTTGATCTCCTGCGTCGCCTGCACGACCACCGCGGACGAGCTTCTGAGGCTCATCATCACGACCGCGATCGCGGTGATGATCAGCAGCAGGGCCACCCCAAAGATGCGACGCCGCGTCCATGCCAGCTGCGGCGTGCGAAAGGGTTGAAGCATCGGGTTTCCGGCAAGTGGCAGAGGTCAGCGGGCTTATGCCGCGTCGCCCCGGTGGCGGCAACGTGCCCCGGTCAAAATCCTGGCGCGTTTTTCCGGGTAGTGACTGCCCCTTTCCAACCGTCAACCGGCACGCTAGCCACTCTCCCAAACAACCGTTCGCTATGTGAACAACAAAAGGGGGAGTATCATGATTACCTTGGCCATGGCGCTGGCGATCGGCGCCACGTCACCTGCCATCGCGCAAAGCCCCGCGGACCGGGCGATGCCCGCGATCCTGCCGCTGGAGCGGCGTGCGGAAACGGAGGATCGCTGGTTGAAGCAGCGGCTCGACACGCTGCTGCCGACGCTGATGCGCCGCGACAAGGTGCAGATGTGGGTGCTGGTCGCGGGCGAATATAACGAAGATCCGGTGATGGCGACGATGCTGCCCGCCACCTGGCTTCATGCCCGCCGTCGTACGATCCTCGTCTTCTTCGATCCCGGCGACGGCAAGCCGATCGAGAAGCTCGCGCTCGCGCGCTATCCGGTCGGCGATTTCCAGCCCTCCTGGAACCCCGACGAACAGCCCGACCAATGGGCCGAACTCGCGAAGATCATCGGCCAGCGCAATCCCGCGACGATCGCGCTCAATCGTTCGGAGGGCTTCCCGCTCGCCGATGGGCTCAGCTCCACCCATTATGAGGCGATCGTCCGTGCGCTGGGGCCGGACATGTCGAAGCGCCTCGTTTCGCACGAACGGCTCGCGCTAGGCTGGCTCGAGACGCGCATCCCGGAGGAAATGGCCGCCTATCCGACGATCTCGCGCATCTCGCATGCGATCATCGAGGAGGGCTTTTCCGATCGCGTCATCACGCCGGGGGTCACCACCTCCGATGACGTCGTCTGGTTCTTCCGCAACCGCATCAACGCGCTTGGCCTCGACACGTGGTTCCAGCCAAGCGTCGCCATCCAGCGCGCCGATGGCGGCAAGTTCAGCGTGCAGGAGATGGGCCATCGCGGTGACACGATCATCATGCCGGGCGACATGCTGCACGTCGATTTCGGCATCACCTACCTTGGCCTTAATACCGACATCCAGCGGCTCGCCTATGTGCTGAAGCCCGGCGAGACGCAGGAGCCCAAGGGGCTGCGCGACGGCATGGCGGCGATGAACCGCGTGCGCGCCGCAACGATCGCGGCGCTGAAGCCGGGCCGCACCGGCAACGAAGTGCTCGCCGCGGCGCGCCGGCAGGTGGAGGCGGAGAAGATCGACGGCACGATCTACTCACACCCGATCGGCCATCACGGCCATGGCGCAGGGACGTGGATCGGCGCGTGGGAAAGCCAGAAGCCGGCGCCCGGCCGCGGCGATTATCGCATCGACCCGAACACCGCCTGGTCGATCGAACTGAACGCACAGGCCAATGTGCCCGAATGGGGCGGGCAGAAGGTGCGTTTCATGCACGAGGAGAACGGCTTCCTCGCCGCGGATGGTACCTTCCGCTTCCTCGATGGCGGGCAGGAGGAATTCCTGCTGATCCCGCGCCAGTAGAAAATCGGGCTCATCCCGTAAAATCGGGATGAGCCCAGTCATGGGACAACGCAGACCGGCCGGCGCGACAAGCGCCGGCCGCAAAGGGAATCTAGCGTGCCCCGATCAGGTGAAACTTGGTCTGCCGGCCGTCGATGTAGCGAACGGTCTTGCCGTCGAAGAAGGCGTCTTCCTCGCTCTTGAAATCGACCATCTGGCCGCCCCATTCGGGCACCGCCTTGGTCGCCATCAATTCGATCGACCAGGCGATGTTCGGCCGCAGCTTGTATTCGCCGGTCGGCACGAACTTCTGCTCTTCCGACAGGCCGATCGAGCTGCCCGCGCCATGGCCGTGATAGCCTATCGGGTGCGAATAGATCGTCGGCTTCAGCCCCGCCGCGATCGCCTTGGCGCGCGCGCGGTTGAGCACCTCGTTGCCGGTCGCCCCGACGCGGAACTCACTGGTCACCGCGTCCTGCACCAGATTGTTGTCGCGCAGCCCCGCCTTCAGCCCGGCGGGCGCATCCGTCTCGCCGTCGCGCAGCACATAGGCGACGTGCTGCGTATCGGTGCTGAAATTGAGGTAATGGATGCCGAAGTCGACGCGCAGCATGTCGCCCTTCTGGATGACGCTCGCCTTTTCGCGCAGCACGCCCGGCACGCCCTTGCGGGTGACCTCCACCGAGGGGTGGAACCAGGATGCAAGGCCAAGGTCCGCGACGCGCTGGCGATACCACCAAACGAGATCCTCGTTTGTCGTCACCCCCGGCTTCACCACCGCCGGCGAGAAGCCCTCACCGATGATCGCATGGGCGACGCGCACGATCTCGGGATAGACCTTCATCTCCTCCGGCGTGCGCGTTTCCAGCCAGCCGATCGCCAGCGGATAGCCCGAGACGATGCGGCCCTGCTGCTCGGGCGTCAGCGCCTTCATCAGATCGGTATACTGGCTGTGGGTCAGGCCATCGCCGAATGCGGTCAGCGAGGAGATGTTGAGCGCGATCTTCTTCGGGTTACGTTCGGCGATCAGCTCGCGCACGCGGGCGAACTGGTCGGGCTGCTTCTCCATGTCCCAGACGGGCGTGTAAAGATCGCCCATGCCGTGCTTGCTGACGACCAGCCGCTCGATCGGCTTGCCCGCGCCCGGATCGAAGAAAATGATGATCGTCCGCCGGCGCGCGCGCAGGTTCGTCGCGTTCAGCATCGTCGAGACCACCGGGTCTTCGAGATATTCGCGCGCGATCAGCACCCACATGTCGATGCCGTTTTCACGCATCAGCTGCGGCAGCACGGTTTCGAAGCGACGCTCCAGCCACGCGTCACGCAGCTGCGCCTGATCGCGCAGGCTCATGATCTTCGGCAGCGCCGGCGACATCGACTGTTCTTCCTGCGCCATCGCCGCGGGCGCGAGCGCCACCATGGCGAACGCCGCAGCGCCGCCCAACAGGCTCTTCAAACGTGGCATTTCAGCCCCCTCCCTTATTATCCGAACGGCTTGTCGAGCGACGAGGGCGGCTGCGTGAAGAAACGCGGCCCCTGCTCGGTCATGAAGAAGCAATCCTCGATGCGGATGCCGAACTTGCCCGGCAGATAGAGGCCCGGCTCGTTCGAGAAGCACATGCCCGGCGCCAGCGGCGTCGTTTCGCCATGCACCAGGTTCACCGGCTCGTGCACATCAAGCCCGATGCCGTGCCCGGTACGATGCGACAGGCCCGGCAGCGCGTAGCGCGGGCCGTAGCCCAGCTTTTCATAATAGGCCCGCACCGCATCATCGACGCTGCCGGCCGGCGCGCCGACCTTGGCGGCGTCCATCGCGACATTCATGCCCTGACGCATATGGCCGAACACGCGGCGCTGCTCCGCCGTCGGCTCACCGAAGACGAAGGTGCGCGAGATGTCAGAGACATAGCCGTGCGTGCTGCAGGTGCAGTCCATCAGCACCACGGTGCCCTCGGTCAGCTTCAGCCGCTCCTTCGACCCGTGCGGCAGCGCGCTGCCCGGGCCGACCTGCGCGCTGCTCGACGCGCGCTGGCCGCCGAAACGCTTCAGTTCGCGCTCCATGATGGCGTTGATGTCATTGCCGGTCATGCCTGCCTGCACCTGGCCGTGCGTGGCGCGATAGGCGGCGATCATGATGTCGTTGGCGCGCTGTAGCAGCGCGATTTCGGTCGGGCTCTTGATCATGCGCAGCGCGTTGACGACACCGGCGCCCGACACGGTTTTCAGCCCCGGCAGCAGGCGGCGCACCCCATCGACGATGAAGAAGCGCACCGTCTCCTCTACCGCGAGCGTGCCGGCGCCGAGCTTCTTTTCCTTCAGCCAGCCGGCGATCAGCGCAAAGGGGCTTTCATCCTCCTGCCACACGCGCACGTCGCCCGGCACGTCGAGCATTTCGCGGATCGAGGGTTCCTCGAAGAAGGGAGTCACGATCAGCACCGGGCCGTCGGCCGGGATTACCGCCGCGGTGGTACGCTCGCTGCGCCACCAGTCGATTCCGGTGAAATACACCAGGCTCGATCCGGCCTCGACCAGCAGCGCGCCGATATTCCGGCGGCGCAATTCGGCCTGCATCCGGGCAAGCCTGGCCTCACGCTCGGCACGGCTGATCGGTGCGATCGGCGGGAAGGATGGCGTGGGGGCAGCGCCCTGCCCGGCGAGCACCGCGCCGGGCAGCGCGGCGAGCGCACCGCCCGCCGCCGCCCCGCGCAGCACGTCGCGGCGCGCGAGCCGGCCGATCACTTGCGCCCCCCGAGGTCGCGCAAGAGGAAGTCCCAATAATCAAGCTGCTTCAGATAGGCCGCGATCGGCACGCGTTCGTCCGTGCCGTGCGCGCGGCTGTCGTCCGCGCCCAGCGCCAGCGCGCCGGCGCCATAGGTAGGAATCCCGGCGCTGCGGAACTCGCGCCCGTCAGTGCCGCCCGACGACATGCTCGGCTTCAGCGCCACGCCCGGATAGGTCGCGTCCATCGCCTTTTGCAGCCGCGCGAACAGCGCCGGATTGACCGGCGACACCGGGCTCGCGACGCCTTCGCCGACCAGCGAGACGGTCAGCTTGTCATTGCCGACCGCCTGCGCAATCGTCTTCTGCACATCCTCCACCGACGTGCCCGGGAAGATACGGCAGTTCACCGTGGCGGTGGCATTCTGCGGCAGCGCATTGGGCGCATTGCCTGCCTGCAACATGGTGGAGACGCAGGTCGTCCACAGCAGGTTCGACTGGTGCGGATATTTCTCCGCCACGGCGCGCGCCGCGGCATCGTTCGGGTTCGCCATCAGCGTGGTCAGCGCGGTGCCGAGCTCGCCGCCCTTCTCCTTCGCCATGTCGGCGACCATGATGCGGGTGATCTCGTTGAATTCGACCGGGAAGCGAAGCGCCTCCAGCTTGGTCAGCGCGCGCGCGAGATCATAGATCGCATTGTCGGCGCGCGGCGCGGAACTGTGCCCGCCCGGATTCTTCGCCGCGATCGCGAAATTGGCGTAGGTCTTTTCCGCCGCCTGGATGTTGAAGCGGTACTTGCCGTCCTCCCCCATCGCGCCCGAACCGGCGTCGGAATTGAGCGCGAACTCGGCACGCGAGACGAGCGGGTGCTTGGTCAGCGCGCGCGTCGTCATCATGCCGCTTTCCTCGTCGCCCGAGAAGGCGAGCAGCAAGTCACGCTCCGGCACGAAGCCGGACTTCTTCAGGCGGATGAAGCTGGCGACCAGCGCGGTCACGCCGGCCTTGTTGTCGGTCGATCCGCGTCCGTAGATATATCCGTCCTTCTCGGTCGGCACATAGGGGTCGGTCGACCAGTTTTCCTTCAGCGCGTCGACCACGTCCATATGGCCGAGGAACGCGATCGGCTTCGCCTTGGCGTTGCGCCCGGCGTAGCGGACGACCAGCCCGGCGGTCTTTTCGCCGTCGATCTCGACCGGCACGGTCATGATCTCGTCGGCGGTGAAGCCGGCCTCACGCAGCCGCCTGGAATAATTCTCGATCAGCGTCGGCACCTGCCCGCGACCCTTGGCGGTCGGGATGGCGATCGCCTCCTCCAGCATCTGGCGTGCCATCGCCCGGTCGGCGTCCGTCACGGGCGCGGCCGACGCCGTCACGGCGGCAGACGAGAGGACAAGCGCCATCGCGGCACCGGCACACCAACGCAATTTCATAACAATTCCCCACCCACGAAAGATGCCGGAGGCGCTACAGCGCGCCTCCGGCCATTGGCAATGTTCCTTAGAAGCCAACCGACGCGCTGAGGAAGAAATAACGCCCGGTCGCATCGTAGAACTGCGGGTAGGTATTGCCGTTGCCGCCGTCCTCGATCGCCGCGGTGGTGGTGAGCGGCGGATCCTTGTCGAACAGATTGTTCACACCGGCGCGGAAGGTCAGGTCCTTGCGCACCTGGAATGCGGCGGCGAGATCGAAGTAGCTGCGCGAACCCAGTTCGCGGTTCACTTCGGAGAAGCTGCCGGTCAGCGCCGGCTGGCTGCTGGTCTGCGCGATCTTCACCGACGACACATAACGCCACGTCCCCGTCAGGCTGAACCGGTCGGCCGGTGCCCAGGTGGTCATGAACTTGTGGCGCCATTCCGGCCGCGGACGACCGCACAGGCCGGCATAGAGACCGGCGCATTCATACACGTCGGCCTGCGGCGAATTGGGCAGCGGCACCGTCTTGTAGGAGTCGAGATAGGTGCCGACCAGGTTGAAGCTGAGGCGACCGGCGTTGATGCCCAGATCGTTCAGGTTCAGGCGGTAATCGACGACCACGTCGACGCCCTTCGTCTGCAGCGATCCGGTGTTGACGTTGAAGCGGCGGAAATAGCCGTTCTCGCCCTGCCACAGCGATCCGCTGTCGGGGCTGCGCTGGATCAGGCTGCAGAAATACGGGTCGCCATTCGCCAGGCAGTTGGCGATCGACAGGTTCGGATTGACGCTGCCGACGAGGTTCTCGACCTTGATGTCGAAATAATCGACCGAGATGACGAGACCGGGCACGAAGCGCGGTTCGAACACCGCGCCCAGCGACAGCGTCTTGGCGGTTTCCGGATCGAGCGCCGGATTGCCACCGATCAGCGAGTTGAACTGGCCGGCCGGATTGTCGACGATGTTGCCATATTGGCCCGCCGTCACGCCGGTACGGGCGCATTGCGCGAAGGTCGCAATCGGCACCGCGCCCGAGCACGGATCGAACGAGCCATTGGCATTCTCGGTCAGTTCGACCTCGAACAATTGCTGGCTGGAGAACAGCTCGATCACGTTGGGCGCACGCACCGCGCGCTGGTACGACCCGCGGAAGCGGAAATCGCGCACCGGCGACCAGTTCAGCCCCAGCTTGTACGTGTCGGTCTTGAAGCCGCTGTCATAATCCGAATAGCGATAGGCGCCTTCGAACGACAGGCTGTGGAAGAACGGCTTCTGTTCGACCAGCGGCACGATCAATTCGCCGAAGAATTCCTTCACCGCGACCGAGCCGTTGATCGGCAGTTCGGGGCTGGCGGCCGCCTGGTAGATTTCGTCCGGCTGGTAATCGACCGAGTTCTTGCGATATTCATAGCCGAACGCGACCGCGACGCCACTGTTGGCGAAGGGCGAGGTGAAGCCCCATTCGCCAAGGTCGCCGTCCACCGCTGCGACGATGTTGACGAGGTTGGTGTCGCCGGTGATCGACTTCACCTCGGCGACATAATCCACCGCATCCTGGCTGGCCGCACCACTGAAATAGTTGAGCGGCGAGCAGCGCGCGTCATTGTTGTTCGGGTTGGCATCGGCGTTGATCGCGCAGACGATCTGCCCGGCCGAATTGCGCACCGCGTTGAACGCATTGGCGGTCCGCTGGCGGTTAGCGTCGCCCGAGAAGCGGCTGCGGTAATTCACCTTCGAATAGATGCCGTAGACATCATATTTGAACGGCCCGGCGATGTCGCCGCGCGCGCCCAGCACGATGCGGTAGCTCTGGTGCGTGATGTCGTCCTGGCGGTTGCCGCCCTCGACGTTGCGGCGCGCGACCAGCACGCCGTTCGCCACCGACTGCGGCCCGACATAATTGCCCGCCGCGTCATAGATGCTGCCGGTCGACAGGCCGCGGCTGGTGCACAGGAAGTTCGCCTGCTGCGCGCTGAGGAACGGGTTGTCGCAGTTGATGCCGCTGATGCTGCCCGCGCCCACGGTGATGCCCGCACTGTTGGTGCCCGGCGCGATCTGCGCGACCGAGCGATCCTCCATGAACGACAGTTCGAGATAGGGGACGAAATTGTCGTTCACTTCATAATGCGCGTTGGCGCCGAAGGAGTAACGCTCGTCCGGGCGCTGGTAGTAATTGTACGGCGCGAAATTGTAGGTCTGCGTGCCCGGCACGAACTGACCATCGCGGGTGGCGCGGAACGAGGTCGGCAGGCCGGGGATACGGCCGGCGTTGGTGAAGTTCGCCGGATCGTTGGTCGCCGAGCCGCTGCACGAGAAGGCATTGCCGCCCGGGCCCGTCGCGCCCAGGGCGCAGGCGCTGTAATCATAATCCTTCTGCAGGATCGGATTGACCTTGCGGTAGGTCGCATAGGCGGTGACGTTGCCGCGATCATCATCGATGTTGCCGCCGACGACGGCCGACAATTCGGTGGTGAAGCCGTTCCAGACGCTCTTGTCCGGCTTCAGATACGCGCCCGGCACCGCCTGGTTATTGCGGTCGAGCAGGTCGCGCAGCCCCTCGTCATTATTGTTGTGCTGGAAACCCGCGATGCTGCCGGAGAAGCGGATGCCGCTGAAATTCTCGAGCAGCTTGAAATTGACGACGCCGGCGATCGCGTCCGAGCCATAGACTGCCGATGCGCCGCCGGTCAGCACCTCGACCGACTGGATCAGCGGGGTGGGCACCTGGTTCAAGTCGGACGGGATGTTCTTGGGCGAACCATAAGGCAGGCGGCGGCCGTTGATCAGCACCAACGTGCGCGACGGGCTGAGGCCGCGAAGGTCGACCTGCGCGGTGCCGGTCGCCTCGTTTGAATTGGCCGCGCCCTGCGCCGCGAACACCTGCGGCAGCTGGTTGACGAGATCCTCGGTACGCACCGTACCGCGCACCGCGAATTCCTCCGACGACACAGTGGTCACCGGGCTGACGCTTTCCAGATTGGGCGAGCGGATGCGCGAGCCGGTGATGACGATTTCGCCATCGTCCATCGGGCCGGCGGCCTCGGCAATGCTGTCCTGCGCCATCGCGGGCGTGGCGACGCCGCCCAGCATGACCGCCGAGCACAGCAGAAATTGACGCAAGTGTGACCTATTCGTCATCATCTGACTCCCTGATTTTTATCGATTTTCGTTGAAGATGGGCGCGCGTCGCCCGCCCCCGCCAGCGACGCGGCCAGTGCCTTACTTGTAGCGCCAGCTCGTCAGGTCAGCGCCCTTGGGTGCCGCCGCCTCGATCCGCTTCAGGATCTTGGGCACGTACATCCAGTTATAGCGCAGCCGTCCGATGGAATTGGGCTGCGTCGGATCGCCGTTCCAGCAATGCTCGTCGCGATCACCATAAAGGATCTCGCCACCATAAGCGGGCTGCGCTTTCTTCAGGAAATCCTCCATCAGATAAACGGCGTTGTTCAGGTAGAAATTGTCCATGTCGCCGACATAGATGTGGATCTTGCCCTGCAGCTTTGGCGCCAGCTTCTGCCAGTCACGCTCCAGGATGTGGCGCATGTCGTAATTTTCGCGCCAGTATGCGGCGACGCTGGGGTCGATCTCGCCGGTGGCCTTGTTCCAGATCCGCTTGGGATAGCCGTCCTCGCCCATCGGCGAATAGACCGCTTCCCACACGTCCCACTGACCGCCCGAACGCGTCTTGTCGCCCAGCACCAGCTCCAGCCGGTTCTCGTCCTCGATCGTGTGCGACAGATGGCCGAGGTAATCGCGCTTGCCCGGCTTCGCGACCTTCCCGAACGGGCCGGTCCAGAAATAGGCGTTCTTGTCCTTGTAGATGTCCGTCACCATCGTCTGACGGAAATCGATCGGATCCGGGCAGGCGGCAAAGGCGCCGTTATATTCGTCCGGATAGAAGACCTGCGCCGCCAGCGCTTCCCAGCCGCCGGTCGATCCGCCGTACAGGAAGCGCGCCCAGCCCTGGCCGATCCCGCGGAACTTCTTCTCCAGCGCGGGGATGAAGTCATAGGTGATGGCATCGCCATAGGGGCCGATGTTGGCGGAGTTCACCGCATAGCTGTCATCGTAATAGGGGTTCGAATGGTCAATCTCGACGATCAGCATCCGCGGGAAATCGGGCGAGATCCACTTCTGGTAGAAGTCATACGCTTCCTGCTGCTCCGTCCGGGCGTAGCAGGTTTCGTTCTTGAAGCGCTTGCTGGGCTCGCACTTGATGTCCGCATCAGGCGGCGTGGTGCGGAAACCGCCGAAATCCTCGGGGAAATGCCCGTGGAAGATCGCGAGCGGATATTTCGCCTCGGGGTGCTTGTCGAAATCCTTCGGGACCAGCACGTGGCCGCGCATATAGACGTCGCGACCCCAGAATTTTGACAGGCGCTCGGACTTGAATTTGAAGTGCCGGACGAATTCGGTGTCCTTGGGCTCTTCTACCGGGCCGATCACCTCGGTCAGCGCGACCTTGATCTCACCGGGGCGCTTGGGATCGAAGTTCACCTTCATCGGCTTGCTGATGATGTTGCCCGGCTCCTTGCGCCAGTTCTGCCCCGCACCGCGTGCGGCTGGCAGCTTCACCACCTTGCCGTTGCCCAGCTTGAACGTGTCGTATTTATGGAGGACCGCCTGCACCGTGTAGGTGCCGGCCGGCACATCGGCGAGGCTGCGACCCGGATAGCCGAGCACGTCCTTGCCGACGACGCGGGCCTGGCCGTTGCGGAACCCCTCGACCGCGATGCCGAACACCTGCGCGGCGTCATGGCTGGCGTCGACCTGGAAGCGCGGCTCGCTCTTGTCGTCGGCGGCGAGCACCAGGATGACGCGGCCCTCATAGG
The DNA here is from genome assembly GCF_045369765.1 of Sphingomonas olei. NCBI lineage: Bacteria > Pseudomonadati > Pseudomonadota > Alphaproteobacteria > Sphingomonadales > Sphingomonadaceae > Sphingomonas > Sphingomonas olei. The sequence continues at coordinate 92,053 of NZ_JBIQEU010000007.1, forward strand.
GCGCCTCCTTGGCGGCCGGCGCGGAAAGCTCGACGCGAAAATCCTCTGCCTGAAGCGCACACGGTGCCGTTGCCAGCGCTGCCATCGCAGCGCCGACCGCGAATTTCCCTCGCATGTCCAACCCCCCAAAATGCCGCGACGCACTCCCGCTGCGTCGCAACACGGGATTGCCATAGCCATTCGGCTTGTCAACTTTTATTCGCATAGCGAACTAAAGTTTACCTAGCAGAACTACAGGTTATACTTTGCTGGCATGGATGATCCGGCGTGCGGCTGTCACGTCGGGGTGGTTTCAGCTGCAACTTGTTGTGCGGAGCGGCTTGCCGCGGCGGGCCGAAGGAAACGCTGCCCAGTGCAGCATAGTAAGATGCGCCAACTCTATTGTTTACATGGCCTTAGATGATGGCCGTGCACTTTTGCCAGCCCCGCCGAACAGCCGGTCAGCACTCTTCGTAGACCAGTAGATCGGGACAGATCCAGTGCTGCTGCCCCGCCATTTGCGATAGCCGCGACCACGGATGCCACGGCATCGAGCCTCTTCTACGTTCAGATGGTCGCACTGCGAACATCGCGGCGCGCGGTACGGCAAACGAGACGGAGGGCTTCCGATTGGCGGAGTCGGGGCACTTAAGGCGCCCATACGCCTTTCCACCGCTGAGAAAGGGACGGGGAGGCGAGTCGGCGTCGCCTCCCCGTCACGTCATTCCGCGGCTTCGGTCTCCACGAAGCCGGGCCAGTTGCGCATGTAGCTGACGAACTGCGGGCTCAGCCCCTCGTCCAGCAGATGCTGGGTGCTGACCGGGATCGGCGGCGAGCGATAATCGGCGTCCTGCGCCACGCGATTGGGGAAATCGTGCCGCAGGATCGCGCCGCGGCCAATCACCGCGAAATCGCAACCGGCATCGATCACCCCGGCGGCGTCGCGCGCGGTCATCACCTTGCCCGCCGCACCGAGCCGCACGTCGCCGCGCGGCAGATCGGTGAAATAGCTCAGGAGCGACCGGCCCTGATGCTCGGCCTCGACCGGCTCCTTGCTCACGTCCCACAGCGACATGTCGAGATAATCCACGTCGCCACGCTTCAGCACCTCGGCAGCGACGTCGCGCACCTCGGCCATCTTCAGGCCGAATCGCTCCGGCGACAGGCGCAGGCCCAGCTGGAAGTCCGGCCGGCAGGCCGCGCGGATGCCGTCGATGATCTCGAAGATCAGCCGCGCCCGGTTTTCCAGGCTGCCGCCGTAGCGATCGTCGCGGCGGTTGATCTCCGGCGAGAGATATTGCGCGAGGATATAACCGTGCGCGCCATGCACCTCGACCCCGTCGAAGCCCGCCCGCTCGGCACGCTTCGCGGCGGCGATGAAGTCATCGCGCACCTGCTCGGTCTCGGCGGTGGTCAGCCCGCGCGCGCCGGTCTCGGGATCGTCCGACGGGCAGACCGGCGTACCGACCAGTTCCTTGGGCGAGCGATTGCCGGCATGGTGAAGCTGGACCGACGATACCGATCCTTCGGCCCGGATCGCGTCGGCCAACCGGGTCAGCCCCTCCAAATGATCGTCGCTGAAGACGCCGAGCTGCCCTTCGAAGCCCTGCCCGCCCTTTGCCACATGCGCGGCGGCGGTCATGGTCAGCGCGAAGCCGCCGGTGGCACGCATCGTCAGCCAGCGCGCTTCCTCCTCGGACAGCCGGCCGTCCGCGTGGCTCTGCTGGTTGGTCAGCGGTGCGAGCATGAAGCGGTTCTTCCACGCCGGTCCGCGCGTCAGAGTCATTGGTTGAAGCAGCGTTTCGACAGGCACAAAGGTCTCCTTGAAAGGTGATCGTGACGGCCAGGCGACGCGAGCAGAGAGCGCCCGCGCCGCGCGACCGGTTGCGCACAAGGTAATGGCGCTGGCGGAGCGAACAACCCGTTGGCCAGCCATCGATTGACGGGCGATCAGTGTTGGTGCCGATTGTCCATGCCGCGCGTTGACGGCGCGAAGAGGACCGGGTTTTCGTGCATGCGACCATCCAGGCGATCGGGACCGCCGTGCCCGATCAGGATATTCACGCCGCCTTTGTCGACTGGGCGCGCCAGCGGCTGCCCGAGCGGGAGGCGCGACTGTTCGATCGCATGTCGTCGCGCTCCGGCATTGCGCATCGCTGGTCGGTGCTGCCGCTCGCCCCCGGCTCCCCGGTGGCCGAAGGCGGTTTCTACGCGGCCGAGCCGCACCCCGGCACGGCCGCGCGCATGACGCTATATGCCGAGGCGGCGCCTGCGCTGGCCTTGCGGGCGATCGAGCAGCTCGCGCAGCAGCAGCCGCGGGACGGAATCACTCATCTGGTGGTCGCCAGCTGCACCGGCTTCGTCGCGCCGGGGATCGACCAGATCATCGCCGCGCGGCTGGGTCTGTCGCCATCGGTCGAGCGGCTGCTGGTCGGCTTCATGGGTTGTTATGCCGCGGTGGTGGCGCTGCGGTCCGCGCGGCACATCGTGCGATCCGATCCTGACGCGCGCGTGCTGGTCGTGACGGTGGAATTGTCGACTCTCCACCTCCAGGCGTCGCAGGCGCTGGAGCCGCTGCTGGCGATGCTCCAGTTCGGCGACGGCGCTGCCGCGGCGCTCGTCTCGGCCGAGCCCGGCGGGTTCACGATCGAGGCACCCTTCGCCACCACGCTGCCCGGCGCGGCGGAGCTGATCCGCTGGAACATCACCGACCAGGGCTTTGCCATGCATCTGTCGGGCGAGGTGCCCGGCCGCATTGCCACGGCATTGGCGGAGCCGGCGCTGCGCGCGACGATCACTGGCGCGCGGCCGGTCGATCGCTGGGCGGTTCACGCCGGCGGCCGCTCGATCCTCGACGCGGTGGAACATTCGCTGGGGCTGGCCGAGGACGCGCTGGCGCCATCACGCAGCGTGCTTGCGGAGGCGGGCAACATGTCATCGGCGACACTGATGTTCGTGCTCGCGCGGCTGTTGCAGGGCGAGCCGGTCGATCACGGCGTCGCCATGGCGTTCGGGCCTGGCCTTGCCGCCGAGGGCTTCCACTTCCGAAGCGCGGCATGACCGACGCTCGCACGCTCCTGGGGAGCCCGCCCGCGCCGGGTCGTGCCTGGCTTGGCGGATCGCTGGCGCAGCGCGCCGAGGCGGAGGAGCTGATGGATGCCGAGGATCTCGATCCCGCCATCTACGCCGCCGTGGTGCGCGACCTGGCGAGGGTGAACGTCGTGACGCTCGCCGCGCGGCCGACGCTGCGCTTCCTCGCGCGCACGGCCCGGCCGGGACGACGCTATCGCGTTCTCGACGTGGGGTTCGGCGATGGCGACATGCTGCGGTACATCGCCCGCTGGGGCGCACGACGCGGCATTGCCCTTGATCTCACCGGCGTCGATCTCAACCCGCGCAGCGAGGCGGCGGCGCGGGCCCATACGCCGGCCGAGCTGCCGATCACCTGGATCACGGGCGACTATGCCGATCTGGCGGGGCAAAAGTGGGATTTCGTCATTTCCAGCCTCGTCGCGCATCACATGACACACGATCAGCTCGTCGCCTTCCTTGGCTTCATGGAAAGCGAGGCGCGCGTCGGCTGGATCGTCAACGACCTGCATCGCCACCGGCTGTCGCACCTCGGCTATCCATTGCTGGCGCGTGCGTTCGGCTGGCATCCGATCGTCCGGCACGACGGCCGCCTGTCGATCGCGCGCAGCTATCGTCCGGGGGAATGGGCGCCGATCCTGGCCGAGGCGGGCGTCACCCAGGCGCGGGTCGCGCGCCATTTCCCGTTCCGGCTGTGCGTCGAACGCCAGCGCTGATCGTCGGCGGTGGGCCCGCAGGCGCCGCCGCCGCGATCGTGCTGGCGCGGGCCGGTGCGCCGCACCTCCTGGTGGAGCGCAGCCGCGAGACGGGCGACGCCTTGTGCGGCGGGTTTCTCAGCTGGCGAACGCTGGCCGAGCTGCAACGACTGGGTGTGGATGAGGCGGCGCTGGGCCCGGCGCGAGTGACCCGCGTGCGGGTGCTGACCGCGACCCGCGTGGCGGAGGCGCGCCTGCCGCGTCCCGCCCTTGGCGTCTCGCGTTATCGGCTCGACACGGTGATGCTGGACCGCGCGCGCGCGCTGGGCGCAGCGGTGGAGCGCGGCGTGGCGGTACGCAGCATCGCAGGCGGCGTCCGCACCGACGATGGCGCGACGATCGGGCATGACGCGCTGTTCCTGGCCAGCGGCAAGCATGACGTTCGCGGCCTGCCGCGCCCGGCGGCTGCACGCGGCGACGATCCCGCGCTGGGGCTGCGCCTGCGCCTTGTCGCCTCACCCGCGCTCGACCGGCTGGTCGGCGACGCGGTCGAGCTGCACCTCTTCGATCGCGGCTATGCCGGCGCGGTGCGGCAGGAGGACGGCAGCGTGAACCTGTGCCTCGCAGTCCGGCGGTCGCGGCTGCGCATGGCGGGCGATCCGGCCGCGCTGCTTCGCGCGATCGGCGACGAGCTTCCTGCGCTCGGCGACCGGCTGGGGCACCTCGACAGCCCCATCATCGATGCGGTGGCCAACGTTCCTTATGGCTGGCGGACGCCAGCGGGGCCGGCGGGGCTGTTCCGACTGGGCGATCAGGCCGGCGTGATCCCGTCACTTGCCGGCGAAGGGCTGGCCATCGCGATCACCAGCGGCAGCGACGCCGCACGGGCCTATGTGCGCGGGGGTGCGGCGGCGGCGCCGAACTGGCAGGCGAGCTTCCGCACGGCGTTGCGCCGGCCGATCGGCCTCGCCGCGATCATCAGGGGCGTGGCAGAGCGCCCTGCGCTGGCGACGCCGATGGTGGCGGCGGTGTCACGCGCGCCCGCGCTGCTGCGGCTGATGGCGCTGGCGACGCGCACCCGGGTAGCGCGCCGCGATTGAACGGCAGAGGCGCGGCCGGTTGCGCGGCGCTCAATGCACCGCGTGGCTCAGCCCGGTCGGCGACAGCGCCATCAGGCTGGCGGCAAGCTCCGCCGCGCGGAACGGCTTGGTCAGGCGCGGCAGGCTGGCGTCGATCCCCTCCTCCTCGGCATAGCCCGACACGATCAGCACCGGCAGCCCGGGACGAAGCGTCGTCAAGGCATGGGCCAGCTGCGCGCCGCTCATCCCCGGCATCAAGTGATCGGTGACGACCACATCGGGTTCGAGCCCGCCGTTGACCAAGGTCAGCGCCCCTTCGGCGGAGCGCGCCTCCACCACCTTGTAGCCAAGGTCGACCAGCATGTCGGCGGTGCTCATCCGCACCAGATCCTCATCGTCCACGACCAGCACGGTGCCGAGCGCGGTGCCTTGGGTCGGTAGGTGAAGCGTTGGGGCGCTGAGATCCGCCTCGCTGGCGCTCATGGGCAACCACAGGGTGATCGTAGTGCCCTGGCCCGGCGTGCTGTCGATCGTCAGTTCGCCGCCCAGCTGCGCGGCAAGGCCGTGCACCATCGAGAGGCCCAGCCCGGTCCCCTTGCCCACCCCCTTCGTCGAGAAGAAGGGCTCGATCGCGCGCTTCACCGTCTCCGCATCCATGCCGGTGCCGGTGTCGATCACGCTCAGCCGAACATAGCGCCCCGTCGGCAGTCCGCCGGGGCGATCAGCGCGAACCTTGTCGGGATGCGCCGCGATCGTCAGCTGGCCGCCGTCCGGCATGGCGTCGCGGGCATTCACCGCCAGGTTGAGGAGCGCCATCTCGAGCTGGTTTGCGTCCGCCATCGCGGGGGGAAGCTCGGCCGCGAGATCGGTGCGCAGCTCCACCGTGGGCCCCAAGGTGGAGCGCATCAGCCCCATCATTCCCTCGACCACCCGGCCGACATCGACCGCGGTCACCTTCAAGGGCTGGCGCCGGGCGAACGCGAGCAGGCGCTGCACCAGGGTCTTGGCGCGCTCGGCCGATTGCAGCGCGCCGTTGATCAGCCGCCGCTCGCGATCGCTGCCGACGCCATGGCGGACGAGCATGTCGAGCGAGCCGATGATCGGGGTGAGCAGGTTGTTGAAATCATGCGCGACACCGCCGGTCAGGCTGCCCATTGCCTCCATCTTCTGGCTCTGGCGCAATGCCTCCTGCGCAATCTCCAGCTCCGCCTCGCGGGCCTTGGTCTCGCTGAGGTCGCGGCCGACGGCGATGAAATTGACCCCGTCGGGTTCAGGCGCGACGGTCCACTCGATATGCCTCCAGCCGCCGTCGCGCGTAGCGATGCGGTTCTGGAACCGCGCCGCACTGCGCGTCTTGGCCATGTGGGCGATCGCCGCGAGGGTCGGGCCGGTATCCTCGTCATGCATGAAGGTCGCATAGCCGCGCGACAGCAGCTCATCCTCGCTCCAGCCCAGCACCTGAGTCCAGGCAGGGCTGACCGCGGACATCATCCCCTGATAGTCAGCCCGAGCCAGCATGTCCTGCGACAGGTTCCACAGCCGGTTACTCTCGGCGGAGCGCAGCGCAACCTGCGCCTCGAGCGTCTCGTTCAGCTCGCGCAGGGCGAGTTCGGCGCGGGCCCGCTCAATGGCGCTTTTGACGCGCTCGCCCACCTCCTGCACCAGGCTTTCCTCCGCCGGGGTCCAGGCGCGCGGCGTCGCGCTCTGTACCGCCAGCAGGCCGACCCATTGCTCGCCCTCGAACAGCACCACGTCGATGAAGGCACCCACCTGCCGATCGGTCAGCCCGGCACGAGCGCCATCGCTGAGCCGATCGTCGTCGGGCACGTCACGCACCACCACGGGGGTGCCGATCTGATAGGCGTTGAGGAGGTCGTCGCCAAACGACACGAGCGAATGACGCCCGACGATCGTCGCTACGCCATGATGATAATCATCGGTCACGGTCATCATGCCGTGGTCGATCTCGGCATAGAATACGCGGCTCGCCCCCAGCCATTCACCCAGTCGCACCGAGGCTGCGCGGGTGATCTCCGCCGGCGTGCGAAGCGTGCGCAATTCGTCCGACACGGACAGGAGGAACTGGCTGCGCCGCTCCGCCGCCACCCGCTCGGTCGTCTCGGCGAGGATGCAGATCACCCCGGCAGGCCGGCCGCTTTCATCGGGCACCGGCGAGTAATCGAGGTCCATCCAGACCTTTTCGGGCCGGCCATTGCGATTGAGCGTCAGTTCCTGGTCGCGATAATGGAGGGTGCGCCCGGCCAAGCACACCCGCATGACATTGTCGTTGAAATCGGCGACCTCGGGCCAGCCCTCGCGCACGTTGGAGCCGAGCAGGTCGGGGTGCCTGCCACCGGCGAACACCGAATAAGCGTCATTGTAGAGCATGACGCCCTCTTCGCCCCACAGCATCACGATCGGCACGGGGGAGCGCAGCAGGAGGGCGGTGGCGCTGCGCAGGCTGTGCGGCCAGCCGTCGAGTGGGCCGAGCGGGGTTTGCGACCAGTCATTTGCGGCAACCAGATCGGCGCACGACCTCTCCACAACCCTGGCATGTCCATTGCCGTGGCGGAGACCCTGCGGCGAAAAATCCAACATCGTCAGAGCAAGATCCTGCATGCCGGGGATAAATACGGTCGGCGTTCGAAAGATTTAACGCGACCTAACCTAAATTGCTCCGCACGGGAATCCGCCGATCGCCCAATCCTGCGATACGATGCATGAAGATGGGACAAGCCGTGCGCGTGGACCCGCACATCGTTGTGCGCGCGGCCGAGCGTTCACCCGCCGCCGCCCCGTCGGCTTTGCAGCGGGGGCCTTGCATCCCCATGTTGCCATCATGGACGACGACGTGAACCGCCTGGGCCTGATCGATGATGAGGACATCGTGCTGGACGAAGCCGCGCTCGCGCTCGCCCGACTGGACCAGCCGGAGGTTGATCTCGACGCCTATGACCGCGTCCTCGACGCCATCACCGCGGGGCTGGAGCGGATCGGCGAGGATCGCGAGGACGCCGCCGAACAGGCCGCGGCGTTGCAAACGGTGCTGGGCGACGAGTTTGGCTTCATCGGAGACGACCAGACCTATGACGATCCGGCCAATGCCGATCTGATCCGGGTGATCGATCGCCGCCGCGGCCTGCCGATCAGCCTGTCTATCCTCTATGTCGCGGCAGCGCGCCGACTGGGCTGGCGTGCGGAGATCCTCGATTTTCCGGGCCACGTACTGGTGCTGGTCGGGGCCGATGTGGCGCCGGTCATCATCGATCCGTTCATCGGCGGGGCGCGCGTCGATGCCGAGCGGCTGGCGGCATTGGCCACCGCCTTCGCCAGCGACAATGGCCCGGTGACTCATGTCAGCGCCATGCCCAATCGCGCGATCCTGATCCGCCTGCTGCAAAATCAGGCGAGCCGCGCCGAACAGGCCGGCCAGGGCCGCCGCGCGCTGACCCTCTATGAACGGATGACGTTGGTCGCGCCCGAATATGCCCATGCCTGGTGGCAGCGCGCGCGGCTGGAGCTGGTCGACGGCGACATCGCCAAGGCGCGCGCGAGCCTTGGCACGATCCTGGAAATCACCCGCGACGCCGAATTGCGCCAGCGAGTCACCGACACGCTGAACGCGCTCGCCGCCGCCTGATCAGCCTGCCGCCCCCACCCGCTGCCAGGTCAGCCGGGTGACATAGGTCTGGCCGGATTTCGAGACTTCCGGCTCGGTCACCAGCTCGATCCGGTCCTCGCCCAGCGGCACGATCAGCCGCACGAAGCTGGTACCAACCCGCGTCGGCTGAGAGGCGAACAATATGTCGTGCGTGACCCGGTCGCCATCGCGCCGCCAGGTGCCGGCATAGGAGAAGAACTGGGTGAAGCTGTCGGCCTTCGGGTCGCCCGCCGCTGCCCAGGCGGGGTCCATCAGGAATGCCGACATGCGGCCGTCGGCGGTGTATTGCAATTGGCCAGCCGGCGGATCGCCGAACGTCCGGCGCTCCTCGCTGCCGCGCTGGCTGACGCAGGACAGCAACGTCCAGGTGCCGAGAAGATCGATCATGAGGTCCTTGTGCATTCGAGAGCAGGCGCGGGCAGCCGCCAGTGATCGGCCGCCGCCCGCGCGATAGCGACAGCGTCAGGCCGCGACGGCTTCCTTGCGCTTCTTGCGCACGATCGTCTGCGTGTTGGTATATTCCAGCAGGCCCTCGACGCCGCCTTCGACGCCAACGCCCGACTGCTTCATGCCGCCGAACGCCGCCATCGGCGACAGATGCTGCGTCTCGTTGACCCACACCGTGCCGCTGGCGATTCGCTGTGCGATCTCGAACGCCTTGTCCTCGTCATTGCCCCAGACGGAGCCGCCGAGGCCATAATCGGTCGCATTAGCGCGCGCGACGACATCGTCCACATCGTCGAACTTCAGCAGCGGCAGCACCGGGCCGAACTGCTCCTCCTGCACGATCCGCGCGTCCTCCGGCGGATTGTCGAGGATCGTCACCGGCACGAAATAACCCGGCACATCGGCCTTCTCGCCGCCGACCAGGAAAGTGTAGCCCTTGTCCTTGGCGTCCTGGATCAGCTCCAACACGCGGGCATATTGCTGCTTGTTGTTGATCGGCCCGATCTGCGTCCCCTGTTCGGACCCATCGCCGACCTTCACCGTCCTGGCATAAGCGACCAGTGCGTCGCGCAGCTGATCGTAGATGTCCTTGTGGACGTACATCCGCTTGGTCGCGATGCAGATCTGGCCGTTGTTGCGGAACGCGGCCCAGAACAGCTCCTCGGCGACCTTTTCCACGTCCACATCCGGCATCACGATCGCCGCGTCATTGCCGCCCAGTTCCAGCGTCACGCGCTTCAGCGTCGGCGCGGCGGACTGCATCACCCGCTTGCCGGTCGCGGTCGATCCGGTGAAGCTGATCTTGTCGAAGCCGGGATGGCTCGTCATCCACGGCCCCAGATCGTCGCCGCCGGTCACGATGTTGAGCACGCCCGGCGGCAGCAGCTGCGCCGCCAGCTCACCGAATTTCAGCGTCGACAGCGGGGTGAAGGGCGATGGCTTCAGCACCATCGTATTGCCCGCCAGCAGCGCCGGGCCGACCTTGAACATCGCCAGGATCATCGGGAAATTCCACGGCGCGATCGCGCCCACCACGCCCAGCGGCACATGGCGCGTCTCGCTGTAGCGTTCGTCCGAATCCTCGTTGACGGTGACGGGCAGGTCGAGTTGCGAGGCGGCCATCAGCCAGTATCCTGCGCCCATCACCTCGCCCTGCGATTCCGCGTGCGGCTTGCCCTGCTCCTTGGTGAGGAGGCGCATCAGCGGATCGGCATTGGCCATGATCGCCTGGCCCAGCGCCGCGAGCTTCGCCTTGCGCTCGGCGATCGGCGTCGCGGCCCAGCCGGGGTATGCCTTGCGCGCCGCGTCGATCGCCTTGTCGAGATCCTCGCGCGTGGCGTCGGGCACGCTGGCGATCACTTCCTCATTGGCGGGATTGACCACGTCGAGCGTTGCGGAGCCGGTCACCAGCTCGCCGCCGATCAGCATGCGATAGTCACTGTCGAAGTTCATCGCGTCTCTCTCCTGATTCTGTTTGCGCCTCCCATAACAGAAGTTACGGGTGTCGCACCATCATCTGTGCGGGGGAGGATCGTGACGTTGCATTCCGAAGGTCATCAAGGGGACGCCGCCAGCGCGCACCCGGCCAGCGCCACGCCAGCCTCCTTTCTTCAGGTGGAAAATACCCCCGATCCGCTCAGCTACCGCCTCGCGATCACCGACCAGATCTGCGTCGGGCCGCCCGGCAACGTCTTCATGTTCGGCGGCGTCGGGCTGGGCGCCGCAACGGTCGCGGCGGAGCGTGCGACCGGCCGGCGGGTGATCTGGTCCAGCGCGCAATTCATCTCCTACGCGCGGATCGGCGACACGCTGGATCTGCGGGTCGAGATGCTGTCCGCCGGGCGCAACATCAGCCAGGTGCGCGTCACCGGCACCGATGCGGGGAAGCCGATCATCAGCGTCAATGCGGCGCTGGGCGATCGCGAGAACATGCCCGCGCATCAATGGACCGCGGCCCCCGATATGCCCCCGCCCGACGAATGTTCGCCGCAACAGATGTGGCCGGCGCAGGACGCGGCGTTGATGAGCCGGCTCGACGTGCGCGTCGCGCCCGGCCGCTATGGCGCGGTGCCGCGCGATGGCACGCCCTCACCCGACGGGCGCATGGTGCTGTGGATGCGCCCGCGCGACGGATCACCGATCGACGCCAGCCTGCTCGCCATCTTTGCCGATTTCGTCCCCTCCGGCCTCGCCGTCGCCTTCGGCCGCCGCGGCGGTGGCAACAGCCTCGACAACACGATGCGCGTGGCCACGCTGGTCCCGACCGACTGGGTGCTTTGCGACGTGCGGATCAGCGCGGCGGCGCGCGGCTTCGGCCATGGCGCGATCCACATGTTCGCCCAGGACGGAACGATGATCGCCAGCGGCAGCCAGTCGGCGATCCTTCGCTTCATGGATGGACCGTGAGATCTGGTTAAGTCCCTGTTTACCCTCATTCGCGCGGAACGATCAGCGATCCGGCGGGCTTTCCCATCATTGCATCAGCTGACGCACATGGAGGGATGATGAGCACGACCATTGTATCCGCGATCTTCGACAGCCGCCACGAGGCGGAGCGCGCCGTGTCCGACCTGCGCCACAGCGGTGTCAGCGACGACGCGATCTCGCTCCTCGCGCGGCATGACGAGGACGGCCACGAGACCGGCCCCGATGGCAGCACGCAGGAATTCGTCGGCAAGGTGGCCGCTGGCGCCGGCATCGGCACGCTGCTGGGTATTGCGGCGCTCGCCATCCCGGGCGTTGGCCCGCTGGTCGGCGCCGGGGCGATCGCGGCATCGGCCGTGCCCGGTGCAGCGATCACCGGCGCGGCGCTGGGCGGTGCGGCGGGCGGCCTGGAAAAGGTGATGACCGACCATGGCGTCAGCCGCGAGGACGCCGCTTATTATGGCGACCGCATCCACCAGGGCGGCGTGTTCGTCTCGGTCGACACCAACGCGGCTCGGATCGATCCGGCAACCGTCGCCGACATCCTTTCCCGCGCCGGCGGGCACAGCGCGACGCGGCCGCGCACCGCCGCCGTCTGAACGTGTCGCGGGCGGGGGTGCGTTCACCGCCCTTGCCCGCAACGGTCCCTCAGGCGAAACCGACCACAGCATGCGGCACATAGGCCGCCTCGAGCTCGGCGATTTCCGCATCGCTCAGCACGATATCGAGCGCGGCGATCGCATCCTCCAGATGTGCCGCCTTTGACGCGCCGACGATCGGCGCCGACACCTCGGGCTTCGCTAGCACCCAGGCCAGCGCGATCTGCGCGCGCGGCACGCCGCGCCCGGCGGCGACCCTGGCCACCGCCTCCACCACTTTGCGATCAGCCTCGGCGGTGCGGCGGTACAATGTCTGTCCGAACTTGTCGGTCTCCGACCGCGGCGTGCTTTCATCCCAGTCGCGCGTCAGCCGCCCGCGCGCCAGCGGGCTCCACGGGATGACGCCGATGCCTTCCGCCGCGCACAGCGGCAGCATCTCGCGCTCTTCCTCGCGATAGAGCAGGTTCAAGTAATTCTGCATGCTGACGAAACGCGTCCAGCCATTCGCCTCGGCGACGTGGAGCATCGTCGCGAACTGCCACGCATACATGGACGAGGCACCGATGTAGCGCGCCTTTCCGGCCTTCACCACGTCGTGCAGCGCCTCCAGCGTTTCCTCAATCGGCGTGTCATGGTCGAACCGGTGAATCTGGTAGAGGTCGACATAATCGGTACCGAGCCGCGTCAGGCTGGCGTCGATTTCATGCATGATCGCCTTGCGGCTGAGGCCGGCGCCGTTTGGGCCTGGCCGCATCCGACCGTGGACCTTGGTAGCGATCACCACATCCTCGCGCCGGCTGAACTCGCGCACGGCGCGGCCAACGATCTCCTCCGAACTGCCCTCGGAATAGACGTTGGCGGTGTCAAAGAAGGTAATCCCCGCCTCGAATGCCTGGCGCAGCAAAGGCCGGCTGCGATGCTCGTCGAGCGTCCATTCATGGTTGCCGCGCGCCGGATCGCCATAGGTCATGCATCCCAGGCACAGCCGGGATATTTCAAGACCCGTCGTGCCAAGCCTTACATATTCCATCGCGTCTCTCCTTTGTCGCCGTGCTTTATCGCTGCGTGACCGCCACCGCACGTCCGATAGCGAAAAGAACGCGTGCACATGAACATTTGCCGCGACCGGCTATTCCGGCAGGGACGGACAAACGCAGCAGTTGAATGATCGATAAGGTTGCTGACCGTTTGTTCAACACATCATAGGTTATTTGGCGGTTTTACCGTAGCTTGATTCCTTTGTCGCAGATCAGGGTCGTCGATTCCGTTGCTGGGCGAATCGATCGGGGGGAGCATTCGAGGGTGCAACATGTGTCGGCTCAGGTGATGCGTGCTGGTTCAGCGCCGCTGACCGGGCCGGGCGCGCATCCGCCTGCCGAGACCGCTACGGAGAGCGCCCGGCCGGGCAGCGTGCCGGGGGCGAGCCGCGCCGGGCTGGAAATCGTTCTCAGCCGGGCGCGCGTCGGCATCCTCCATCGCGATCTCGAACGGCGCGTGCTGCTGGTCAATGATGCCTTCTGCGCGATCGTGGGCCGCTCTTGGGACGAGCTGGCCGGGCTTCCGTTCGAGGCGTTCACCCACCCCGACGACCGGGAAAGGTCGAGCCGTCTGTATTTGGAGCAGCTCGCCAGGGCAGAGCCGTTCGAGATTGAGAAGCGCTACATCCGCCCCGACGGGTCGGCGACCTGGTGTGCCGTCCACGTGTCGTTCGTGCTGGATGCCGCGGGTCGCCCGCAATCGACCATCACCGTCGCATCCGACATCGGCGCCCGTTACGAGGCGCAGCAGGGCCTGCGCGAGAGCGAGGAACATTATCGCCACACGGTGGAACTCGCCCCGCAGATCGCCTGGTCGGCCGATGCCCACGGAGCGGTGGTCGAGATCAGCCCGCGCTGGTCGGAGATCACCGGCGTCGATCCCTATGATGCAACACGCGATTCCTGGCTCGACGCGATCCATCCCGATGATGTCGAGCGCACGCAGCGCGCGTGGCGGCGGGCGGTCGACACAGGCGAGCCGATCGACCTGACCTATCGCCTGTTGTGCCAGGGATCGCCGCGCTGGTTCCGGGCCCGCGCCGCGCCGCGCACCGATGCCGCCGGGGAGGTGATGCGCTGGTACGGTACGCTGGAGGACATTCACGAACAGCGGATCACCGAACAGGCCCTGCGTGACAGCGAGGAGCGGTTCCGCCTCGCCGCGCAAGCGGCCGGGCTGGGTATCTGGGATTATGACGCGGTGAACCAGCGCCGCGAATGGTCCGCCGAGTTCAAGGAGATGCTGGGCCTGTCGCCGCATACCGTGCCCTCGCTCGATACCGCCATGTCGGTGGTGGTGCCCGAGGACCGTCATCTGTTGCAGGCGCTGGCGACGGCGGCCTGGTCGGGGGACAGCAGCGCGCAGTTCGACGTGACCTTGCGCATCCGCCGCCCCAGCGACCTCGAGGAACGGTGGATGCAGACCAGCGGCTGGCGCATCCGCGCGTCGACCGGGCGGCTGGAGCGTATCCTCGTCACCATCCGCGACGTGACCGAGGAGCGTACCGCCAAGGAACGGATCCGCTGGACCGCCACGCACGACGCACTGACCGGTATTCCCAACCGCAGCCATTTCACCGGAGAACTTGAGGCGGCACTGGCGGGAACGCCGCCCGGCAGCCAATTGGCGCTGGTCCTGCTCGACCTCGATCATCTGAAGGAGATGAACGACACGATCGGCCATGACGCGGGCGACATGCTGCTGCGGACCTTCGCGCGGCGGCTGCAGCAGGCGTTCGGGCCGCGCGCGGCGATCGGCCGGCTGGGTGGCGATGAATTTGCCGTGCTGCTGAGCGGCGTGCCGGGCGAGCGCGTCCAGGCGCATGTCTCGCGCGCATTGCTGAGGCTGCGCCAGCCGTTCGAGTTCGACGGCTACACCTGCGACACGCAGGCGACCGCGGGCGCTGCGCTGTTCCCCGCGCACGGCACCACCGCCGACGAATTGCTGAAAGCGGCCGATATCGCGCTCTACGTCGGCAAGGCGCAGCGCCGTGGTGAGATATCCTTGTTCGAGCCGGCCATGCGCGCCGATGCACAGCGCCGCACCTCAATGCTGAACGTGGCGCGCGTCGCGGTGCGCGATGCGCTGGTCGTCCCTTATTACCAGCCCAAGATCTGCCTCTCGACCGGTCGGATCGTGGGTCTGGAGGCGCTGCTGCGCTGGCGCGACGACCTGCTGGGCGTGCAGGGGCCCGACACCATCGCCGCCGCATTCGAGGATCTGGGGCTGGCGATCGCGATGAGCGACCGGATGCTGGGATGCATCGCGGACGACATGCGCCGCTGGATCGACCGCGGGGTGCCGCCTGTGCCCGTCGCCGTCAATCTGTCACCCGCCGAGTTCCGCCACGACGGGCTGGTCGATCGCATCACCCGCCCCTTCCGCCAGCGCGGTGTGCCGTTCGAGCGGATCGAGCTTGAGATTACCGAGACCGTGCTGCTGGGCCGCGACACCGACCGGCTCGCGGCAACGCTCGCCACCTTCCACGATCATGGCTTTCGCATCGCGCTCGACGATTTCGGTACCGGCTATGCGTCGCTGACCCATCTCAAGACCTTCCCGGTCGACGTGATCAAGATCGACAAGACGTTCGTGTCGAACCTGCGCGCGGAGTCGCACGATGCCGCGATCGTGGATGCGATCATCACGCTCGCCAAGCGGCTCGACATGGCGGTCGTTGCTGAGGGCGTCGAGCAGGACGAGCAGGCGGAATATCTCGCCCGGCGCGGCTGCAATTATGCGCAAGGCTATTTGTACAGCGAGGCGGTGCCGGCGGAGGCGGCGGAGGCGCTGCTGCGTGCTGGCGCACCTGCTGGAGACCGGTGCGCGCCGCGCGCCTGACGCGCAAAGCTGGCCTCACCCATTCCCCGAAAACGACGCCCCCGTTCTTGACACGGGGCCGCGCAACACGGATCACGTCCGCAATTAAGCGATAAGACTTAATTGGCGGGCGGGCCGATGCGGCGCGTCCGGGAGAGGGTGGCAGGATCGTTCGCCTGGGATTTTAGTGCCCATGCCGGACCGTCGGGTCGCCGTTCGGTTCGAAAGGCTGGTCATGGCTCGGTTGAAGTTCGGCGCATTTCTCGCACCTCATCATTCTATCGGCGAGCATCCGATGCTGCAGATGCGCGAGGACATTCGCCTCGCCAAGCATCTCGATGAACTCGGCTATGATGAATTCTGGGTCGGCGAGCATCACTCGACCGGCTGGGAAGTGATCGCCTCGCCCGAGCTGTTCCTGGCCGCGGTCGGCGAACATACCCAGCGCATTCGCCTCGGCACGGGCGTCGTCTCGCTGCCCTATCACCACCCGTTCAACGTCGCGCAGCGCATCGTCCAGCTCGATCACATGACGCGCGGGCGCGTGATCTTCGGCACCGGCCCCGGCGCGCTCCCGTCCGACGCATACATGCTCGGCATCGATCCGATGACTCAGCGCGATCGGCAGGACGAGGCGATCGGCGTCATCCGCCGGCTGTTCGCGGGCGAGCGCGTCACCCATGAAAGCGACTGGTTCACGCTCAAGGACGCGCGGCTTCAGCTGTTCCCGCTGCAGGAGGACATGCCCTTCGTCGTCGCTTCTTCGATCAGCCCGTCGGGCATGACGCTGGCGGGGAAGTACGGCATCGGCGCGCTCTCGATCGGCTCCAATTCCGACGCGGGGCTCGCCGCGCTGCCGACGCAATGGGGCTTTGCCGAACAGGCCGCCGCCAAGTCCGGCAAGACGGTCAGCCGCGACGACTGGCGCGTGCTGATGAGCTGGCACATCGCCGAAACGCGCGAGGAGGCCCGCGCCCAGGCCGGCGCCGGCCTGATGAAATGGCACAATGAATATACCGTCGGCACGCTGATGCGCCCGGGCGCCAAGCCCTTCGCCTCGCCCGACGAGGCGGTGGACCTGACGGCCTTCGTCGACGGCGCTGCCGCGGTGATCGGCACGCCCGACGATCTCGTCGCCGCGATCCGCAAGCTTCACGCCTCAGCCGGAGGCTTCGGCACCGTGCTCGGCTTCGTCCACGACTGGGCGAACCGCGAGAATACCGCGAAAAGCTGGGATCTCGTCGCACGCTACGTCATCCCCGAGATTCACGGCCTGCTCGAAGGCTATCGCACCTCGCGCCAATATGTCGTCGACCACCGCGACGCCTTCGAGCGCGCCGGTCAGGCCGTCCTGTCCAAGATCATGTCGCACGAAGGCGCCGCCGCCGCGCTCAAGGCGGGGCAGCAGGGCGGGGTGGCGATGCGATCGCCCAACGCGCCCGACCTCAACAAGGCCGCTGCGGCGATGAAGGAATAAGCACCGGCGACAAGCCCGGGCACCTCATCAGGAGAGTGATCACATGTCGATCGATTTCGAAATCCCGGCCGAGGCCAAGGCGATCCGCGAGCGGGTGCGCCAATGGGTGCATGACGAATGCAAGCCCGCTGAAAAGCGGCTGGTCGCGGGCGAGGATTACAAGACGGTCCTCAATGAACTGCGCGCCAAGGCGCGTGCGCAGGGCCTGTGGTGTCCGTTCATCCCCAAGGAATATGGCGGCATGGGGCTTGGGCCGCTCGCCAACGCTCTCGTCCAGATGGAGCTTGGCGAAAGCCATCTCGGCGCGCTGTCGATGAACACGCAAGGCCCCGATGACGCGACGATGATGACGCTGCTGGCGCACGGCACCGAGCATCAGAAGGAGAAGTATCTCAAGCCGCTGCTCAACGGCGAGAAGCGCATCTGCTATTCGATGACCGAGAAAGCGGCGGGCGCCGACGCCACCGGCATGCAGACCCGCGCGGTGAAGGACGGCAACGAGAATTACGTGCTGAACGGCGAGAAGTGGTTCTCCTCCGCCGCCAGCGTCGCCGACATCGCGCTCGTCATGGCGATGACCGATCCCGACGCGCCGCGCCATCAGCGCTATTCGACCTTCATCGTCGAACTGCCCAACCCCGGCTATAAGATCGTCCGCGATATCGAGACCATGGCAGTGCACGGCCCGCTGACCGAAACCCTCGGCGGCGGCCATTCGGAGGTCGAGATCAAGGATCTCGTCGTGCCGGCGGAGGATCTGCTCGGCGGCGAGGGCAATGGCTTCAACATGGGCCAGCATCGCCTCGCCTACGGCCGCCTGCGCCATGGCATGCACAATGTGTCGATGGCGCAGCGCGCGCTCGACCTCGCCACCGCGCACGTCATCCAGCGCGAGACGTTCGGCAAGCTTTTGAAGGAGCGGCAGGGCGTTCAGTGGATGCTCGCCGATTGCGCGGCGGAAATCTACAAGGCGCGGCTGATGCTGCTCCACATCGCCTACAAGGCGGAGCGCGGTGACGACATCCGGCAGGAAAATTCGATCGCCAAGATCTTCCTCGCCAACATGGTCCATCAGGTGGTCGACACCGCGATCCAGCTGCACGGCGCGCTTGGCTTCAGCCTCGATACCCCGCTCGCCGCCTGGTACACCCACATCCGTTCGCAGCGGCTGGTCGACGGCCCGGACGAGGTCCACCGCTGGACGGTCGGCCGCAACGTCATCAAGGCGTATGAGCGTACCGGCACCACCGCCTCGGCCTGCGGCGGCGACCTGCTCTGATCGCAGCCTGCCGCCGTCCGCTCACCGAACGGTAAAGCGCACCTCGTCGACGATCGCGCCGCCCGCATCGACCAGCCCCAGACGGTGCTGGCCCGTTGCGGCGGCGATCATCGGCTGCGCGCTCGCCGGCCCCAGGTCGCGTCCGTCGAGCATCAGCCGCTGCGCCATCACGTCGCCGGCCACCGCCACCGCAAACCGCTGGCGATCGGGCGGAATATCGGGATCAATCGCATAGACGGTGCCCGCCACCGGGCTGACGATGCGCGGCCGCCGGGCCTCGCGCGGCGCGGCGTCGATGTGCGTCTGCCCGGTCCCGGCCAGGAAATATTCCCGCCGTGGTTGCTCGATCTGCCGCTCGAACACGATCTGCCGCGCCTCGACGCCCGCGGGCCGCACCGGCGCTCGCCCCGGCACGCGCGCATGCAGCGCCATCATCACGTCGCGCCACACCGGCGCCGCGCCGCTGGTGCCGGACACCGCGCGCATCGGATCGCCCTCCACATTGCCGACCCAAACAGCGACGGTGAAGCGATCCGAATAGCCGATGCACCAATTGTCGCGCATCGCCTTTGACGTGCCGGTCTTCACTGCGGCCCAGAACGGCAGACGAAGCGCGGAATCGAGGCCGAAGGTCGCCGCCCGGGCATTGGGATCGGCCATCATGTCGCCGACGATCCACGCGGCCGGGCCGGTGGTCACCTGTCGCGGCGCCGTGCGCGGCTGGCCCTTGATCACTCGCAGCGGCGACCATGCGCCGCCGAGCGCCAGGCTGCGATAGGCCGCCGCCTGTTCCAGCAGCGTCACCTCCGCCGATCCCAGCGCCAGCGAGAAGCCGTAATATTGCCCGGCCTCGGTCAGCCCGCGATACCCCATGTCCCATAGCCGGTCGCGGAATGGATCCACCCCGACCAGCAGCAGGGTGCGCACCGCGGGCACGTTGAGCGAGCCTGCCAAGGCGGCGCGCGCCGATACCGGCCCTTTGAACCCTCGATCGTAATTCTGCGGCACGTAGAGGCCCGACGCAGTGTCCAGCTGAACCGGTGAGTCGTCGAGGATCGACGCCGCGGTCAGATAGCCGCGCTCGATCGCCTGCGCGTACAGGAACGGCTTCAGCGTCGATCCCGCCTGGCGATAGCTGCTCGCGCCGTCCACCGCCGGCGCCGTCGATGCGCCGCCAATCCCACCAACATAGGCCAGCACGTCGCCGCTTTCATTGTCGACCACCAGCACCGCGCCGTCGCGCGCGCGGCTGCCGCCGAGCCCCTGCAATTGCCGGCGCAGCGCCGCCGCCGCCACGCGCTGGATTCGGATGTCGAGCGTCGTGTGAACGCGCGCGCCGGCGCTGGTTAGCAGCCGGTCGGACAGGTGCGGCGCCAGTCCGGGATCGAGCGCGAGGCTACGTGCCGGGCCCAGCATCGATGCCGCCGCCGCCTGATAGCCGGTGCAGTCGCGCGCCCGCGCCAGCCGGCACGCGCGCGCCGCCAGCCGTTCGGCGCTGCCCTGCGGATCGGGCAGCAGCGCGGCGAGCAGCACCGCATCCTCGCGCGACAAGGCCGCCGGCGTCTTGCCGAACAGCCCCAGCGCCGCCGCCCCGATGCCCTGCGCCTCGCCGCGGAAGGGGGCGAGGTTCAGATACGCCTCGAGGATCTGCGGCTTGGTCCAGCGCGCCTCCAGCGCCCACGCGGTGCGCGCCTGGCGCCATTTGTCGCGCCACCCGCGCGCGCCCGGCGCTGCGAGGTCGGGCGACAGGAACGCCGCGACTTGCATCGACAGCGTACTCGCGCCGCGCGCGCGCTGCCCCTTCACCCGCCCCCACGCCGATCCCGCGAGCGCCAGCCAGTCGACACCGCCATGCTGCGCGAAGCGGCGATCCTCGGCTGCGACGATCGTCTGCGGCACTGCCGGAGCAATCTGGTCCAGCGGCGTCCATGCCAGTCGACGGGCAGCGAAATTGACTCGCGAACTGTCCACCAGCACGCCGTTGCGGTCGTACAACCACGCTTCGGAGGGGCGATAGGCGGCGCGGGCGGCGGCATAGTCCGGCAGGGGTGCGGGATAGGTCGCATAATCCGCGACACCAAGGCCAAGCGCCGCGACCGCAATCGTGACGACCGCGACACCCCGCGCGCCGACCCGCGGCCGCGTCTCACCCGCGCCGTCGCGACACTCGTGCCCCGGCACGTTATTGGGCGGCAACGACGACGGGCGCATTGGGGACGGCAGCGCGGATCGCGGGCGAATACAGCGCCTCCACCCAGCTGGGCGGCAGGTTGAACCGGCCGGCGCCGTTCAGCCTGAGGCTGTACGACACCTGGAACCGGCCGCGCGGCACCCAGGCGAAATAGGCGCGCCACGCCTCCCGCCCGCGCTCGACATAGGCAGGCGAGACGCCTTCGCCGTCATTCCCAGCCTGCAGCATCGCCGATTGCCCGCCGAGGTCGCCGACGATCGTCGCGCCAGCGGGGACGGGATCGCTCACCACCACCCAATTGCGCTCGGCCGAGGCGTCGACGGTGATCGTCACCTTCACCACATCGCCGCGGGTCAGCCGCCCGGCGTTGCGCGCCTGCACCACGCTGACCTCGCGCGTCATGCGATAGCCGGCGGCGAGCGGCTTGGTCAGCGGCACCGCAGCCGAGACGGAGACACTGGCCCATGGCCCCCCCCCGCCCGTTTGCGCGAGCCGCAATGGGGCGGGCGCAGCGGCGAGCGGGAACGCCGCGTCGCGTGCTGACGCTGCGAGCGGCCAACCCTTCGCGATCTGCCGCCCGGCATAGCGCAGCATCGTCGTGCCGCCGATCGCCTCGGGAGGATAAAGCGACGCGAACTTGCGCGCGGCAACTACGCCCCAGGCATTAGCGGTGGTTGTGTCCCAATGCCCGCGATTCTGTCGCAGCGCGGTGCCGACCATCATCCGCGGCGCATCGTCCTGCCACCCGGGCCGCCCCAACGTGACGAGCGTCGCCTTTATCGCGGTCTCGTCACCCGAGGACATCAGCCACCACGGCGCGGCTGCCTGATCGGTGAGGTCGAGCCGCGTTCCTTCATAGACCAGCCGGGTGCGCAGCACGCGCTCCCCCTCTGCGCGGAGCGCCGGGGCATTGGCCAGCCCCGGGATCCGCTCGATCGCGGCGAGATAATCGGCGAGCGTGCCGGTCGGCATGTCGCCCATCGGCATGCCGATCTGGCCCAGCATCGCCGGCGTCGCCGCCCCCGCGCGTGCCAGCGCCGCCAGCGCCGCGACCCGCTGCAGCCTGACGTCGCCAAAGTCGTCGCGCCGCAAGCGGCCGTCGAGCACGGCCTTCAGCGCCTCGATCATCCTGGCCTCGACAGTCTCCGGAAGGGCGAGCCCCGCCTCCCCCGCCATGGACAGGACATAAGCGGTCAGCACTTCCGATCCGTTGAGCTGATCGCCCGGGAAGTAACGCAACAGGCCGTCAGGCGCCTGATAGGTGGGCAGTTCACCGGCGAGTTGGCTCCACCCCGCACCATCGCCCAGCACCACGATGCGCGACAATCTTTGCTCGAAACACTGATAGGGATAGGCGGCCATATAGGCGCGCACGCCCTGCAGCGGCGGCGCGAGGCTGTCGTCGAGCCGGATGTCGAGCGTGCCGCGGCCGGGAAGCGCGCCGGCCGGCGGTGCGATCGGGATCTGCGTGTCGGCGCCGACGCGGGCGAGCGTCGCCGCCCAAACCTTGACCGGGACCGCGGGAATCACATCCTGCGTGACGGTGATCCTGTCGCTTGCGCGGCCATCGGTGGCACGTGCGCTGACCTGCCAGCGCAGCCTGTCATGTCCCTGGGGTGCGGTCAGGTTCCACGCCACCGCCTTGGCGCCGCCCGCCGGGATCGTCACCGTCAGCGGGCGCCCAGCGGCAATACGCGGGAAGACGTCGACATTGGCGGTCACCGTCATCGGTCGGGCAGAGCCATTGCGCAGCGTGAAGGCGGCCGAAAAATAGTCGCCTGTGCGCACCAGCGGCGGCAGCCCGGCGAAGATCGACAGATCCTGCGCCGTGCGAATATCGGTGCTGCCGGTGCCGAACAATTGCGCGCCGTCGGTGGCGATCCCCACCAGCTTGAACGACGACAGCGCATCCGACAACGGCACGGCGATGCGGGCGCGGCCCTGTTCGTCGAGCGCCACCCGATCGCGCCACAGCAGCACGGGCTCGAAATTCTCACGGTTGAGCGCGGAGGCATCACCGCCGCCACCGCCAGCCTCCACCGCCTTGCGCCCGTAATGGCGCTTGCCCACCACCTGCATCTGCGCGGTGGAGGTCAGCACCGACAGCGGCCGTTCCCCCATCATGGCGGGGAGCAGGTTCCAGCTTTCGTTCGGCGCCAGTTGCAACAGCGCCTGATCGACGGCGACAAAGGCAAGGTCGGCCGACCGTGCCGGCTTCCCGTCGGGGCGGCGGACCTCAACCGCCACTTGCGCGGTATCACGCGGGGCATAACGGTCCCGGTCCGCCTTCACCGCGATGCGCAGTTCGTGCGCTTCCCAGCCGACCTTCACCCTGGCCATGCCCATGCGATAGGCCGGCTTGGCGAGATCAACGAGCGCGGTGGGAGCCTGCGCCTCGTCCGGCTTGCTCGACAACCCCAGTGTGCGCGCGATCCGGTTGATCCACGTCCAGAACCCGCTTTCCACCCGGCCGCGCACCGCCATCACCGATACATAGACGTCGGGGGCAAAGCTGCCGGCCATCGGCACAGACACGACCGGATTGTTGCCCGATAGATGGGTGACGAAGCTGGACAGCACGCCCTCGCGCTCGACCGTTACCAGCGCGGTTGCCTCGCGGAATGGCATGCGCACCTGGAAGCGCGCGGTATCGCCGGCCTTGTAAGTCTGCTGCTCGGGGATCAGGTCCATCCGGTCGCCATTGTCGCCGCCGAACCACCAATCGTCCTCGCCCGCCAGCCACACGCTGCGCACCGCGCGTGCGACATGGCCGTCGGCATCCGTGGTGGCCGCCGCGGCATAGACTTCGCCCGACACCCCCGGATCAACGGTGCATTGCGCCAGCCCCTGCGCGTCGGTGGTCGCGGTGCACCCAGCGTCCAGCTTCGTCGTGCGCATCTGATTGTCATAGGCGTAGAAGCCGCCGATCAGCCGCCGCCGCGCGGTCAGCACCTCGCGGCGGTACAGCGCCACCGCGATCTTCTGCCCCTTGATCGGCTTTCCCTCGGTATCCAGCGCGACGAAGCGAAGCCTGAAGTCATCCTGCTTCATCAGCCAGCCGTCGGTGCGGATGCCCAGTTGCACACCGGAGGCATAGATCGGGATGGTGCGCGACGCGGTCAGCGTTTCGCCATTGGCATCCTGATAA
This sequence comes from Sphingomonas olei, assembly GCF_045369765.1. NCBI lineage: Bacteria > Pseudomonadati > Pseudomonadota > Alphaproteobacteria > Sphingomonadales > Sphingomonadaceae > Sphingomonas > Sphingomonas olei. The sequence goes on from NZ_JBIQEU010000007.1 coordinate 115,980, forward strand.
TCCATCTCCACGCGCATGTCGGCGCTGCCGTCGAGTGATTGCGGTACTTCGATCGTCTGGCGTGCGGTGCCATCGGCGCCCAGGCGCACCGGCACCGTCTGCGTCGGTGGCAATTCGGTGCGATCCTCCTCGCCTTCACCGTTCAGCGGCCGTACGCCTTCGATGACCGCACGTCCGCCAAAGGTGAAATTGTCATAGCCCGCGGGCGTTGCACTGCGCGCAAACCAGCCGACGCGCAGGTCCACCGGCAGGTTCGACGCGCCGCCGCCCGACAGATAGCCGGCGTAGAGGTCAAGTGGCACGCGGGCCGGCCGCACCAGCGCCGCCTTCGGACCCGTCACGGTCGCGCGCATGGTGGGCAAGCGATATTCGTCCACGCGGAAGGACTGGTTCGTCTCGATCGATCGATCGCCCGCGATGATCGAGAGGTCGTAATCACCCATTGGCGTGCCCTTGGGGGCGGTCCAGCTGTTTTCGCCCACGCCGCTGGCATTGATCGCCAGTGGCAGCTCGAACTGCGTGTCCGACCCGCGGTGCGACAAGCGCAGCGTGCCACGGACGGCAGGCGCCAGGGCGAATCCGGCGCCGATCGGACGGCGCAGGATATGCTTCATGTGGATCGTGTCGCCCTGCCGCACGAGCGCGCGATCGAACACGGTGTGGACCATCTCGCCCCGCGCGGTGTAGCCATAGGGCAGGTCGAAATCATACGGCCGGATGCCCTCGCCCCAATCAGAGAGCGTGAAGCTGAAATCGTCACCACGCCGCGCGGAGACCATCAGCGCATGGGGAGAACCGGCGGATTCGCAATTGGAATAGGTTTCGGGCCGCGGCAGGCCGGCGGGGATGAAGAGGCCGCCGGTGCGATCGGTCATGCCGCGCGCCAGCAGCTTGTCCGTGCAACTGTCGGTCACCTGCACCAGCGCATTCGCGGCGGGCTTGCCGTCCGACAATTGCGTTACCCAGGCAAGGCTGCGCTCCTCTCCCCATTTGAAATGGACCGCCATGTTGGTGACCAGCGCAGCAGTGGCGACATAGCGCGTCTGATCGCGACCCAGCAGCGCGCGGCCAAGCACCGGACTGGCGAGCTCGACCACGTAGAAGCCCGGCTTAGTCAGCGGAATGCCGACGACTTCGAACTCCTTGCCCTTGCCCGGCAACGTCACCGTGATCGGCGATCCGGCACCAGCGGGGAGGATGGATTTCTCGCCCGTGTGATTGATGCGGATCGTTTCCGATCCCCGTTCGACCGTCTCAATGTCGGTCTCGTCCGCGGTGGCGACCGCGCGCAACCAGCGTGCGATCTCGCCATCGCCGCCAGTCACGCGCAGGCTGTCGCCGCTAACCGCCACGCCGCGGCCCTGCAACTCAGGCTCGACGTTGCGCACCGTCACCGGCAGCACGCCGCCCTCGCCAGCCTCGAGGATGCCGAAGCTCGCGGCGAACTTCACCAGCGGGGGTGCCACATCGAAGCGGACGTCGAGGGGGAAGCGTTCGGCATTGGCGAGCGGGCGCCCGCTCTCATCCTTGATCCCCGCAGGGAGCGTGATCGTGCCGGTGGTGCCCGCCGGCAGCGGCGCGGCAAAGGTCACGTCGGTCACCGTCGCATTACGGCGCGTCTCATCCGACAGCTTGGGCGCGATCTGCTTGCCATCGGCGGTGGTCAGGCGGATCGCAGCGGCCTGGCTCAGCGGCACGGGCGCGGTGAAGCGGACCCGCGCCGGCTGTACCGGGCTGCACCCCGCTTGCGGATTGGTGCGGCTGCATTCGAACCGCGCCGTGAAAGGCGCGCGCACGCTATAGTCGAAACGCTGGTCGGCGCCGGCCAGCCTGCCGCCAGCGCCTGCGATCTTTCCGCCCCACACCAGCGCCATGTCGCGTCCCGGCGGCAGCGGGCGCCGGCATTGCAGCGCCGTCACCGCGCCCAGCATCTTCTGTCGGTCGGCGGCATTGTCGGGGAGCGTGTCGGGAACGCCGGCATTTTCGAGGAAGCTGCGCACTTCCCAGCGATCGCTGCCCATGCCCGACAGCACCTTGGCCGGCACATCGGCGGGCAGAACGTCGACCGCAATCTTTTCGCCGATCCCATCCACCGCGCAATAGGCATTGGCGGCCACCGAGGCAGGCAAGGCGCGCATATTGGCGGCGACCAGGAACACCTGATCCTCCTCGATCTCGTCACGGCTGGCGGGAAGCACGGCACGCGCACGCGGACCGCCGGCGTCGACGGTGAAGCGCTGCTGCCCGGGCAGGGCATAGCCGCTGACGCTCTTCAGCCCCTCGCGCGTCTTGAGTTCGCAGCTCATGCCGCCGGGGAGCGGATTGGCGAATTCCCACACATAGGTCTGCTGATCGACCCAGCGCCCCTCGCCGTTGATCGAACAGGTGACGGTGACGGGTGACGCCGCGCGCGGATCGCCCAGCGGCACCATCGGCTGGCTGAAGCGGATCGTGAAGCGATCGATCGCGCCGCCGCTGCCGCCCGGCGAAGCCATGACGACGCGAGGACTGTTGTCACCCGACAGGCTGGCGGGCACGAGGAGCATGGCCAGCAGCGCAAACCCAATCGTCGGCTTCATGCCCCACCCCTCCGATGCCCGCTTTCCAGGCTACTTTCCGCGCGCCTCAAGTCCAGCGGAATAGCAGGTGGGATCAGGCAGTCGCGGGAATGATCCCCGCGCCGACCAGTGCGAATACGGCGAGCCCGATGGCAATGCGGTAGATCACGAAAGGCCAATAGCCGCGTGTGCTCACCAGCCGCAGGAACACGACGATGACGCCATAGCCGACGATGAAGGCGATCAGCGTCGCCAGCGCGGTTTCACCCGGCCCGATCGGGCCCCAATCGCCCCAGCTTTTCGCCAACTGATACAATCCGGAGCCCAGCACGGCGGGCACGGCGAGGAGGAACGAATAGCGTGCCGCTGCCTCACGCGTGTAACCCAGCAGCAGCCCGGCGCTGATCGTGCCCCCTGACCGCGACACGCCGGGAATCAGCGCCATCGCCTGCGCAAAGCCGAGCAGGATGCCGTCGCGCACGCTCATCGATTCCAGCGGCCGGCGCTTCGCCCCGACACGGTCGGCGAAGCCGAGGACAAGCGCGAAGACGATCAGCATGGTCGCCGTGATGCGCAGGTCGCGCAGCACCGTTTCGATCGCATCCTTGAACAACAGGCCGAGCACCACGATCGGCAGGGTGCCGATCAGCACCAGCCAGCCGGCGCGCGCGTCGGCGTCCATTGCGCGCCACGGCTTGCCCAGCGCGCCCAGCCATGCGGCGGCGATGCGCCACAGATCGCGGCGGAAGTACAGCAGCACGGCGAGTTCGGTGCCGATCTGCGTGATGGCGGTGAACGCGGCGCCCGGATCCGTTCCGGGGTTCATCAGCGCCCCCACGATGCGCAGATGCGCGCTGGACGAAACGGGCAGAAACTCGGTCAGCCCCTGTACCAGCCCCAGGATCGCCGCCTCGACCCAGCTGTTCGCCATCGTCAGGAGGGGTCGCGCTGCGGCGTGCGCGGGGTCAGGGCGCGGCGCTCACGCGGGGCCATGCCGCGGCGCAGGAACCGCACGCTCAGCGCGCTGCCGCCCAGCGTGATGACCGCGACGATGCCCGCCACGGCGAGAAGGTGCATCTCCGTGATCTGCACGCCGCCGACCGACCGCGCCGCGAGATAGCCGGGCAGCAGCAGCGCGGGCACCCACAGGATCGCCGAGACTACATTGGCGATCTGGAAGGTGCGCTGGCGCATGCCGAGCACCCCGGCGACCAGCGGTACGGTCGACCGCATCGGACCGAGGAACCGGCCGAGCAGGATCGACGCCGCGCCATAACGGCGAAACACCAGCCGCGCCTTTGCGGCCGCCAGCCGATAGCGGTTGAGCGGCCAGCGCCGGAACGCCGCCGGCCCGAACTTGCGGCCGAGCACATAGGACACCCAGTCGCCGAGGACCGCGCCGACGATGGCCCAGATCAGTACGCTCGCCGGATCCAGCAGACCGGTGCCGATCATCCCACCGATCGCGATCATCAGCGCGGTAGCGGGGATCAGCATGCCGATGACAACCAGGGATTCGCCAAAGGTCAGCAGCATGACGATCGGTCCTGCCCAGATGGCATGATCGGCGATGAAGGTGGCGACGCGGCCGATTGCTTCATCCACGTCAGCGGCTCCCGATGGGGCGAGTGGAACGGCGGGTGGCGGAGGACAGGGCACAGGTCACGGGGTTGCGGCACTAGGCGGACCGACGCGGACGCTCAATCGCCCGCCCCGAAGATTGGGAATTTGCAACCTTTCTGCCGCGCGATGCCGCGCAACAGCGTTTATGAGTGAGGGGATCACGGCGGGAGGTGGTGCGTGCGATTGCTGATTGTCGAGGACGAGGCGGAGGCGGGCGCGCGGATCCTCGATGCCTTGACCGCGGAGGGACATACGGCGGTCGTTGAACCCAGCGCCGAGGCCGGATTGCGCAGCTTGCAGGCGCATGCCCCCGACCTCCTCGTCGTGGACCGCATGCTGCCCGACACGGACGGCGTTTCGATGGTGATCGAGGCGCGCGGCCGCGGCTATTTAGGCCCGGTGCTGATGCTCACGGCGCTAGGATCGATCGAGGATCGGGTAACCGGGCTGCGCGCGGGGGCGGATGATTATCTGGTGAAGCCCTTTGCGGTGGCGGAACTGGTCGCGCGCGTCGAGGCGCTGCTGCGGCGGGGCATGAACCTGCAGGCGGTCGCCACCTTCGGCAGCATCCGGATCGATCGGCTGCGCCGCGAAGCGTGGCGTGGCGACCAGCGCATCGTTCTCCAGCCGCGCGAGTTCGCGTTGCTCGAACGGCTGGTCAGCCAGAATGGAAAGACCGTGTCGCGCACCATGCTGCTGGAGCAGGTCTGGCACCTCCATTTCGATCCGCAGACCAACATCGTCGAAACGCACATGAGCCGGCTGCGGCAGAAACTGAACGCGGGCTTTGCCGTCGACGCCATCACCACGGTGCGCGGTGTCGGCTACCGATTGAATCCCGATGCCTGACCGCGCGCATACGGTCCGGCAGATCACGCTGTTCTTCACCGCCGGCTTCGCGCTGGTCACCCTGCTGCTCGGTGCCGGCGCCTATCTGCTCGGCGAGGACGTGGTGCATGAGCAGCTCGACGCACAGATCATCGCCGAAACCCGCGCGCTGCGGGCCGTTGCCGAGGAAGGCGATCTTGCCGCGCTGATGGAGGCGCTGCGCCGGCGCGACGATCGCGGCGTCAACAGCTTCGGCTATCTCCTGACCGCGCCCGACGGGCAACGGCTGGGCGGCGAACTCGTTACCGAGGCGCTGGGCGAGGGCTGGCACGACATCCGTTTCCGCGATCCCGATGGCGAGGGACACCCCGCGCGATCGCTCGTCACCCGGCTGCCCGGCGGGCTTCAGTTGACGGTGGCGATGGAATCGGACCTGCCCGTCCAGCTGCGCAATCGCCTGCTGTTCCTGTTTGCGCTGGGACTCGTATTGCTGGTCGCCATCGCCATCGTCGGCAGCGCGCTGTTCGGCCGCACCATCATCGGCCGCCTCAACACCATCAATCGCATCGCCAGCGCGGTCAGCCGCGGGCAGCTCGACGCCCGGATACCGGTCAGCCAGCAGAATGACGAGTTCGACCAGCTCGCCGCGACGCTGAACGATATGCTGGATCGCAACGCGGCGCACATCGTCAACCTTCGCCGTGTATCGAGCGACGTCGCGCATGAGCTGCGCACGCCGATCATGCGGCTGCGGCTGCGGATGGAGCAATCGCTGGCCGATGCCGGAGAGGGTACGCCGGAAGCTGCGGCGATCGAGCGGTCGATCGCCGATATCGATTCAATCCTGTCGCTGTTCGCGGCGCTGCTGCGCATCGCCGAGGTCGAAGCAGGCGGGCTTCGGGCCTATTTCCGTCCTGTCGCGCTCACCGCCACGGTCGAGGCGCTCGCGGAAAGCTATGCGCTGGCGGCGGAGGACGGGCGACGCGCGCTTGTCACCCGGCTGGAGCCGGGCATCACCGTCAACGGCGACCGCGACCTCCTGGCGCAGATCGTCGTCAACCTGCTGGAAAACGCCTTGCGCTACACGCCGCCGGGGGCGCGCATCACGCTGTCACTGATATCGGGCAAGGACAGCGCCCATCCGACGGTCGAGCTGACCATCGCCGACGATGGCCCGGGTATTGCCGAGGCGGATCGCGCGCGCGCGCTGCAACCGTTTGAGCGGATGGCGAGTGGGGGCAGCGGCCACGGGCTGGGCCTGAGCCTGGTGGCGGCGATCGTCGCCTCGCACGGTGGCACGATCGAGCTGGCCGACAATGCGCCGGGGCTCAGCGTGCGGATCATCCTGCCGCGGATGCAAAAGGCCGCACATTAATCGCCCGCCGCGCCGGGCATCTTCCCGGCGCGGCAGGCCATCGGTTCAGATCTTGTCGCCCAGCGCGCCCTTGACGCTGCCCTTCACATCCTGGCCGGTGCCCTTGAGCTGCTGCGCCTGGCCTTCGGCGGCGAGATCGGGATTGTTGGTCGACTTGCCGACCGCTTCCTTGATGTTGCCAGCCAGCTTGTTGCCGGCGGCGGCGAGCTTGTCGGTGGCTTCACCCATGGTCGTTCTCCTTGTCACGGCCCCGCAACGGGGTCGCTTCGGATCATTAACGCGTCACAAGGCGGGCGGGTGCCGTCGGCGCCCGCCGCCGGGCACAACATTGGCAGCTTTCAATGATTGTCGATGGATCAGCGGCCGGCGATGAAGGTCACGGCCGGGCCGCGCCGGATCATGATCCGTCCGCCATCGAAACGTTCGCCGTCGATCACGAAGCCGCTCGTGGTGTCCAGCTCCACCTGACGGTCGCGGCAGCGGTGATAACCGGCCCGTGCGAGCGCATCGTCGGCACCGCCGCGCAGCAGCGCCGGCAAGTGGCGTGGCAAGTGCCGCGGCGGTGCGTCGATGGTGAGGCTGGCGACACGGTCGTCCGCAAACGGCCCATTCCCGAGCGGCGCTAATCCCAGCGGGAAGCGGGTCAGCGCGGCGGCCAGAAACATATAGGTCTGGTGGTCGATCGCGACCCTGCCGTCGCGTGCCAGCGCCATCGGCTCCCCACGGCGCCAGACGCCATTGTCACCGCCAAATAGCGTCCGGCCGATCACCGAGGCGAGCGACAGTCCCACGGCGACACCGTTGAACGCGCCGAAGCTATGTGCCCGCTGCGCCAGCGCGGTGGCGCGCACAAAGGCGCCGCTACCCAACAGGAAGCCGTGCAGCACCACCGCCGTCCCTGCCCGCGTCACCGCCAGCGCGCGGCGGGTGACCCGCCGGCCATCTGCGATCGCCGCCACGGCATCCTCAAGCGAGCGCGTGCCAATGCCGAGGTCATGCGCCAGCGCATTGGTCTTGCCCGATGGGGCCAGCGCGATCGCCGGCATTCGGGCACCGAACAGGGGCAAGCCGAGCGTCAGGATATCGCGGATCGTTCCGTCACCGCCGTCGACGACCAGCGTCTCCACCCCCTCGGCCGCAAGCTGCGCCAGATGGCGTTCCAGCGCCGCCTTGCTGGCAGGCTCGTGCACCGGGATGCCCGCGACCGTGGCTGGCTGGTGCGCGTCGGCCCGACCCCGATTGTGCCGGCTGTAGATGTTGCGGACGATCGCCACGCGATGAGTTGCGGCCGGGATGGCCGCGGCAAGGGCGAGAGTCACGGACGCGCCGCCTCCCGCGCGTCCATCCCACCGCGCACCCGGCCGCGCTCTCCGCCAAACAGCCGCTTCATCGCGGCGGTGCTGATCGCGCTCGTCAGGATCACCATCGCGGCGAACAGGATCAGCTTGCCCGTCGCGCCGATCGCCACCTCATCAAGTGCAGCGGCGGCGAGGCTGCCGATCGTCAGCAGCGACACCACCCACAGCACTGCGGCCGCCGCATCTGCGATGTGGAAGCGCGACCGGCGCATGTTGAGGATGCCGGCCACCATCGGCACGGTCGCGCGGGCCGGCGCATAATAGCGCGCCGCGAGCAGCAGGGCGACACCGTGGCGGCTGAACAGCAACCGCGCCCGCGCCGCAGCGGGGCGATGGCGCCGGAACGGCCGGCGGTACAGCACCCGCGGGCCAAGCCAGCGACCCATCCGGAACGACAGCCAGCCGCCCAGGATCGCGCCGATGATCGCAGGCGGGCCGATGACGATCGGGTCGAGCAGCCGCGCGCCGACCATCCCCCCAATCGCCAGCATCGTCGCCGTCGCGGGAAACAGCACGCCCACCACCGCGGTACATTCCAGAAAGGTGAGCGCGCCGATCAGCAGGCCCGCGATCTCGCGATGGGCCGCAATCAGCTCGGCAACATCGGACCAGCGATCGTGCATCGTTCGGACGTCCATTCGATCGTCGCTGCGACTACCGGGGGTTGCCCGGTCACATGGCGGCAGCGGCGGAACCGTCGGGCAACCGCCCGACGCAGATGGGGCGCAGACACGCGCCCCGCGTTCAACGGGCGCTAGCCGCCTGTCCCGCTCCTGCGCAATCGCCCCACGGAAAGATTGGGGCTTTTCAATCTACTGGCTGATAGGTGCCCCGGATCGGGCGAGGAAGCGGTAGAGGTTCAGGCCTGCGCCGCGCCGAAATCCGACCGACGACGTCGGTCGCCGTTCTCACCACGCCGATTGAGCGCCTGACGCACCCGGTCCAGCAGTTCGGCACGGCGGTACGGTTTGCTCAGCACGTCCGATGCTCGGGCGCGCGGGCCGTTAACGACCAGTTCCTCATTATAGCCGGTCGTCATCAGGATCGACACCGATGGATCGCGCGCAATGATCGCGTCGCCGAGCATCAGGCCGTTCATGCCGCCCGGCATCACCAGATCGGTGAACAGCAGGTCGATACGCGTCTTGGGGTGCAGTTCATCGAACAGGCGCAGTCCATCTTCGCCGGTAACCGCGGTCGACACCTTGTAGCCCTGGCTTTCAAGGATCTCGCGCGCCAGTGCCAACACCTCGTCATTGTCCTCGACGACGAGGATATGTGCCGGACCCAAGGTATCGTCGAGGCGTTGCTCCTCCTGCTGCTGCTCGCGCGCCGGCTCCACCTCGGCGTCGCGGCGGACCGGAAAGATCATGCGGACGGTGGTGCCGGTACCCGGCGCCGTCTCGATCTCCAGCCGCCCGCCCGACTGGCGCACGAAGCCGCTGGCCATCGCCAAGCCAAGACCCGTGCCCTTGCCCACGCCCTTGGTGGTGAAGAACGGCTCAGTTGCGCGCTCGGCCACGTCGGGGTTCATCCCCGGTCCCTCATCCTGCACCTCAAGGACGACATAGTCGCCGGGTTCCAGGTCGGTGGCGGCGGTTTCCTCGGTCAGGCGCAGCGGGCGCGTGGCAATCGTCACCAGCCCACCGTCGCTCATCGCGTCGCGTGCATTGTTGACGATATTCAGCAGCGCCATTTCGAGCTGGTCAGGGTCGAGCACGACATAGGGCAGGCCGCGCCGCAGGCTGAGATGAATGTCGACCTGCTTGTTGACCGAGCTTTCGATCAGCTCGCTGAATTCCGACACCAGCTGCGTCAGGTTGACAGCGCGCGGCTCAAGCCGGGTCTTGCGTGCGAAGGCCAGCAATTGCCGTGTCAGCTTGGCACCGCGCTCGGCCGCCGATTGCGCCGCCGCGACGTAGCGCCTGATCCGGGCGGGATCGTCAGTCGCGGTGACCAGTTCCAGATTGCCGTTCACCACCTGCAGCAGATTGTTGAAATCGTGCGCCAGCCCAGCCGTGAGCTGGCCGATTGATTCCATCTTCTGGGCCTGGCGGTAGGATTGCTCGGTGTTGCGCCGCCGCGTGACATCCAGCTGACTGGCAAAGAAGAATTGCAGCTTGCCATCGGTGTCATAGACCGGGCCGATGAACACCGCATTCCAGAACGGCGTACCATCGCGGCGATAATTCAGGATCTCGAGCGCGATCGAACCCTTCTCCGCCACGGTCTCGCGGAGCTCAGCGACCGAGTTGCGGTCGGTCTGCGCTCCCTGGAGAAAGCGGCAGTTGCGTCCGAGCACTTCCGATTCCTCATAGCCGGTGAGGTCAAGGAAGGCCTTGTTGGCGAAGACGATCGGATTGTCCTCCCGATTGGGATCGGTGAGGATCATCGGCATCCGCGTCATCTCGATCGCGGCAAAGAACACGCCGCCGCGATTCTGCAGATCGGGATCGGTGATCGTGCTTTCGCGCCAATGATGCAGCCCCGGCTGCGGCATCGTCTCGGTGCTGCCCTGATCCAGCTTCCCTGCCGCGGGGCGGCCGGATGCCTGCCCCCCTCCTTCGGAGTCGGTGTGCTTGGCGGGGTCGGACGGTTCGTGCGGGGCAGGCATCAGTAATGCGGTACGAGCCAGCAGTCTAAAAGTTCAAGCCATGTTTGCGCTTCCTTGCGACGAAACGCAATGATGAGGCCGCGTTGCACGCCAGTCATGCAGACGGCGACCGTGGGCATCTCATCACCTTGCCAGGCATGTAGAGAAGCCGTTTTCCCCTACTTCATTCCGCGATGACAAGCGGAAGCCGCCAAGCAATCTGCGCAGGCTGATCGAAGTTAGCGGGTTTTCCCGTCGTCGCCGGCCTTTGCGCGGAGACGATCCGCCGGCTCATGGGTTGAGGACCGCAGAAGATCGATGGCGGGCATTATCCCATCATATCGGGGTCCTGCCCCCGATCTTCGCTGTCTGTCACGCAAAGGAGTCAAGCCTGATGCCCAGTCACGATGTGCTTCGCGAATTGTTCATCACCGGCCTGGTCAACGCGCATGCGGTGGAAAAGCAGGCCCTTTCGATCATGACCCCGCAAGTGGCGCGCATCGAACACTACCCCGAAGTCGCCGATCGGCTGCGCGCTCATATCGAGGAGACCAACGGCCAGATTGCGCGGCTGGAGGAGATCCTGGCGAGTTTCGAGACCAGCAGTTCCACGATCAAGGACCTTGGCCTCAGCATGTCCGGCAGCATGGCCGCGATCACGCACAGCATGGCGGGTGACGAGATCGTCAAGAACAGCTTCGCGAACTACGCCTTCGAGCATTTCGAGATCGCCGCGTACAAGTCGCTGCTGGTCATGGCCGATGACGGCGGCTTCTCCACTGCCACGGCGGCGCTGAAACAGTCGCTGGGCGAAGAAGAGGCGATGGCCGCGTGGATCGATGAATCGCTACCAATGGTCACGCGCCGTTATGCGACGCTCTATGCTGAGGGCGGCTCCCTGAAGGCCAAGGTGTAAGCGAAGGCCAAGGTGTGAGCGCCAGCGCGGGCGCCGCTCTATAGCCCCCGCTAAGCTCTTGAAAGAGCGGCGATGATTTCCATATCGCCGCTACCCTGCAACAACTGAAAGGAGGTGGTCGAATGTCTCATTGTCTCACGCCGCTCAAGGCTCACTCGATGAACGCGGCCTCCACCAAGGTGGTCGTCGCCTGACGAAGGCCCTGAACGGCTGACAATGGAAAGGCCGTCCTCGCAAGAGGGCGGCCTTTCGCTTTTAAAGGTCGAACGGGAGACGCATTGATCGGGCGCGGGCGCGCCTATTCGGTCGAACCTGCATTGGGCTGCTCGCCGGTCTTCTGCTCGCCGAGCTGGCCGGTGCCATGATAGGCGCGTTCGGACTGGCCGCCGTCGAACTTGCCGCCCTTCTTGCTCCCATTCTTGTCGCTGTGTGGGTTGGGATAGGCGCCGCCCTGGCTCTCGCCGCCGCTCTTCTCCTGCCCGGGCGTTTCACCGCTGCGCCCCGTCTTGCTCGCGGCGCCGTCTGCCTGCATCGGCTGCTTGCTGCTCATCATCACCTCCGGATGCCGATCACGCGGTCACAAGACCCTGATCGGCTTGGGTTCTCCAGAGGCAACGAAGCGCCGGACCGCCCGTTCCCGGCGCGGCCCAACGCCGCCGACGCGGAAAGCGTCAGCCGTCCAGCCGCTCGATGATGATCGCCGGCGCCATGCCGCCAAAGGCGCATTGCGTGATCAGCGCATAGCGTCCGCCGGAACGCTCAAGCTCGTCCAGGGCGGTCCCGATCAACATCGATCCTGTCGCCCCGATCGGATGGCCGAGCGCAATGGCGCCACCATTGATGTTGACCTTGCCACGGTCGAGCCCGAGATCGCGGATCGCCTTTTCGGTGACGACGGCGAATGCCTCGTTGATCTCCCACACGTCGATGTCGTCCACGGTCAGACCGGCACGCTCGAGCGCCTTGCGCGCGGCGGGCACCGGCGCGTTGAGGATCAACGTCGGGCAATCACCCTGGTTGACGGCGGTGACGATGCGCGCGCGCGCCTTCCAGCCATTGGCCCGCAAGCCCTCCTCGGAGGCGAGCAGCAGCGCTGCCGAGCCATCCACCACGCCCGATGACGTCCCGGCATGATGCGCCGGCTCCCATTCAAGCTCGGGATATTTGCGCTGGATCATCTGCTTCATCGTGGTGCCATCAGGGGATGCCGGCACGTTGGCGATCGCGGCGAAGCTGGGCTTCAGCGCCGCGAGGCTTTCCGCGGTGGTTTCCGGCCGGGGATATTCGTCGTGGTCCAGCGCAACCGTGCCGTCGTCGTTATGGACCGGGACGATGCTGCGGTCGAAGCGGCCCTCCGCCATGGCAAGCGCGGCGCGGCGCTGGCTCTCGGCGCCAAATGAATCGAGTTCGGCGCGTCCGATGCCCTCCATCGCGGCGATCGCGTCCGCGGCGACGCCGACGTGCGAGATCGGATGCTCCTCGTACAGCGCGTAATTGCCCTTGGCGCGCCCAAGCTCCGCGAAGGGCGTTCCCTGCTCCCAGCCGTCCGCCTCGGCATGGTGGCTCATCATCTCGGTCCCGCCGGCGATAACGACATCCTCGAACCCGGCGATGATCTGTGACGCGGCAAAGCCGACGCTGCTGATCCCACCGCCGCAGTAACGGTCAAGCGTCACGCCCGACGCCTTGACGTCATAGCCCGCGAACAGCGCGGACAGCCGGCCCAGATCACCGCCCTGCTTGCCGCGCTGCTGGCTGGTCGACCAGATGATGTCGTCCACCCGCGACGTATCCAGCGCGTTGCGGTCGCGCAGCGCCTTCAGCACGGTGGCGCCAAGGTGCTGGGGATGCAGATGCGTCAGGGCACCCTTGCCCAGCTTGCCCCCCCCGCGCGGGGTGCGGACGGCATCGACGATATAGGCAGCGGACATGGCAGCTCTTCCTTCCATGAGGCATCAAATCGACCCTGCAGCGTTGCCGCAGGGATCGGACGGATCAGCGCGGCGCCATGCGGATGGCGCCGTCGAGGCGGATCGACTGGCCGTTGAAATAGGCGTTGCGCACCAGTTCGAGAACCAGCGAGGCATATTCCCCCGGCTTGCCCAGGCGCTTGGGGAAGGGCACCGACGCGTTGAGATTGTCGAACACCTGCTGTGGCAGCTTGCCCAGCAGCGGCGTGCCGAAGATGCCCGGCATGATCGCGTTCACGCGAATGCCCAGGTCCATGAGGTCACGCGCCATCGGCAGCACCATGCCGTTTACGCCCGACTTGCCGGCGCCGTAAGCCACCTGCCCGATCTGCGCGTCCTGCGCCGCGACCGATGAGGTCAGGATGATCGCGCCACGCTCGCCATCCTCCAGCGGCTCCAGCCCGGCCATCCCGAACGCCGACAGCGAGGCCATGCGGTAGCTGGAGATCAGGATGCCGTCGGTGGCAAAGGTGAAATCCTCGGTGGAGAAGCGGGTGAACTCGCCGGTCTGCTTGTTGCGGCCGACAGTCTTGCCCTTGCGGTTGGCCATCGCGCAGTGAACCAGAATACGCTCCTGCCCGTGGGCGGCACGCGCCTTCTCGAAACCGGCGAGGACCGACTCCTCGCTCATGATGTTCACGTGGCAGAAGATGCCGCCGATCGCGTCGGCGACTTCCTGTCCCGCTTCCTCGTTCAGATCGAAGATGGCAACCTTCACGCCGGCGGCGGCGAGCGCCTCCGCACTGGCGCGGCCGAGGCCGGAGGCGCCGCCGGTCACGACGGCGGCGGTGTCAGCGGTGATCTGCATTCAGTGATTCCCTTCAGAAAAGAAAGCGTTGCTCACGCGCCAGCAGCTTCGCGGCGCATCACGACGGCGGCCCGCCAGAAACAGGCCGCCGACAGGAAGGAGACCAGCGACGTCGCCGCCAGCGCGTAGCGTACCCCCTCCGCCTCGCCGTAGCTGGTGGCGAACAGGTCGCTGATCAGCCCGGTGAGCAGCGCGCCCAAGCCCAGCCCGCCTGCATTGAGGACAAACAGGAAGATCGCGGTGGCAGTGGCGCGTGAGCGCTGGGCGATCATGCCCTGGATGGCGGCGAACACCGGGCCGAACCACATGTTCTTGAAGAACAGGGGCACGGTCAGCAGCACGAGGATCGTCAGGCCGCTGCCGAGAAAGAATACCGCGGCGAGAAGCGGGCCGGAGATCAGCATCGAAATCGCAGCGACCATGCCATAGCCGCCGGGTCCACGCGCGACATAGCGATCGCCGAGGCGCCCGCCGATCAAGGTGCCAAGGCCGCCGGACACGCCCAGCACGATGCCCAGGGTGACACCGATGAAGGCGAGCGGCCCGGCGAAGCCGACCGCCTGCGCCGCGGCGGTGAGTTCCGGTGTGTAGTTGCGCAGAAAGAAGGAGACGTAGAACGCTTGCTGCCCATAGCCGACGAAGGAGGTGATCGCCGAGCCCGCGGCAAGCCACCAGAAGGCAGGCTGACCGCGCAATTGCTTCAGCACCGCGCTGAGCGGCAGCAGGTTCGCGCGATCCTTCGGCGTTCCCGCGGGGCGCGGGTCGCGCAGCGTGGCAAAGGCGATCACGCCCAGCAGGATGCCCGGCGCGCCAGCGACCATGAAGGCCGCCCGCCAGCCATAGCTTTGCGCAATCAGCCCGCCGATCATCAGGCCCGCGAGCGAGCCGATCGGCACGCCCATCGAGAAAGTGCCGAGCGCCGACGCGCGCCGGTTCGCCGGCACGCTGTCGGCAATCAGCGACTGCGCCGAGGGCGTGCACCCCGCTTCCCCCACACCGACACCGATGCGGGCGAACAGGATTTGCGCAAAGGTCGTCGTCAGGCCGCACAGGATGGTGAAGCCACTCCACACGACAAGACACCCGGAGATGATCCGGCCGCGGTGATAGCGTTCCGCGAGGCGTGCCATGGGGATGCCCAGCGTCGTGTACAGCATGGCGAAGCCGAGGCCCGTCATCGCGCCCAGCTGCCAGTCGGCGAGCCCCAGATCGCGCTTGATCGGTTCGGCCAGGATGTTGACGATCTGCCGATCGACGAAGTTCAGCATGTAGATGACGGTCAGCAGCCACACCGAATAGCGTGCGGCCGCAGCGCTTGGCAGCGGGAAGGACGCCGCACCCTGCGGTTCCGCCGCCGGTACAGCGGGCTGCAGGCCCCCCGGCACCGCGTCTAATCGATCGATCGTTGCCGCGTCGCTCATTGGATCACCATTTCTGTATCCTCGCCCAGCAAGGTGTCGCGCAGTCGCCGCTTCACCAGCTTGCCCGCATCGGTACGCTCCAGCGTGGGACGAAAGACGTAGCGGCGCGGCACCTTCACCGGGCTGAGGCCCTGGCGGGCGAATGCGTCGAGCTCGGCGGCCAGCGCTGCTTCGTCCAGGAGTGGCCATATGCGTGGCTCGACCAGTGCCACCACCCGCTCGCCCATCTCGGGATCGGGCAATCCGACGACCGCCACATCGGCGACCTCCGCGTGCTGCAACAGGCGGTTCTCCACCTCCTGCGGGTAGATGTTCACGCCTCCCGAGATGATCATGAAGCTGGCGCGATCGGTGAGGTACAGGAAGCCGTCGGCATCGATGCGCCCGATGTCGCCGAGGGTGGGCCAGCCATGCTGGTTGTACGCCGCGGCAGTGCGTTCGGGATCCTTGTGATAGGCGAAGGGATTGGCGTTGGCGAAGCGCACAAGTCCTTCGTCGCCCCTCGGAAGCGGCTCCCCATCCTCGCCACAGATGCGGATCTCGCCCTGGACCGCGCGGCCGACGGTGCCGGGATGCGCGAGCCAGTCGCTGCAGGTGGCGACGGTGAGGCCGACCCCTTCGGTCCCGCTGTAGAATTCGCCGACGATTGGCCCCAACCACTCGATCGCGCGGTACTTCAGCGGCACGGGACAGGGTGCGCCGGCGTGGAACACGGAGCAAAGCGAGGAAATGTCGTGGCGCGCGCGCTCCTTGGGGGGCAGCGCGAGCATGCGGGCAAGATGCGTTGGCACCACCTGCGCGATGGTCACGCGATGGCGGGCGATCGCCGACAGCGCCGCGGCTGCGTCGAACCGTTCCATGAGGATGACGGTACCGCCGAGGCGATGGATCGCGAGGCTCCAGCGCAGCGGGGCGGCATGGTATAGCGGCGCGGGGCAGAGATAGATGCTGTCCTGCGCATAGCCGAAGAAGCGGGTGCCGATTTCGACCGCGCGGGGCGGCTGGTCGAAGCTGGCGGGAAGCGGCGACTTGATGCCCTTCGGGAAGCCCGTGGTGCCCGACGAATAGAGCATGTCGGTGCCGGGCGCCTCGTCGCGCACGGGATGATCGGGGTAGCGGCGCACCGTCGCGCCCAGATCATCGTCGAGGCATGCCGTGCGCCCCGGCAACGGCGGCTCGCCGAGGCGTTCCAGTACGCGCGCCGAGAGGATGGCGATCCGCGCATCGGCGTCGCGCAGGATATAGTCGACCTCCCCGGCGGTCAGCGCGGTCGCGATCAGCAGATAATGGACGCCAATCCGCTGCGCCCCCCAAATGAACTCGTACAAACGCGGGTGATTTTCCGCCATGATCGCGACGACGTCGCCGGCGCGAGCGCCCTGATCGCGCAGCCAGTGCGCCACCTGATTGGCGCGTGCCTCAAGCTCGGCATAGGTGACGGCCTCACCCGTACCGGCCATGATATAGGCCGGTTTGTCAGGGGTTTGCGTGGAAAATCGGCGGGGGTGCATGGCTAGGGTCGCAGCCCGCGCAGGATGAAGTCCACCGCCTCTGCGGTGAAGGTGCGCACGAACGTGTCCTGCGAGGGCGCGCCGTTCATCAGGTCGCCGAAGGGGACGCGGGTGGCGAACAGATACTGGCAGGCGCCGACGATGAGGAAATAGGCGTGGTCGGGATCGATCGCGCGGAATTCGCCCGCGGCGACCCCCTGCTCGATAATCCGGCGCTGGGCGTTGATCAGCGGCTCGACGAAATTGGCCTTGATCCGCTCCGACGCCTCGTTGCCAGAGTCGCGCACCAGGCGGTTGAGCAGCCCGTTCAGATACGGGTGACGGGCATAATTGCGAATGATTCCGGTGACATGCAGGGTCAGTTTTTGGGTGGCCGACACGTCCATCGCGAGCAGCCCCTCAAGCTGGGTAAGCGAGCGGCTGGTATCGGCCTCCACCAGCGCGGTGAGCAGCCCTTCCTTGCCACCGAAATAATATTTCACGAGCGGGGCGGTGACGCCGGCGCGGCGGGCGATGGCGTGAAGCGAGACATCGCTGCTGCCGGTTTCGATCATCAGGTCGCGCGCGGCGTCGAGCAGGATATCGCGTGCGGAGGCCCCGAGACGGGCCGCACCGGCGGCCGCGCCGCGATCAGTGGCGGCCGTCATGCGGCCTGCCGCCGGCCTGCCAGCGGAGACAATCGGCCACGGAACGCCCGGTGCCGGCCACATCCCCGATCATCCATTCCGTCGCCGTTCGCCATCACCTGCCCATTTTTCGTTCGCCGCTGAATAGACCCGATTTTTCACGCTTGTAAAGCAAAGTGTGAAAGGGCATTAAAGGCATTCTTGTTCATCCGTTAAAAAGATGATCAGTCGACCTGCGGCCATGCCCTGCCAGCGATATCCGAGGATACGGAGCGCGCGGGGACCGGGTGGATCGAAGGTGCGTGCAAGGGAGAGGGAAGTCTTGAAGCTCATCAACATGCTGGCGTGCTGCTCCATCATCGCCATCAGTGCGACCAGTGCGGCGGCGCAGACCGCGCCGGCCGGCCTTGGCACCGTGCCCGACGATGCGGTCGCCGGTACCGCGCCGACCGGCACCCCCGGCCAGTCGCAGACCGAATCGCTGGAGCCGGCAGCATCGGCCGAGCGCGAATCCGCCTCCTCCACCGATGGTGACATCATCGTCACGGGTTCGCGCGTCGTCAGCAACGGATACCAGGCGCCGACGCCGATCACCGTCGTCGGGAGCCAGGACCTGCGCAACGCCGCGCCGAACCTGACCGAGGCATTGCGCCAATTGCCGCAGCTGACCGGATCGACCGGGCCGTCGACCCCGAGCTTCACGCCGGGCGGATCGGTATCGAGCACGTCGAGCACCGCCAATCTGCGCAACCTGGGCATCACCCGCACGCTGGTCCTGCTGGACGGGCGCCGTCCGCCGGCATCGGGCGTGACCGGCACGGCGGACATTTCGATGTTCCCGCAGCAGCTGATCAAGCGCGTCGACATCGTGACCGGCGGCGCATCGGCGGCCTATGGATCGGACGCGGTCGCCGGCGTCGTCAATTTCGTGCTCGACACCAAGTTCCGCGGCGTAATGGGTGAGCTGCGCAACGGCATCTCGACGCATGGCGACGGGCATAGCTGGGCCGCCGAGGCATCGGCCGGCTTCGGCTTCGACGACGATCGCGGCAGCATCGTCATCAGCGGATCGATCAACGAACAGGCGCCGGTCGACGGGCGCGCGCGCGAATGGGCCAACCGTGGCTGGGCGATGGTGCCCAACCCGCTGTCGGGCCAGGCGGGGCAGCCGCAGCTGCTGCTGCGCGAGAATGTGAACCTTGCGGCCGCGACCTATGGCGGGCTGATCACCGGGATGCGCCGCGACGGGACGCGGATCACCACCGGGCCGCTGCGCGACATCCAGTTCGGCGCGGATGGTTCGCAATCCGCCTATCGCCACGGCGAGCTGTTCACCGGGACGGTCGAGGTCGGCGGCGACGGCCCGCGCTACCCGGCGGCGATCGTGTCGGAGCTGAACGCCAAGAACATCTTCGGCCATGCCGAATATGAGTTCAGCAACAATTTCTCGGTCTTTGCCGAGGGTGCCTATGGCTATTCACGCAGCGAATATCCGCTGCTGGCGCCGTTCTTCATCGGCACCGCGGCGCTGGTGGTGCAGGCGGACAACGCCTTCCTGCCCGACAATCTGCGCAATGCGATGGCCGCCAACGGATACAGCGCGATCGAGCTGGGCAAGGTCGACATGACCTTTGGCCAGAACCGGGTCACCAACACCACGAAGACGCTAAACCTGACCGCCGGGTTCAAGGCGACGGTCGGCCAGTTCACCATCGACGGCTATTACGAACATGGCGAGTCGCGTTACCTGCTGGAAACCAGCAACCAGCGGATCAACGCCAACACGCGCCTGGCGGCGGATGCGGTGGTCAATCCGGCAACCGGCCAGATCGTCTGCCGTTCGTCGTTGACCAACCCCGACAATGGCTGCGTGGCGTGGAACCCGTTCGGCCAGACGCCGATGACGGCGGAGCAGCGCGCCTATCAGCAGGGTGCCGGTTTCGCACGGTCGATCGCCAAGCAGGACGTCGTCGCGCTGACGGTGCGTGGCAATCTGTTCTCCACCTGGGCGGGCGACGTGGCGGCCGCGGTGGGCGCCGAATATCGTGACATGTCGGGCACGATCACGGTCGATCCGATTTCGCAGGGGATCGGGTTCGTCGCGACCAATCCGCAACCGTCGGGCGGCGGATACAATGTGAAGGAAGCGTTCGGCGAAGTGCTGGTGCCGCTGTATCGTGGCGACAATTTCCTGCAGTCGATCGACTTCAACGGTGCGATCCGCCGCACGGATTACAGCACCAGCGGCGGCGTGACGACGTGGAAGCTGGGCCTGACCAGCGAGGTGGTATCCGGCCTGCGGCTGCGCGGCACCTATTCGCAGGACATCCGCGCACCCAATATCGGCGACCTGTTCGGGCCGCGTTCGCGCAACGTCGTGGCGATCGTCGACCCGTTCAACAACAATCTGGTGACGCAAAACGTGTTCACCTTCACCGGCAGCAACCCCGACCTTCTGCCCGAGCGCGCCAAGACGATCGCGGCCGGCCTGTCCTATCGCCCCGAATTCCTGCCGGGGCTCGGCTTCTCGGTCGACTATTACAAGATCAAGATCGACGATGCGATCCAGACCCTGTCGGCGCAGCAGCTGGTCAACCAGTGCTTTGCCGGTGACCAGGGGCTGTGCGCGCTGACGGTGCGCGGCGCCGACGGGCGGCTGACCGACGTCAACGGCGTCGCGCTGAACATCGCGACGGTCGACATTTCGGGCATCGACTTCGACGCGAGCTACCAGACGCGCTTTGCCGGCGGGCAGCTGAGCCTGCGCGGGATTGCCACCTATCTCGACAATTACACGCAGGAAGCGCGCGGCGTGGCGCCGGTGCAATATGCCGGCACGGGTTCCTTCCCGAGCTGGCGCGCGAACCTGCAGGCGACCTATACGTCGGGCGGCACCACCATCGCGATCCAGGAGCGGTTCATCGGCGCGCACCGCCGCGTGATCCCGCCGGTCACGATCGATCAGGACCATGTCCCGGCGGTATTCTACACCAACCTCACGATCCGCCAGCAGATCGAGGCGGGCAACGCCAAGCCGGAGCTGTTCCTGTCGATCAACAATCTGTTCGACAAGGATCCGCCGCCGTCGGACACCAACAACATCTCGCTCGGCACGTCGCGCGTGGTGGACCCGCTGCTGTACGACACGATCGGGCGGTACATCACGGTCGGCGGGCGCATCCGCTTCTGAGCATTGGGCGGGGGTGAGCGCCCCTGCCTTTCTCTCGAAAAACCACGGCCCGGTCGCAGGTTCGCTGCGGCCGGGCCCTTTGGTGTCAGGCGGTCCAGCCGGCGAGATCGGGCTGTTCCCCGATCAGCGCCAGGCCATGCGCGATCGAGGTGAGTTCACCGCCGGTGGCGATCCGGTCTGCGCCGAAGCGGCGGTCGAAGATCGCGCGGATCGCGGGGATGAGCGACGAACCGCCGGTGAGGAACACGCGGTCGATCGACGCCGCGTCGGTTGCGGCGCGATCCAGCGCCACGTCCATCGCCGCCTCGATCCGGATGAGGTCGTCGGCGATCCATTGTTCGAACGCGTGGCGCGTGACGGGCGCACGCAGGGCGACACCGCCGCCCTCGAAATGGAACACCGCCTCCTCCCCCTGCGACAGCGCGCGCTTCACCTGGCCCACGGCATCGTAGAGCGGGAAACCCTGTTCATGCTCGATCAGCGCGATCATTCGGCCGATGGGCACGGGATCGATGCAATCGCGCTGCAGCCGGCGAAGCTCCTCCAGCGTGCGGCGGTTGCGCATCATCGCGAGGCGCGACCAATCCGCAAAATCGGCGAAATAGCCGCCGGGAATGTCGAGCACCTTGCCGAACGAGCGATAGTGGCCGCCCTTGCCCAGCAACGGCAGCAGCAGCTGGCTGACGATGCGCTGGTCGAAGCGATCGCCGGCGATGCCGATGCCGGCGGAGGCGAGCGGGACACAGCGGCGCGCGGCGCCGGGCGCCTCGACCCGGACGATCGAGAAATCGGTCGTGCCGCCGCCGAAATCGGCGACCAGGATCGTCGCTGGTTCCGTCAGCCGCGCGGCATAGCTGAACGCGGCGCCGAGCGGTTCATAGACATAGTGAAGCTCTACCCCGAAATCGGCCAGCATCGCGTCATAGCGTTGCCGCGCGAGTGCCGGATCGGGCCGCGCGCCGGCATATTCGACTGGACGGCCGACGATGACGCGGCGCGGGCGGCGATCGAGCCGACCGCCGCTGTGCGCGACGAGCCGCTGCAGGAAACGCTGTCCCAGATCCTCGAAGCGGAACGGCTTGCCGAAGATCAGCGCGCGTTCGAACGAGGCGCTGGCCGCGACCGTCTTGAACGATTGCACGAAGCGGCTGTCGAGCGGGGAATCGAGATATTCGCCGATCGCCCAGGGCCCCGCCTCATGTGCGATGCCGTTCCACGCGTCCTCATCCTCCCAGAAGCACAGCGCCGAGCGGAATACCGGGCCGGTGGCGCGATCACCGGCGAAGGAGACGAGGTGCGATTCGCCCGTGCCGTCGGCCAGCGCGGCGACGGTGTTGGTGGTGCCGAAATCGAGGCCGAGCGCAGTGGCGGCGCTGTCCACGCGATGTCTCCCTTGTTGGTCGTGGCGAGACCCGCCGAAAGGGCGGCGCCTATCGCACGGCCGACAGGGGCGAACAAGCGTGGCGGCGGCCGCTATTCGTAGCGCAGCGCGCGGATCGGGTTGGCGCGGGCGACCTTGAACGCATGGCCGGCGATGGTGACGACCGCGATTCCCAGCGCGACGCTGCCGGCGAGGAAGAACGGCACCGGGGTCAGCGCCATGCGCGTGTCAAAGCCGTTCAGCCAGTCACGCATCGCCCACCAGGCGACCGGCCAGGCGATGAGGTTGGCGATCAGCACCGGGCGGCTGAACTGCCAGACGAGCAGCCGGACGATATCGATCGTGCGCGCGCCCAGCACCTTGCGGATGCCGATCTCCTTCGTACGGCGCTCGGCGGTGAAGGCGGCGAGGCCGAACAGCCCGAGGCAGGCGATCACCACCGCGAGCACCGCGAATCCGGCGAAGATCTGCGCGCGCTTTTCCTCCGCATCGTAGAGCTCCTCGATGATCGCCTCGCTGAACTTGCCCTCGAACGGCACGTCGCTGGCGGCGGCGCGCCACTCGCGCTCCACCGCGGCGCGGACGGCGGCGGGATCACCGTCGTAGCGGATCACCATGGTCGAGGGCCCCTCACGCGAACCGATGAACACGATCGGCTCCAGCGGCTCGCGCACCGAGCGGAAGCGCGAATCGCGCACCACGCCGACGACCGTGATCGGCACGTCGCCATATTGCTCGCCCAGCGCCATGCGGAAGGTCTTGCCGAGCGCCGCCGCGGGATCGGCGGCGCCAAGCTTTCGCGCGGCATATTCGTTGACCACGACATTGGCGCCGCGGGCGACCAAGGCGCGGACCTCGGCCGGATCCTCCGGGAAGGAGAGCGTCTGATCGTCCATCGGGCGGGCAGGGTCGAACCAGCGACCGGCGACGAGCTGAAGCCCCATGGCGTCGCGGAAGTCGTGGTCGACGCGGTAGCGGCCGAGCGCGACGGGCTGCGGATTGCCCGGAACGAGCACGCCGGTGGTGTTGGTGTTCTGCGTCGCGACGCCGATGTCGGTGCGGCCGACCGCAACGACCCCGGGCACGCGCTTCATCCGCTCGGCAATCTGCTCGCCCCGGCCGATCAGCTGGTAGCGGCTCATGTTGCCGACCTGCAGCAGGTGATCGCGCTGGTAGCCGGGATCGACCGAGCGGGCGTAGACGGTCTGGCCGTAGACGATCGCGGTGCAGATGATGAGGCCGATCGAGATGGCGAATTGCGCCACCACGAGCATGTTGCGCAGCATGCCGGTGCCGGGGGTCTCGGTGGAGGACTTGTTCGCCTTCAGCACGCTGGCCGGCTGAAAGCGCGACAGGAAGAAGGCGGGGTAGAGGCCGCCGGCGACACCGACGATCAGCATCAGCGCGAGCGCCGGCCACAACATGCCGTCGGCGCCGAAATAGCTGAAGCGCAGGTCGGCATCGAGGAAGGCGGCGAAGGGGCGGACCAGCAGCTCACCCAGCGCCAGCGCGATGGCGACGGCGATGGCGGCGATCAGCAGCGATTCACCGACGAACTGAACGATCAGCTGGCGGCGCGTCGCGCCCAGCACCTTGCGCAGCGCGACCTCGCGGGCGCGCTGGCCGGCGCGGGCAGTGGCAAGGTTGGTGAAGTTCACCACCGCCATCAGCAGGATCAGCACCGCGATGATGGCGAAGGTGACGATCGAGCGGTGATCGTTGCCCGGCGCCATCGAGCCGGCCTGCGCGACCCCGAGGTGAACGTCCGCCACCGGAACGAGTGCCCAGTCGGTATCGTCGCCGGCATTGTAGCGCGTGCCGGCGAGATTTTCGTCGGGGATGTTTCGTTTCTCCCAGGCGGGAAGCTGCGCGTTCAGCGCGTCGGCGTCGGTGCCGGGTTTCAGCCGGGCATAGACCCAGCCCGACTGGCATTGCCAGCAGGTGAGGAATTCGGGTTCCTGCGTGAAATAGGAGCCGAAATCACGCCGCACGACCGCGTTGATGCGAAGGTGCGAGTTCTTGGGCAGATCCTGAAGCACCGCATTGACGCGGTAATCATAGGTCTTGCCCTTCTGAATGAGGCTGAGCGTCCGGCCGACGACATCGTCGGTGCCGAACTGGCGGATTGCCTCCGACCGGGTCAGCACCGCGGTGTCGGGGGCGTTCAGCGCGTTCTTCGACCCGCGCAGGATCGGCAGGTCGACCACGGCGAGGAAATCATTGTCCGCCGTGAGATAGTCTTCCGCCGTGCTCACCTGCCCCTGGCGGAGGATCGAGGGGGTGCCGCCGAGCACGTAGCTGACCGCCTCCACCTGCGGGAAATCCTTCTTCAGCCGCTCGGCCGTGATGTAGCTCGACATCTGCAGCATGTACGGCGCGCCGTCGCGCGGATTGGGCATCCACGTCTGGAATTGATAAGTATCCTCGCCGCGCGGCAGCCAGCGATCGTAGCTGGTTTCGTAGCGGATGAAGACGAGGATCAGCAGGCACGCCGCCATGCCGATCGCCAGCCCCAGGAGGTTGATGATCGAATAAGCGCGGTTCTTCGCCAGGGCGTTGACCGCAACGGTGAGATAGTTTCGCCACATGGCCGGCGGTCGCTTTCGATCGAGGTGGGGGTCAGGCGATGGCGGTCAGGCCGCGCGGCGCCGTTCCTGCAGGACGCGGCCGTCGAGCATGTTGACCACGCGGCTGGCGTAATCGGCATGCGCCGGCGAGTGGGTGACCATGACGATCGTCGACCCTTCGGCGTTCAGTTGCTGCAACATGCGCATCACCTCCTCCCCGTGATTGGTATCGAGGTTGCCGGTCGGCTCGTCGGCGAGGATGAGCTTGGGCGCGGCGATCAGCGCGCGGGCGACGGCGACGCGCTGCTGCTGGCCGCCCGACAATTGGCTGGGGCGATGGCGCGCGCGGTGCGCGATGCCGACGCGGTCCATCACCACCTCCGCCCGCGCGCGCCGCTCCTTCGCGGAGACATTGTGGTAGAGCAATGCGAGTTCGATATTGTCGCGCACCGTCAGTTCATCGACCAGATTGAAGCTCTGGAAGATGAAGCCGATGTTGGCCTTTCGAAAGTCGGCGAGCTTCGCCTCGGGCAGGCCGGCGACTTCGGTGCCGTCGAACACATAGGAGCCGCTGGTCGGGCTATCGAGCAGGCCGATGACGTTGAGCAGCGTCGATTTGCCGCAGCCCGACGGGCCCATGATCGCGACGAATTCGCCATCGGCGATATCCAGGTCGATCCCGTCGAGCGCGACCGTCTCGACGCTGTCGGTCCGGTACAATCGCATCACGTCGCGCATACGGAGCATCAAACGTCCTTTCCTTGGGCAAGATCGAGCACGTCCTTGTCGGCGAACCCGGTATAGGGGGAGATGATCACACGCTCGCCCGGCGACAGGCCGTCGAGCACCTCGACATGATCGGCATTGCGGCGGCCGAGGCGGACCGTGCGGCGCACCGCCGAGCGCCCGTCCGGCGCGGCGACGAAGACCCACGCGCCGCCGGTGTCGTTGAGGAAGGCACCATAGGGCACCAGGATAGCGGGCGACGGATCGCTGAGCGTCAGGCGCGCCTGCACCGTCTGGCCGCGCTGCAACCCCTGTGGTTCCTCACCGAGGAATTGCAGCTCGACCTGAAACTGGCCGTTCTGCACCTGCGGCAGGATGCGGGTGACACGTGCCCGGTAGCTGCGCCCGCCGGCGTCGATCCGCGCCACCTGCCCTGTCGCGACGCGACCGAGGAAGAATTCGTCGACGCCGGCCTGCAATTTGTTGCGCCCCGGGGAATCGATCTGGCCGATCCGCTCGCCGCGCTGCATCGACTGGCCGACCTGGATCGAGAAGCCCGACAATTGCCCCGCGACCGGCGCGCGCAGCCTCAACGCGTCGAGATTGGCGCGGGCGAGCTGCAACCCGGCGGTGAGCGAGGCGGTGGAGGCGCGCTGCTGCGACAGCTGGCTGTTCTGCAGCCGATCGTCGGTGGCGCGGCCGCGGCGCACCACCGCGAGCCGTTGCCGCTCGAAGCGCAACTGATCGGTCGTATCGGCGAACTGGCGGCCGGCGACGAAGCCCTTGGCGGCGAGCGGCGCCTCGCGATCGTAAAGCCGCTGCGCCTTTTCGAGCGCCAGTTCCGCCTCCAGCACGGCGCGTTCATTGGCGACGCGGGTCTGGGCGAGGCTCAATTCCTGCGCGCGCATGTTGTTGATCTGCTGCTCGACCTCGGTCTGGCGGGCGAGCGTCGACAGTTGCAGCTCGGCGTTGGAGAGGATGGCGATCGGCTGCCCCTTGGCCAGCATGGTGCCGTCCTCGACCAGTACCTCTTCCACCCGGCCGCCCTCGATCGCGTCGATATAGACCGTCACCAGCGGGGTGACGCGGGTGCGCAGCGGAATGTAATCCTCAAAGGTGCCGCGTTGCACCGTCGCGATGGTGAGCCGGCTGGCGGCGACCGACTGGCTGCCGGCGCGCGGGGCGAACCACCAGAAGAGCAAAGCGGCGGCGAGCAGCACGGCAAGGCCAGCGGCGATGAGCGCGGGGCGCGGCAGGCGGCGACGCTGCACCACCCGGTCCATGCCGCTGCCCGATGCGGGGCGTGCCTCGTCAACGCGGTCCTGCGGCAGGCGAAGGACGCTCATCGTGTCCGCTTCCGGACGATAGTGTTCAGAAGCGGACGCCTCACAGCGAAACCGACAGGCTGAGATGCGGGGTGTGGAGCGACACCGACAGCGTCGGATCGGCGCTGATGCCCGAGGCGGCGGGCCGTTTCACCCAGCCGCCAAACGCGACAATGGCGGCGGCGAGCAGCAGCAGTCGGGAAAGGGGCGCTTTGGTCATGCCGGCGGCTTTGCACGGCCTGTGCCAAGTGATGTCGGTCACCAGTCAGTGGCGTGCCGGGGCGGGATGGCACAGGAATTGATTGTCCGGCCGCGAACACTTGCGTTACGAAAGCGGACGATCATGGGCCCGGAATTTGACCGCTGTGTTGTTGTCGATGACGACGACGACATCCTGCTCGCCGCGCGGTTGCTGTTGCGGCCGTTGTTCCATGAGGTGATTACCGCACGCACGCCCGACGAAGTGCTGCCCGAGATCACGCGCGCGACGCCCGACGTGATCCTGCTCGACGCCAATTTCGCGCGCGGCGCGACCGATGCGAGCGAGGGGCTGGCGTGGCTCGACCGGCTGACCGGGATCGACCCCGAAATGGTGGTGGTGATGATCACCGCGCACGCCGGGGTGCATGTCGCGGTGGCGGCGATGAAGCGCGGGGCGACCGATTTCGTTCCCAAGCCGTGGTCGAACGACCGGCTGGTGGCGACGGTGCGGACTGCGGCGGCGCTTCGCCGGTCGCGTGTCGCGGCAGGTGCGCCAAGGGCAATTGCGGCGCCGGGCAATGGCTCTCCGCTGCTCGGCCAGTCGCCGGCGATGGCGCGGGTCCAGTCGCTGATCGAGCGCGCCGCGCCGACCGACGCCAACGTCCTGATCCTGGGGCAGAACGGGACGGGCAAGGAAGTGGTCGCGCGTGCGCTTCACGCCCGGTCGCAACGTGCCGGCCAGGTGCTGCAGACGGTGGACCTCGGCGCGATCGCGACCGAATTGATCGACAGCGAATTGTTCGGCCATGTGAAGGGTGCGTTCACCGATGCCCGCGCCGACCGCGTGGGGCGGATCCAGGCGGCGGACGGGGGGACGCTGTTCCTCGACGAGATCGGCAATTTGCCGCTTCACCTGCAACCCAAGCTGCTGACCGCGCTGGAGCAGCGGCAAGTGACGCCGGTGGGGGCGAACAGCCCGGTCAAGGTGAACATCCGGGTGATCGCGGCGACCAACATGCCGCGCGAGCGGCTGATGGACGAGCGGGTGTTCCGCCAGGACCTGCTGTACCGGCTGAACACCGTGGAAATCACGTTGCCGCCGCTCAACGAGCGGCCGGAGGATGTGATCGAGCTGGCCGAGCATTTCCTGGCGCATTACGCCGCCCGCTATGACCGGCCGCGGCCCGAGCTGAGCCAGGCGGCGCGCGCGGCGCTGATCGCGCATGAATGGCCGGGCAATGTCCGCGCGCTGCGCCATGCGGTTGAGCGGGCGACGATCCTGGCGGCGCATCCGGTGCTGGAGCCGGAGGATTTCGGGCTGGAGGCGGCCACCCCCCGGCCGGTTAGGGCCCCGGTGAGCGGTGTTGCAGGCGGCGGCGTGGCCGCTGACCTGAACCTCGACCGGGTCGAGCGGCGGCTGGTGGAGGAGGCGCTGCGCAAGCACGGCTACAACATTACGCTGGCCGCGTCGGAACTGGGCCTGTCGCGCGCGGCGCTGTACCGGCGGATGGAGAAGCACGGGCTGTGACCGCGACGCGAGCGGCCCGCCATGGGATTTGACCGCCACTTCACGCTTGGCCTGATCTTTCGCATGTCGCTGCTGATCCTGGCGCTGATCGCGGTGGTGTGGGCGTTTCGCACGCCGTCGCTGCTGATGGTCAGGGTGGTGATGATCGGGGTTGCGATCCTCGCCGCGATGACGCTGTGGCGGCACGTGTCGCGCACCAATATCGAGCTGGCGCGGTTTCTGGAGGCGGTGCGGCTGGGCGATCTCGCGGCGCATTTTCCCGAAACCGGCGGTGCCGGCTTCGGCCGGCTGGGCGCGGCGCTGAACGACACGATCCGCGCGCTGCGCGAGCAACGCGGGCAGACCGATGCCGAGCTGCGCTATCTCGAGGCGCTGATCGACGACATGCCGGTCGCGCTGCTGACGATCGACGAGGGGCGGGTGGCGCCGGGCAACAAGGCGGCGCGCGCGCTATTCACCCGCCACAGCGGCGTCCGGCCGGCCGATTATGCGGTGTATGGCGCGACCTTTGCCAACCGGCTGGCGGATGAGGCGGCGGGGGGCGAGGAGATGCTGATCCTGAACCTCGACGGGCGGGCGAAGCGCACGCTGGTGCGGCAGGCGACGCTGAACCGGCTGGGCAAGCGCACCCGCGCGGTGGTGATCCAGCCAGTGCAGGAAACGCTGGATGCGGTGGAAATGGCGGCGCAGACCGACATCATCCGCGTGCTGACGCATGAGATCCTGAATTCGCTGACCCCGGTCATGTCGTTGGCGCAGACCACCGCGTCGTTGCTGGCGGAGGAGCGGGTCGATGCGGCGCAGATCGCCGACGCGCGCGACGCGGCGACGACGCTGGCAAGGCGCACGCAGGGGCTGGGGCAGTTCATCGACAGCTATCGCGTGGTCGCGCGTGAGCCGGCAGTGGTGCGCCATGCCTTCGCCGCGGCCGAATTCGCCGAGGAACACGCCCGGCTGTTCCGTGCCGAATGGCCGGGCGTCGCGTTCACCGTCGACTGCACGCCGATGACGATCCACGGCGACCGCGCCTTATTGTCGCAGCTGCTGCTGAACCTGATGCGCAATGCGGCGCAGGCGGCGAGTGAGCAGCGCGCCGATCCCGCCGTCACGCTGACCATCGCCGCCGCCAATCCGGTGCGGATCGAGGTGGCGGACAATGGCCCGGGCGTGCCCGAGAAGCTGCGGCAGGAGGTGTTCCTGCCGTTCTTTACCACCCGCGCGAAGGGGACCGGCGTCGGGCTGAACCTGGCGCGGCAGATCGCGGTGGCGCATGGCGGCACGCTGGAGGTGCATGACGCGCCGGGCGGGGGCGCGGTGTTCCGCCTGCTGCTGTAGCGATCAGGCCTGTAGCGATCAGGATTGGCGCGGCCCTGCGCTGAGCGTGCGGGCGACGGCATCGTGCCAGCCAGCCACCAAGGGCGCGCGCGCCGCCGCCGTCATCGACGGTTCGAACAGGCGATCGGGCGACCACAAAGCGGCAAGTTCATCGAGCCCGGACCACAAGCCGCTGGCGAGGCCGGCGTGGAAGGCGGCGCCGCGCGCGGTGGTCTCAAGGTCGGCGGGCCGCTCCACCGCCATGTCGGTGAGATCGGCGAGGAAGCCGCACAGCCAGTCGTTCGCCGCCATGCCGCCATCGACACGCAGCCGTTCGGGCCGATTGCCGCCGTCGGCGACCATCGCCTCCGCCAAATCGAGCGTCTGATAGGCCACCGCCTCCAGCGCCGCACGGGCAAGATGCGCGGCGGAGCTATCGAGCGTCAGGCCGTGGATCGAGCCGCGCGCGGCGGGATCCCAATGCGGCGCACCGAGGCCGACGAAGGCGGGCACCATATAGACGCCATGGCTGTCGGGCACCTTGGTCGCCATGTCGTTGGTCTGGCTGGCATGGGTGATGATGCCGAGCCCGTCGCGCAGCCATTTGATCGCGGCGCCGGCGACGAAGATCGATCCTTCGAGCGCATAGGTGGTGACGCCATCGAGCCGGTAGGCGGGGGTGGTGATGAGGCGATGCTGCGAGCTGACCGCCTCCGTCCCGGTGTTGAGCAGCATGAAGCAGCCGGTGCCATAGGTCGATTTGGCGCTGCCGCGATCGAAACAGGCCTGGCCGAACAGCGCCGATTGCTGGTCGCCCGCCATGCCGGCGATCGGGATCGGCGCGCCGAACAGATCGGTGGCGGTGGTGCCATAGACATGCGCATTGTCGTGCACGTCGGGCAGCATCGCCATCGGCACGCCGATCAGGCGGCACAATTCCTCATCCCAGCAGCCGCGATGGATGTCGAACAGCATCGTGCGGCTGGCATTGGTGATATCGGTCGCATGCACCGCGCCGCCGGTGAGCCGCCACAGGAGGAAGCTGTCGATCGTGCCGAAGGCAAGCTCGCCGCGTTCGGCACGCGCGCGGGCATCGGGGACGTTGTCGAGGATCCAAGCGATCTTGGTGGCGGAAAAATAGGGATCGATCAGGAGGCCGGTGCGCGCGCGAACGAGATCCTCCGCGCCGTCGGCACGCAGCGTCGCACAGCGATCCGCGCCGCGGCGATCCTGCCACACGATCGCGCGATGAATCGGTTCACCCGTGGCGCGATCCCACACCACGGCGGTTTCGCGCTGGTTGGTGATGCCGATCGCCGCGATGCTGCGTGCGGGCACGCCGCTTTCCTCGATCGCCTGGCGCGCGGTGGCGAGCGTGTCGCGCCAGATATCCTCCGGATCATGTTCGACCCAGCCGAACTGCGGATAATGTTGCGGGAATTCGGTCTGCGCGATGGCAACCCGCCGCGCCGAGGCATCGAACAGCACGCTGCGCGTCGACGTCGTCCCCTGATCGATCACAAGAATGTGGGACGCCATCCTACCTCTCCAAACGAAACCTGAAACGAACCTTGGCAAGTTTCATACGAACGTCAACGCTTTCATTTGAACGCGCCGGTCGGTATGATGGCAGGATGAGCGAAGAGCGCGAGATGGAGCGGATGGTGGACCTGCTGATCGTCGGCGGGGGCATCAATGGCGCGGGGATCGCGCGCGATGCGGCGGGGCGCGGGCTGTCCGTGCTGCTGGTCGAGCAGGATGACCTGGCGAGCCATACGTCGTCGGCATCGACCAAGCTGATCCACGGCGGGCTGCGATACCTGGAATATGGCGAGTTCCGGCTGGTGCGCGAGGCGCTGATCGAGCGCGAGCGATTGTTGAACATGGCGCCGCACATCATCTGGCCGCTGGAATTCGTGCTGCCGCAGAACCAGTCGCCGCGCCCCGCGTGGATGGTCCGGCTGGGGCTGTTCATGTACGATCACCTCGGCGGGCGCGAGAAGCTGCCTGGGACGCGCACGGTGAACCTGGCGACGTCCGCCGCCGGCGCCGGGCTGAGCCCGCGCGAGGGCAAAGCGTTCATCTATTCCGACTGCTGGGTCGAGGACAGCCGGCTGGTCGTGCTGAACGCGATGGATGCCGCCGCGCGCGGCGCGGTGATCGAAACGCGCACCCGGCTGATCGATGCGCGGCGCGAGGGCGATGGTTGGGTGGCGACGATCGCCGACGCGCAGGGCAGCCGGGCGGTGCGCGCGCGGGTGATCGTCAATGCGGCGGGGCCATGGGTGGCCGATGTGCTGGGCCGGGTGCCCGATGCGCGGACCGATCGCGGCGTGAAGCTGGTCAAGGGCAGCCATATCGTCGTGCCGCGTCTGTACCCGGGGTCGCATGCCTTCATGCTGCAGAACCCCGACCGCCGCATCGTCTTCGCCATCCCGTACGAGAATGATTTCACGCTGGTCGGCACGACCGACGAAGTGTGGAACGAGAAGCCGGGCAAGGCGCAGATCAGCGCGGGCGAGACCGATTACCTGCTGGAGACGATCGGCCGCTATTTCGCGCAGCCGGTCGACAAGGCGGACATCCGCTGGAGCTATGCCGGCATCCGCCCGCTGTACGACGACAAATCGACCAACGCCTCCGCCGTCACGCGCGACTATGTGCTCGATCTGGACGCGGGCGAAGGCCGCGCGCCGATGCTGAGCATCTTTGGCGGCAAGATCACGACGTACCGTAAGCTGGCGGAACATGCGATGAAGGAGCTGGCGCGCTTCTTCCCGGACGCGTCGGGTGCGTGGACCGCAGGCGCGGTGCTGCCGGGCGGCGACATGGCCGATGCCGATTTCGACCTGTACCTCAGCAGGCTGATGACGAGCCGCCCTGCCCTGCCGCCCAAGCTGCTGCGGCGGCTGGCGCGCGCCTATGGCACGCGTACCGATGACCTGCTGGGCGCGGCGCAGAACGTGCGCGATCTGGGCACGGCGTTCGGCGGCGACCTGTATCAGGCGGAGGTCGATTATCTGGTGGCGCGCGAATGGGCGCGGACCAGCGAGGATGTGCTGTTCCGCCGCAGCAAGCTGGGGCTGCATGTGCCCGCCGGGACGGCAGAGGCGCTGGACGCCTATATCGCCCGCGTCGTCCCCGTCGCGGCGTGAGCGCGGTGTGAGCCAGACCGGCGCAGACGTGGTGGCGGCGCGGCATCGCGCGATCCTGGAGACGGCGCGGCATACCGGCAGCGTCGCCGTCGACGCGCTGGCCGAGCAATTAGGCGTCACGCCGCAGACGATCCGCAAGGACCTGAACCTGCTGGCGCGGCGATCCATGCTGGCGCGGGTGCATGGCGGCGCGGTGGTGACGTCGGGGGTCGACAATCTGCGCTATGCCGAGCGGCGGCATGTCGCAGCGGACGTGAAGGACGCGATCGGCGCCGCCGCCGCCGCGCTGGTGCCCGATGGCGCGAGCCTGTTCATCAACATCGGATCGACGACCGAGGCGATCGCGCGCCATCTGGTCGGGCGGTGCGACCTGATGGTGATCACCAACAACCTGAACGTGGTCGACATATTGGCCGGCAGCCCGGGCATCGAAGTGATCGCCGCCGGTGGGCGCGTGCGGCCCGGCGACCGCGCGGTGGTGGGCGCGCTGGCGATGGATTTCATCCGCAGCTTTCGCGTCGATTATGCGCTGATCGGCGCCTCCGCGATCGAGCGCGACGGCACGTTCCTGGATTTCGATGTGGACGAAGTTCGCGTGTCGCAGACGATCATCGCGCAGGCGCGGCAAGTGATCCTGTCGCTCGATTCCTCCAAGCTGGGGCGGCCGGCGCCGGTGCGGATCGGGGACCTTGGCGATATCGACTATCTGGTCACCGACGAGGTAGACGATGAACTCGGCCGGGCATGCGATGCCGCCGATGTGGCGATCGTCGACGTGGAGAAGATGTAGTGGATCGGCTCGATTTCGAGGCAGCGCGCAGCGTGTCGCGGCGCAGGCTGCTGACCGCAGGCATAAGCGGCG
This sequence comes from Sphingomonas olei, assembly GCF_045369765.1. NCBI lineage: Bacteria > Pseudomonadati > Pseudomonadota > Alphaproteobacteria > Sphingomonadales > Sphingomonadaceae > Sphingomonas > Sphingomonas olei. The sequence goes on from NZ_JBIQEU010000007.1 coordinate 149,816, forward strand.
GCGCGGCGCTGATCGCCGCGCGCGCGCTGGGCGCCGACGTCGACCTGCGGCTGCCGGGAGGCAATTCCGCGCGGCCGCTGACCAGCGACTTTCCGCAAAAGGGCGAGATGATCCTGCAGCGCGCCCGCCCGGTGCTGCTGGAGACGCCGATGGAGGTGTTCCAGCACAACCTCTTCACGCCTAATGACCGCTTCTACGTGCGCTGGCATTGGAGCGACATGCCGACCAGCATCGACGTCGACCAATATCGCATCGCGATTAGTGGGCATGTCGAGCGGCCGCTGTCGATCTCGCTCGCGCAACTACTGCGCATGCCGCGGGTCGAGCTGGCGGCGGTAAACCAGTGTTCGGGCAATTCGCGCGGATTGTTCGAGCCGCGCGTGCCCGGCGCGCAATGGGGCCATGGTGCGATGGGCAATGCCAAGTGGATGGGCGTATCGCTGCGCCATCTGCTCGATCTGGCAGGGGTGCGCGGCGGCGCCGTGGCGGTGCGGATCGGCGCGTTGGACAAGCCGCTGGTCGAGGGGGCGCCGGCGTTCGAGAAGGCGCTGGGGATCGACCATGCGCGCGGCGGCGAGGTGATGCTGGCGTTCGCGATGAACGGCGAGCAGCTGCCGTTGCTGAATGGCTTCCCGGTGCGGCTGGTCGTGCCCGGCTGGTATTCGACCTATTGGATGAAGACGGTGAACACGATCGAGGTGCTGACCGCGCCGGACGACCGATACTGGATGGCCAAGGCGTACAAGATCCCCGACACGCCGCGCGCGCATGTCGCGCCGGGGACGAAGGATTTCCCGACCGTGCCGATCAACCGGATGAACCCGCGATCCTGGATCACCAGCATCGCCGATGGCGCGAGCTATGGCTATGACCCGGTGCTGCCGGTGGAGGGGATCGCGATGGGCGGCGACAGCGGCGTCGCGCGGGTCGAGATTTCCGGCAATGGCGGGCGCACGTGGGAGCCCGCGATGCTGGGGCGCGAGGACGATCGTTATGGTTTTCGCCGCTTCACCGCGCGGATCGGCGTGCCGCGGCCGGGGCGTGTGCAGGTGATGGCGCGCTGCACCAACACGGCCGGCGAGACTCAGCCGATGGAGGCGAACTGGAACCCTGGTGGCTATATGCGCAATTGCGTGGAGCCGGTGACGGTGGCGCTGACGTGAGGCGCGCACCATCATTTGCCGCCATCGTCGTCGTCCTGATCGGGGCGAGCCTGTTGGTGCTGATCGCCATCAGCAGCCGCGGGCCAAAGGCGCCCGCCGCGCCGGCGCCCGCGGTTGCCGAAAACGCCGGGATCAGCGCGGGCGGGGTGACGCTGACCTCCACCAGCGTCGAGCTGCCCGATGACGCTGCGACCTTCCCCGACGGGCCGAACGTCGACCTCGTCAACCAGCGGTGTCTGTCGTGCCATTCGGCGAGCATGGTGCTGACCCAGCCGCGGCTGAAGCCCGAGCAATGGACCGCGATCATCGAGAAGATGCGCGACGCCTATCGCGCGCCGATCGGCGATGGCGAGATCCCGGCGATCACCGATTATCTGGTCGCCCGGCAGCAGACGACGCCGGCGGCAACAGCCCGCTGATCCCGACCGGAAGATAAATCGCGGCAAAGCGCATGCTGGCTTGATGTGCCTCAAGCCAGCGGGCGTTTGTTCGTGTATGGTGAAGCATCACTGCCCGATCGTCTGCAGGCGGCAGTGACTGAGAGATAATATGCGCTCCCGCTTGCTCAACGGGAGTCGTGCCATGGTAATCGCGAGCGCGCATGGGCTGGCGCCGTTCATTGATCGACTCGCGCTGAGCCGGTGAGCAGGACGCGCTGCTGGCGCTGCCGTTCGATGCCATCACCGTCGGTGCACGGCGCAATGTCACCCGGCTGGGCGAGATTTCGAGCCACGCGAGTTTTGTCGCCACCGGGCTGGTGGGGCGGTTCGGCCAGACGGCGAGCGGGCAACGGCAGCTGACCGGGATCCACCTGAGCGGCGACATGGCGGACCTGTTGTCGGTGGTTCGGCCGACCGGCGTCGGCGCGCTGCTGGCGTTGACCGAGACGACGATCCTGCGCGTGCCGCATCGCGCGCTGCGCGCCGCGGCGGCGCAATTCCCCGCCATCGCCGAGGCGTTCTGGCGGCATTGCGCGGTCGATACGGCGACGCTGATGCAATGGCTGCTCAACATCGGGCGCGGTGATGCGGTGGGGCGGCTGGGGCATCTGATGTGCGAGATGGCGATGCGCTTCGGCGGGGAGCGTGAGTACCGGTTGCAGTTCGACCTGCCGCTGACGCAGGAGCAGCTGGCCGATGCGACCGGCATCACGCCGGTGCACGTCAACCGATCGCTGCGCCGCCTGCGCGAATTGAAGCTGGTGACGATCTGCCGCAAGCGTGTCGACATCCATGACTGGGACGGGCTGGTCAGCCTGTCGGGCTTCGACCCCGATTATCTGGCGCTGGACATCGGCAACCGGCCCAAGGTGCGCCTGTTGAGCGCGTGATCGCGGGCCGGGGGGCCAGGCGCGTTATGGCTATTGGCCAACGGCTTGGCTGCCCTATGAGGGGCGGTGATGAGCACAGCAACCGACACCGCGCGCCCGACCATTCGTGATGTCGCGCGGTTGGCGGGCGTTTCGATCAAGACCGTGTCGCGGGTCATCAACGACCAGCAATATGTGAGCGCCGAGAAGAAGGCGCGCATCCTCGAGGTGATGGCGGAGACCGGGTTCCAGCCGAGCCATGCGGCGCGCGCACTGGCGGGGCACCGATCGCACCAGATCGCGCTGATCTGCGACAATCCCAATCCCTGGTACATCTACGAAATCCAGCTGGGGGTGCGCGAGCGATGCGCGCGCGACAAGATCCGCATGATCGCCCAGCCCTATGACCGCGCGTCGCCGACGCTGCTGGAGGATATCACCGCGCTGATCGACCAGGCGAGCCCCGACGGGCTGGTGCTGGCGCCGCCGGCCTGCGACGACCAGCGCGTGCTGGACGAACTGAAGCGGCGCGGCATCCCCTTTGCCCGGTTGCAGCCGGGGCTGCGCGTCGAGGAAGGGCCGAGCGCGTCGATCGACAATGACGGCGCGGCGTTCGACATGACCAGCCACCTCTTGACGCTGGGGCACCGGCGGATCGGCTTCATCGTCGGCGACCGCAGCTATGCCGCGTCGGGGCAGCGGCTGGCGGGGCATATCCGCGCGCTGGGCGCGGCCGGCGTCGAGCTGGACATGGCGCTGATCCGGCAGGGGCAGTTCGATTTCGCATCGGGCGAGGCGGCGGCGGATGCGCTGCTGTCGATGGACGCGCCGCCGACCGCGATATTCGCATCGAGCGACGACATGGCGGCGGGCGTGCTGGCGGCGGCGCACCGGCGCGGCATCCGCGTGCCCGATACGCTGACCGTCGCGGGGTTCGACGACGGGCCGACCGCCCGGCTGGTATGGCCGGCGCTGACCACGGTGCGCCAGCCGGTACGCGCGCTGGCCGATGCGGCAACCGACCTGTTGCTGTCGCCACCGGCGGCGGGTGCCGCGCAGCAGCGGCGGCTGCCGCATGAGCTGGTGCTGCGTGGATCGTCCGCGCCGCCGGGCGGCGGCTGATACGAAAACGGCCCCGGATCGCTCCGGGGCCGCGTCGTTTCAGGCGATCGTCAGGTGCGGGATCAGAAGTTGATCCGGCCGGTCACGCCATAATAGCGATCCGCCTCACGCGGGATCTGGTAGCGGTACGAGCCCGACGGGCCGCCATTGGCGATCGCCGCCGCGAAGCTCTGGTCGAACAGGTTGCGCACCTGGAAGGTCAGGCGGAAGCGATCGTCCTGATCGCCGATGCCGGCCGACAGATTGACCAGGCCATAGCCGTCGATCGTCGCGAGGCTGCGCTGCACGGGATCGGGCGAGAACAGCGCGAGCTGCTCGGACTGGTAATTGCCCTGTGCGCCCAGGAACACGTCAACCGCGCCGCCGGTGCGCACGCGATAGTCGATGCCCAGCGAGCCCTTCCACTTCGGCGCGAAGGCGAGCGAGGTGCCCGGTGCGATGACCGCCGTCGGCGGCGCGCCCGGCGCCTGGAAGAAGCGGTCGACGTGCGCATCGGTGTAGGCGACGCCGCCCGAGATCGACAGGTCGTCGATCGGGCGCAGGACGATGTCCGCCTCCACGCCGCGGGTCGACACCTCGCCCGCGTTGGTGAAGCGGGTGACGACCACGCCGGCGACCAGATCCGGGTTGTTGGCCTGGAAATTGTCGTACTTGGCGTAGAAGGCGGCGAGGTTCAGCGTGAGCGCGCCGTTGAACAGCGTGTTCTTGAGGCCGATTTCATAGCTGTCCGACGTTTCCGGCGCGATCACGTTCGTGCCGTTCGAGTTCAGATTGTAGAACACGTTGAACGCCGGGCCCTTGTAGCCGCGCGTCCAGCCGCCATAGGCCACCACATCGCGGCTGACATCGAACTGCAGCGATGCCTTGCCCGACCAATTGTCGTTGGTGGTCTTGCCGCGCCACGGGATGCCGTTCGAGGCGGCCACCGCCTGCGTCTGCGCCGCGCCGGGAGCAACGCCCTGGCCGAGCAGCTGGTTGTAGCGATCGAACACGCCCTGGTCGAAATTCGGATTCACGCCCGGGCCGGCCAGCGTCGTCTGGCGGCGATGCCACACGTTGAGCTGGTCAGCGGTGTAGCGCAGCCCGCCGATGAAGCGGAAACGATCGGTGAAGTTGACCGTGAACTGGCTGAAGGCGGCGATGTTCTGGAACACCGAGCCGAAGTTCGCGACGCCGAACGGGTTGGTCGTCGCCGGTGCGCCGGGCGCGCCGCACGGGATCAGCGTCGACGGGACGGTCGCCGCGTTGCAGTTCACCACCGCGCGCGAGAAGGTCCGCTCCGACGCAGCGCGCGAATAATAGACGCCCACGACATAGGAGATGAACTGCTGCGACGGCGAGGTCAGGCGCAGTTCCTGGCTGAACGTGTCGCCCGTCTGCGGCCCGAGATCGTGCAGCTGGTTGAAGCCGACATACGGCGCAGCAAGGAAGTCGCCGTCGCGGATCTCGGTGTTGGAATATTCGCGATAGGCGGTGATGCTCGTCACCGTCTGGTTGCCGAGTTCCGTGTCGATTTGCAGCGAGGCGCCGTAGCTTTCCTCTTCGGTGCGCGTGATCAGATTCTGGTTGATCCGGCGCGTCTCATTACCCTGCGGCGTCGGCAGGACCGAGAAGATCGGGCTGGTGATCGGCTGACCAGCGGCGTTCAATGCGCCAGTGCCGATAACCTCGGCGCAGCAATCGTCGTTGTTCTTGCGATAATCGGCGATGAAGGCGACGGTGGTCGCGTCGCTCGGCATCCACTTCAGCTGGACGCGGCCGCCGACATGCTCATAGCCGTTGACGCGGCGACCGTCGAAGGCGTCGTTGCGGATGTTGCCGTCGAAGCGGCTGTAGAAGCCGGTGACGCGCGACAGCAGGTTTTCGGTGATCGGCACGTTGATGGCGCCGCGGATGCGCGCCTCGTCACCGCCGGTGAAATAGCTGCCCTCAAGATAGCCGCCGAAGTCGCGGGTCGGCTGCTTGGTGACGATGTTGATGACGCCGGCCGAGGCGTTCTTGCCGAACAGCGTGCCCTGCGGCCCGCGCAGCACTTCCATCCGCTCCACGTCGACGAGATCGCCGAACGCTTCGGCGGTGCGGGCGAGGACGACGCCATCGACGACGGCGGAGACCGACGGTTCGCCCGCGATCGAGAAGGTGGTGGTGCCGACGCCGCGCAGGAACAGCGACTGGTTGAGCGTGGTGCCCGACTTCAGGATGTTGAGCGCGGGGACCAGCGTGGGCGCGCCCTCGAGACCCGGCGAGCCGGTGTTGGCCAGCGCCTCACCACCCACGACGGAGACGGCGAGCGGCACGTCCTGCAGACGCTCGCTACGCTTTTGCGCAGTGACAACGATGTCGCCGTTCGAGACGCCCGAGGCATCGTCCGATTCGGCCGCGACGCCGGGCGCCGGGGGCGTTTCCTGTGCGGTTGCGGGTGCGGCTGCCTGCCCCTCGGGCGACATGGCCTGCGCCGACGCACCCTGCGCCGCGACAGCGAAAGCTGCGCTGGCCGCAAGTAAAAGCGCCTTGTTTGAAAAACTTACCATTACCCTCTCCTACCCCAAACCAGTCATGCGCCGCGAATTCCGCGGCCCCATCGCTTTATCCCCCTAGTAGATGGAGATTGGCGTGGCGACCCCGAATTCGGCGACGTTCCATTTGACTGCTTCCCTGTAGGCCGGATCCTACGTATAAGACAACGGTGTCTTATTTGCCTTCTCCCGCTCGCTCCGTCGCCCTGGGTGACACTGGCCTAACCATCAGCACCATCGCCTGGGGCATGTGGCGTTTCCGCGGCACTGACGTCGCCGCGGCGCGCGCGCTGGTCGAGGCGGCGTTCGATGCCGGCGTGACGCTGTTCGACACCGCCGACATCTATGGTCCGGACAATGACGAGGATTTCGGTGCGGCCGAGGCGCTGCTGGGCCGCGTCTTCGCCGAAGCACCGGCATTGCGCGACAAGATGGTGCTGGCGTCCAAGGGCGGCATCCGCATGGGCGTGCCGTATGATTCGAGCGCGACCTATCTGGCCGAGGCGATCGACGCGTCGCTGAGCCGGCTGGGCTGCGAGAAGATCGACCTGTATCAGATCCACCGCCCCGACCTGCTGGCGCATCCGCAGGAAGTGGCGCGCGCGCTGGACGATGCGCGTGTCGCGGGCAAGATCACCGCGATCGGCGTGTCCAACCATACGCCCTCGCAGACCGCGGCGCTTGCCGAATATCTGACCGTGCCGGTCGTCAGCCATCAGCCGGAATTCTCGGCATTGGCGATCAAGCCGCTGTTCGACGGCCTGTTCGACCAGGCAATGCAGCGCGGCATGGCGGTGCTGGCCTGGTCGCCGCTGGGCGGTGGTCGCCTCGCCGATCCGACGGACGAGCGCGCGCGCGCCGTCGCCGCATTGCTCGACGTGAAGGCGCATGAGGCGGGCGTCGATCGCGCCGCTGCCGCCTATAGCTGGATCATGGCGCACCCGGCGCGCCCGATCCCGATCGTCGGCACGCAGAATGTGTCGCGGATCGCCACGATCCCCGACGCCTACAAACCGCAATGGACGCGCGAGGAATGGTACGCCGTCCTTCAAGCCAGCATGGGAGAGCGTTTGCCGTGACCGGTTCGACCAATAAACAGTGCGAAGTCAGCTGGTTTTCGGCGCTGTGCGATGACGATTACGAGTTTCTCGGCGTTCCCGATCCCAAGCTGAAGTCGAGCTGGGAGCATTGCCGCGACATCGTGCTTCAGGCCGAGAGCGGCGGGTTCGACAATATTCTGCTGCCGTCGGGCTATGCCCTGGGCATTGACACCACCGCCTTCGCCGCGGCGATCGCGACGATGGTGAAGCGTATCCGGCTGCTGATGGCGGTGCGCATCGGCGAAAGCTGGCCGCCGCAGCTGGCACGGCAGATCGCGACGATCGACCGCATCCTGGGCGGGCGGCTGACGGTCAACATCATCTCCTCCGACCTGCCGGGCGAGACGCTGGCCTCCGCACCGCGCTACGCCCGCACGCTGGAGGCGATGCAGATCCTTAAAGCCATGCTGAACGGCGCGCCGCTGGACCATCAGGGCGAGTTCTGGAAGCTGAAGCTGGACCCGCCGGCCGTCACCACCGTGTCGGGCAAGTGCCCGCCGCTGTATTTCGGTGGCCTGTCGCCGGACGCGCGCGAGACCGCGGCGCAGGGCGCCGACGTGTATCTGATGTGGCCCGACAAGAAGGAAGCGGTGCAGTCGATCATCGACGACATGACCGCGCGCGCCGCCAAGCACGGCCGCACGCTGAAGTTCGGGTATCGCGCGCATGTCATCGTGCGCGAGACCGAGAGCGAGGCGCGCGCCGCTGCCGATCGCCTGCTGTCCAAGCTGGACGCGGCGCAGGGCGAGGCGATCCGCAACAAGTCGCTAGACACCCAGTCGACCGGCGTCGCGGCGCAGGCCGCGCTGCGCGAGAATGCCAGCGACGACGGCTATGCCGAGGAAAACCTGTGGACCGGCGTTGGCCGGGCGCGCTCCGGCTGCGGCGCGGCGATCGTCGGTGATCCCGACCAGGTGCTCGCCAAGCTGAAGATGTACCAGGACATGGGGATCGAGGCCTTCATCCTGTCGGGCTATCCGCATGCCGCGGAGGCTGATTTGTTCGCGCGCCATGTGCTTCCCAAGCTGCAGCACGGCCCGCTGACGCTGTAACAACCTTCCCCGGAGGCTTTTGAATGACGGTGACGCTTCGCCCCGCGGAGAGCGGTTTCGATATCTTCGCGGGCGAGGTGCTGGTCATTCGCCACCGCGCCGACGCGCCTGCGCTGTTCGTCGGTGCGGGGCGGCCGCTGGTCGACATGTACCGCGGCAATTACTTCCTGGAGGACCGGGTCGACGAGCGGATCGCGCTGCGCGAGGCGAGCGTCGCGGGTGACACCGTCACTCTTTCCGCGGGTGGGCGCGCGCTGCTGACACTGACGCTGCGCGACGATGCGCTGCATCTGGAGGCGCTCGATCCGGCGCTCAATCGCTTGTGGCTCAACACCGTCGGCGAGGCGGGCGAGCGGCTGTGGGGCGGCGGCGAGCAGATGTCCTATGTCGACATGGCGGGGCGGCGCTTCCCGATGTGGACGTCGGAGCCCGGCGTCGGGCGCGACAAGTCGACGCTGCTGACGTTCCAGTGCGATCGCGACCATCGTTCGGGCGGCGACTATTGGAACACCAACTATCCGCAGCCGACATATCTGTCGTCGCGGCGCTATGCGCTGCACGTCGATACGACGGCCTATAGCTGCTTCGACTTCCGCGATGCTGCTGCGCCCGCGGTCGAGGTGTGGGAGGTGCCGGCGCGGATCGAGCTGTTCGCCGCGACGCGCTTCGCCGATCTGGTGACGCAGCTTTCGACGCGGTTCGGGCGCCAGCCGCTGCTGCCCGAATGGGCCTATTCGGGTGCGATCCTGGGGCTGAAGGACGGCGCCAACAGCTTCGACCGGATGGAGAAGATCATCGCGGCGGGCGCGGTGGTCACTGGCCTGTGGTGCGAGGATTGGGTCGGGCTTCGCGTCACCAGTTTCGGCAAGCGGCTGTTCTGGGACTGGAAGGCGAACGAGGCGCGCTATCCGCATCTGCGCCAGAAGATCGCCGAGCTGAACGAACGCGGCATTCGCTTTCTTGGCTATGTGAACCCGTATCTGGCGGTCGACGGATCGCTGTATGTCGAGGCGGCGGAGGCGGGGTATCTCGCGCTGAAGCTCGACGCCGATGAGCCGTATCTGGTCGATTTCGGCGAATTTGATTGCGGGATCGTCGATTTCACCAATCCCGCCGCCGCCGACTGGTTCGCCGATCGCGTGATCGGGCGCGAGATGCTGGATTTCGGGCTGTCGGGCTGGATGGCCGATTTCGGCGAGTACCTCCCCACCGACGTTCGCCTGTTCGACGGCACCGACGGGATGCTGGCGCACAATGCCTGGCCGACGATTTGGGCCGAGGTGAATGCGCGCGCGATCGCCTCGCGCGGGAAGACGGGCGATGCGCTGTTCTTCATGCGCGCCGGGTTCAGCGGCGTGGGCGCATATTGCCCGCTGCTGTGGGCGGGCGACCAGAGCGTCGATTTCACGCGGCATGACGGGATCGGCACGGTGATCCGAGGGGCGCTGTCCTCCGGCCTCGTCGGCAATGCCTATCACCACGGCGACCTGGGCGGATACACCAGCCTCTACGACAATGTCCGCACCGCCGAGCTGCTGATGCGGTGGAGCGAGCTATCGGCATTTTCGCCGGTCATGCGCAGCCATGAGGGCAATCGGCCCGACACAAACCTTCAGCTGGATGGCGACGCCGAGGTGCTGGCTCATTTCGTCGCCATGACGAAGGTTCATGCCGCGCTGGCGCCATACGTGGCGGAGCTGTGCCGCGAGGCGGCGGCGACCGGTCTACCGCTGCAACGGCCGCTGTTCCTCGATTATGAGGATGATGCCGGCTGCTGGGGCGTGGAGACTCAATTCGCTTATGGCCGTGACCTGATCGTCGCGCCGGTGATCGAGGCGGGTGCGGCGCGGTGGAGCGCCTATCTGCCGGCCGGGCCGGAATGGCGCCACGTCTGGTCGGGCGAGACCTTCGCTGGCGGCGAGACGGTGGAAGTGGCGGCGCCGATCGGCCAGCCGCCCGTATTCTACCGTACCGACAGTGCGCACGCCGCGCTGTTCGCCGGACTTGCCACGCTCTAACATGACCCGCGCGACCAAGGAGGCGCGGGCGTGACGCGCTACGCATCATTGCCGCTGGCAGCGGACCTGTACAACGACCTGGAGCCATCGCCCAAGAGCAGCTGGCGCGACCTGCTGCCCGGCCTGACGGTCGCGGTGCTGGCAACGATGGCGGCGGGGTTCGTCGCCGACCATTATGGTGCGCCGCTGACGCTGATGGCGCTGCTGATCGGGCTGGCGCTGAACTTCATCGGTGCTGATCCACGCATGGGACCGGGGCTGGGGTTCGCGTCCAAGACGCTGCTGCGGCTGGGCATCGTGCTGGCCGGCGCCCGCATCACCGTGGGGCAGATCATCGACCTTGGGCCGCTGACGCTGCTGGCGGTGCTGGTGATCCTGCTGGCGACGCTGGGCGCGGGGATCGCGTTTGCGCGCGCGGCGGGCCTCGGCAGCGCATTCGGCACGCTGGCGGGCGGCGCGGTGGCGATCTGCGGCGCGTCCGCCGCAATGGCGCTGGCGACGACGTTGGGCGAGCGGCGCGCGAACCAGGCGCAGCTGGCGCTGGTGCTGGTGGGCATTTCCGCCGCCAGCGCCGCCGCGATGTTCCTGTATCCGATACTGGCGCACCAATTGGGGCTGAACGACCGGCAGGCGGGGTTCATGCTGGGCGCGTCGATCCATGACGTCGCGCAGGCGATCGGCGCCGGCTACAGCTTCTCCGACGAGGCGGGCCAGGTGGCGGCGATCGTCAAGCTGACGCGGGTCGCGCTGCTCGCCCCGGTGCTGGCGCTGGTGGCCGCGTTCTTCCGGTCCGAGGACGGCAAGAAGACCGGCATCCCCCTGCCGTGGTTCGTGGTCGGTTTCTTCGTATTCGCCGGGATCAACTCGCTGGGCGTGATCCCGACGATGGTCAGCAACGGGGCGCAGGATGTCGCCACCGCGTGCCTGGCGTGCGCGGTCGCCGCGACCGGCATCCGCGCACCGATGAGCTCGCTGCTAGAAACCGGGTTCAAGCCGCTGCTGGTGATCATCCTTGCCTCGCTGGTCGCGCTGGCGCTGTCGCTGGGCGGGGCGCTGATCCTGCTTTAATCGCTGGCGTCAGGCGGGGGCCTTCAGCCACGCGAAGGCCTGACGCAGCTGTTCGGTCCCGCGCCCGCGGAAAATGTCGCCGTGCGCGAACACCACGGCCTCCGGAGCGAGCGCGATCATCCGGTCGACCTGCGCCCGCACCTCGCCGGCATGGCCGCGCAGGGCGGCGCGGGCGTGCAGTGCGCTGGTGCCGCTGGTCGCCTTCACCGCGCGCATCAGCGGGGCGGTGACGGGGCCGAGTTTCTGCGGATCGAGATTCTCGATGAGGTCGGTCAGCACCAGCGTGCGGCTCGGCTTGTGGAAGAACCATGCCTCCTGAAAGCCGCCGCTACCGGTGACCAGCCCCTGTTCGATGTCGCCGGCCCATGCGGGGGGAGCAGATTGCCCCAGATCGCTGTCGATGCGCAGTTTCGCGCTACGCACCTGCGCACGATCACGCAGCACTGGCACCGCCCAGGTGGTCGCATCGGGATAGGCCGCCTGCCATTCAGGAAGGAACGTCCAGTGCGCCATGCTGGGCGCGACCAAGTGACGGATCGGGCCGAGGTCGCGTAGCGCGCGGGCCAGCGCGGGCGTATATTGCGTGGGCGAATGAAGGACGAGGCCGCCGTCAGCGAGACGAAGCACCGTCATGCGGATCGGCAATTGCATCCCCATCGCGTTGATCGGGCCGCTGTCGACGATCCACAGCCCCTCACCCAGCGGCTTGGGCACGTCGAGCGGCGGATAGGCGATGGCGTTCCTGTCGCGGGGCGCGCCGCGCGTGAGGTACAATGCCGCGCCGATCGCTGCCGCGCCGACGCCCAGCAGAAGCGTCCGTCCGTGTCGCCGTTCGGCCATGTTCCATCTCCCGTATCGATCGGTGCCGGCAGCCGGCCGCATCCCGGCAGGAGGCCCCTGCCCTTTCGGTCAGGAAGCGCCGGAGCGGCCCGCAGGTTCCGCCTGATGCCGCGCGACGAGCTCTGCGCGCAAGACAGGCTTCAGCGTCTTGCCGCTGGCGTTGCGCGGGAACTCCTCGCGCCGGACATCGATGCGCACGGGCACCTTGAAGGGCGCGAGGAGGCGCGCGGCATAAGCGATCAGCTCCTCCTCGGTGACGTCAGCGCCGGGGCGAAGCTGCACCAGCGCGCCGACTTCCTCGCCCAGGATGCGGTGCGGCAGGCCGACGACGGCGGCGTCCATGACATGCGGATGGGCGACCAGGACATCCTCGATCTCCACGCAATAGACGTTCTCGCCGCCGCGGATCAGCATGTCCTTGGCCCGGTCGAGGAGATAGACGAAACCTTCCTCGTCGATGCGGCAGATGTCGCCGGTGTGATACCAGCCGTCGGTGAAGGTTTCGGCGGTCGCCTCCGGCTTGTTCCAATAGCCGACGACCACATTGGGGCCGCGGATCCACAATTCGCCGGCCTGCCCGCGCGGCAGCTCCTGCCCGTCGGCGCCCACCACCTTCACGTCGCAGACCGGAACGGCGAGGCCGACGCTGTCGGGGCGGCGCAGGTAATCCTCCGCGCTGTTGCCAATCGACACCGATGACGTTTCAGTCGCGCCATAGCCCTGGCCGGGCTTGAACCACGGAAACAGCTCAGCGAATTTCAGCGTCAGCTCGGGGGCGATCGCGGCGCCGCCATAGCCGTAGCTGTCGAGGCTGGAGAGATCACGGCGGGCGAAATCGGGGGATTCGAGCACTTGCCACACCATCGCGGGCACGCCTGTGGTGGAATTCACCCGCTCCGCCTCGACCAGTTCCAGGAAGCGTTCGGGGTGCCATTTGTGCATCAGCACCAGCTTCGCGCCCGCCATGACGGTGGGGATCAGCATCGAATTGGTGCCGGTGACGTGGAAAAGCGGGACCGGGAGCAGGTTCACCCGCTGCGGCGCATCAGGATCAGGCGCCGGCAAAGAATCGCCGCGGCGGATGGTGGCGCGGGCGTTGTTGAAGGCGATCGAGATGACGTTGGTGAGGACGTTGCGGTGGGTGCCGAGCGCGCCCTTCGGCCGCCCGGTGGTGCCGCTGGTATAGAGGATGGTGGCGGGGTCATCGGTGTGGAGGCCGGGATCGGGCATGGGATCGTCGGGGAGGTCGGCGTAATCTGCTCGGGGACCGATCAGATGGTCGAGCGGGATCGCGCCGGTGCCGTGATCGGTGTCGCTGCGCACCGAGATAAGTCCGTCGAGCGCGAGATCGGCGACGAAGGGCGCGAGGCGTTCGAGCCGGTCGGCGTCGACGATCGCGACCCGTGCGCCCGAGTCGGTGATGCCATAGGCCAGCTCATCGCCCAGCCCCCAGGCGTTGAGCGGCGTGACGACCGCGCCGACCGAGACGCCGGCCCAGAAGGCGAGCGACCATTCGGGAAGGTTGCGCATGGCGATGACCAGCCGGTCGCCCTTGCGCACCCCGAAGCGATCGTGGAGCACGCGCCCGAGTTGCCCGGCGGCGCGGAAATGCGCGCCATAGCTTTGCCGTTCGCCCTCATAGATGATGAATTCACGGTCGCCCCAGCCGCGACCGAGATCGAACACCTGCCGCAGGTCGTTGAGCGCGTTGGCATAGGTGCGCAGCGGCACGCCGCGGATGACCTCCTCACGCATTTCGAACGGGGCGCCGGGGGCGGTCAGCGTGCGGCAGGTTTCCTCAAGGGAGACTGCGGGCCAGTTTTCAACAACCGGCGCGGCGGCAGCGCGCTTATCCATATGCTCATCCTCTCGCCTCGCCGGTAAGCCGGCTGTTTTAGAATGAGTGTTGGATCGGAGCCGCGGGGGCAAGGCCAAAAGCATCGCCCCCGCGCGAACCGGCTGCTGTCGTGATCAGAAGCGGACCCGGCCGGTCACGCCGTAAAGGCGCGGCTGGCCGATGAACGCGCCATAAGTGCCGCTTTGCAGCGGCTGATCGACGATCACCTGATAATAGTTGGAGTTGGTGAGGTTCTGCGCCCAGACCTCAAGCGACCAGGCCTCGTTGGTGGGTTCGATCCCGACACGGGCGTTGAGCAAGGCGAACGGCTGCTGCACCTTCAACGGATCGAGGTTGGAGCCTGTATTGTAGCTCGACGTCCATTTGAGCGACGCGGACGACAGGAAGTTGAGATCCGAGGTCATCGGCTGTTTCGACGTGAAGCCGCCGGTGACGTTCCACTTCGCCGCATAGGGAAGCTGGTTGCCCGACAGGCGCGTCAGGTTCGGCAGCGGCGGAGGGAAATCGCCGAACTTCGTATCGGCATAGGTCGCGCCGGCGTTCAGCGTCAGGCCCTGAATGCCGGTGTTGTACAGTAGGTCGAGGTCGACGCCCTTTGACGTCACCTTTGGGATCGAGGTCACGACGAAGCTGACCCCGGTGTAGGTGTTGAGCTGGAAGTCCGTGTACGTCTGGTAGAAAGCAGCGATGTTGGCGAGCAGCCGCTGGCCGAGCCAGCTCGTCTTGGTGCCGATTTCGTAGCTTTCGACCTTTTCGGTGGCAAAGGACGTGTCGGGATTGATGACGCCGATCGCGGTGCGGGCGCGATCGAGGTTGAAGCCGCCCGATTTGAAGCCGTTGGCGTAGGAGCCATAGGCCATGACGCTGGGCGAGAAGCGATATTGCAGCTTGGCCGAGCCGGCCCAGCGGTTTTCCGGGCGGCGCTGCTGCGTCGTCACATCGTTGAACGCGACATCCGAGGTGGGCGAGCAGAGCGCGGTGATCGCCGCCGCCGGGAGCCGGCGCGCGAGGGCGGCGGCGCAGGCGTTGGCGGGCGAGGTGTTGGTGTAGTGCGAGGTCGTGCGCTTGACCTCGTCAGTGTAGCGGATGCCCAGCGTCAGATCGAGACCATCGGCGATCGTGAAGGTATTGTCGGTGAAGACCGCGAAGGACGAGGCGCGGTGGCGGTGGAAATCGCGCTGGCCGGTGTTGGGCACGAAATTGCTGCCCGCGGCGATACCGGTGAGCGCCGAGACCGCATTGGGATTGGTGCCCCCGGACAGCAGCAGGCCGAAATAGCGTTCGTAATCGCTGCCGAAGAAGGTGTTCTGGCGCGCTTCCAACCGCTCGTCGGCGTAGAAGACGCCGAGGATCGAGTTGATCCTCTCGCTGTTATAGGCGAGCCGCGCCTCCTGCGAGAACACCTTGAACTGGTTCGAATTGCCGTCCGAGCCCCGATACCAGATGTCGGCGGAGGAATAGTCGATGTCGACGCCGCTGTTCGACTTGTAATAGCGATAGGCGGTGATCGAGGTGAGGCTGAGCGCGTCGCTCAATTCCCAGTCGAGCTGGCCCGAGACGCCGCGGTCGCGGATGCGGAAATCGGTTGGGCGGTTGGCGTAGGTGATGCGGTCGAACGGCTTGCCGTTGCGCAGCGTACCGGCGTCCGGCGCGAGCGCATCGACGAAGGCGGCGGTCGGCCCGGCGATGCTGGGCGCGTTGACGCAGCAATCCTCGTCGCGTTCGGACCAGTCGCCGATCAGCCGGATGTCGACCCGGTCGGTCGGGCGGATGAGCAGCTGGGCACGTACCGTCCAGTTGTTTTCATTGTCGGCGCGCGTGCTGGTGCGCGGGCCGGCGCCGGTGCGCACCTTCCAGAAGCCGTCGCGTTCGCGCTTCAACGCGAAGATGCGGCCCGCGACGGTATCGCCGATCAGCCCGCCGGTCGCCGCGCCGGACACGGTCCAGGCGTTGTAATTGCCGTAGCTGCCGACGAATTCGGCCGATGGATTGAAGCTGGGCGAGGCGGAAATCACGTTGATGACGCCGGCCGACATGTTCTTGCCGAACAGGGTCGATTGCGGGCCCTTCAGCACCTCCACCCGCTCAAGTTCGCCCAGGTCGCCGAAGGCGACGCCGCTGCGTGCGCGATAGACGCCGTCGACGATCGTGCCGACCGAGCTTTCAAGGCCGGGATTGTCGCCCACCGTGCCGACGCCGCGGATACGGATCGAGGTTTGCGCGGGCGAGGTGGAGGAGGTGACGTTGAGGCCAGGGGTGATCGTCTGGAGATCCTTGACGTCGCGCACGCCGGCATTTTCGAGCTGCTGCTGGTTAAGCACCGACACCACGACCGGCACGTCCTGCAGCCGCTGTTCGCGCTTCTGCGCGGTGACGATGATCTCGCCGTCGTCCGCCTGTGGGCTGCGCGTGGCGTCGGCCGTGCTGGTGGCGGGCACCGGTGCGGCGGGATCATTTGCCGGATTGGCGCTGGCCGAAGCGGCTTCCTGCGCCGCCGCGCTGACCGAGACGGTCGATATCGCCAGCGCAAGGATGGACGCGGTAGAACGCAACATCACATTTTCCTCCCATAAAGACGTGCGGCGCGTGTCACGCCGTTCTCGTTCTTCGCCGGTCGCAGAACCGGCATGTTCTTGTACGATCGGAAAGGGTGCGGCGGACCTGCCACTTGTGCCAGGGTGATGAGGCGGGAAGGGTGCGCGCCGCCCGGGCGCTTGAGAGATCGCGCCAAATCCTTATATACTAAGCGTTATGGAATCGATCACCGCACCGGCCGCCGCGAAGGGACGCCCGCGCGAGTTCTGCGTCGACGAGGCGCTGAGCAAGGCGCTCGGCGTGTTCTGGGCTAAGGGCTATGAGGGCGCGTCGATGGCCGACCTCACCGAGGCGATGGGAATCACAAAGCCCAGCCTGTACGCCGCATTCGGCAACAAGGAAGCGCTGTTTCACAAGGCGCTGGACCTCTACGAGGCGGAGAAGCTGGCCTATACCCGCGAGGCGCTGGAGCAGCCGACCGCGCGCGCGGTGGCCGAGCATTTCATGCGCGGTGCGATCGACGCGCAGACCAGCAAGTGCGATCCCAAGGGGTGCCTGGGGGTGATCAGCGCAACGGCGTGCGGCGCGGAGGCGGAATCGATCAAGGCCGACGTGATCCAGCGGCGCGCCTCGTCGCAGGCGGCGCTGGTCGAGCGGTTTTGCCAGGCCAAGCGCGACGGCGACCTGCCCGACCATGTCGATCCCGAGGCGCTGACGTCGTACCTCTACGCGATCCTGCAGGGCATGGCGGTACAGGCCGGATCGGGCGCGAGCCGTGCGGAACTGGAACGCGTGGTCGAGATCAGCCTGATGATGTGGCCCACCGCCTGAGCCAGGCGCCGGTGCGGGGCTGAAGCGCGGCCGCCTCCCTTGTCATCCCGGGGACACACCCGTTATTCTGCATGGTGAATTGCAGCCGACGCGATTTCTGATCGTGCGCAAAGCCGCCAACGTCCTCTATCATTGCCGGCGCGGCCACCGTTGGGCCGTAGCCCGGCGATGCTGAGAGGATGATCGGCTTGATTACATTGGAAGCGGTTTCGCTGCCCCGCAAACCGCGCTGGTATTCGCACCTTTACGTCCAGGTGCTGATCGCGATTACCGCCGGCGTGCTGCTGGGCCATTTCGCACCCGGCACGGGCGAGGCGATGAAGCCGATCGGCGATGGCTTCATCAAGCTGGTGAAGATGATCATCGTGCCGGTGATCTTCCTGACCATCGTCACCGGAATCGCGGGGATGCGCGACCTGAGCGCGGTCGGGCGCGTCGCGGGCAAGGCGTTCGCCTATTTCCTGTTCTTTTCCACGCTGGCGCTGATCGTCGGGTTGATCGTCGCCAATGTCGTGCGCCCGGGCGCGGGGCTCAACATCGATCCCGCGACGCTCGACCCCTCGCGGGTCGCGACCTATTCGGAACAGGCGCACGAGACGACGCTGACCGGGTTCCTGATGAGCATCATCCCCGACACGTTCCTCTCGGCGCTGACCGACGGCAACATCCTGCAGACCTTGTTCGTGGCGATCCTGTTCGGCATCGGGCTGGCGATGATCGGCGAGCGCGGCAACCGGCTGCTCGTCGCGCTGAACGACGTGTCGCTTGCGGTGTTCAAGATCGTCGCGATCCTGATGAAGGCGGCGCCGGTGGGCGCATTCGGCGCGATGGCGTTCACGATCGGGCGCTATGGCGTGGGAACGCTGGCCAATCTCGCCGCGCTGGTCGGCACCTTCTACCTGACGTCGCTATTGTTCGTCATTGTGGTGCTGGGCGCGGTGGCGCGGCTGTGCGGTTTTTCGATCTTTCGCTTGATCGCCTATCTGAAGGCCGAATTGCTGTTGGTGCTGGGCACGTCATCGTCGGAAAGCGCACTGCCCTCGCTGATCGAGAAGATGGAGCGGGCGGGCTGCCCCAAGACAGTCGTCGGCCTGGTCGTGCCGACCGGCTATTCGTTCAACCTGGACGGCACCAACATCTACATGACGCTCGCCGCGCTGTTCATCGCGCAGGCGTGCAACGTCGAGCTGACGCTGGGGCAGCAATTGCTGTTGCTGGGCGTGGCGATGCTGTCGTCGAAGGGCGCGGCGGGGGTGACGGGTGCCGGCTTCATCACGCTGGCCGCGACACTGTCGATCGTGCCCGACGTGCCGATCGCGGGCATGGCGCTGATCCTGGGTGTCGACCGGTTCATGTCGGAATGCCGCAGCCTGACGAACTTCATCGGCAATGCCGTGGCGACGATCGTGGTCGCGCGCTGGGAGGGGCGGCTGGATCGCGAGCAGCTCGACGCGGCGCTGTCCGGCCGGGCGGTGCCGATCGACGATCAGCCGGCCGGGGCAGTGCCGGCCGGGTGAAGCGCGGTCAGTGCGCAGGGAGCGGCTGCACCGCGCGGCGGATCACGTCGGCATAGCCGCGCGAGATGCACTGGAAACCGTCGTAATAGCCGCGCGCCACCAGCAGCCGGTGCATCGCGCGCAGCCGATAGGGCGGCACACCCGCCGCGAGATGGTGTTCGAGATGGAAGTGAACGTCGTTGGGGGCAACGAACAGCTTCTCCCACCAGCGCGCGACGGTCGTGGAGGTGTTGCGGCGCGGGTCGAGATCGCTGCGCTCCTCCGCCACGCCATGCTCGCCAATCTGGCGGAGGCGAACGATCGCGGGATAGACGAACAATTGCGCCGCCCACCACAGGCCATAGGCCCACCAGCCGCCGGCGAGCGCAAGCGCGGTGAACAGGGCGAGGTGGAACGCGACCCACGGCCATTGCTCCGCCAGCCGGAACGTCTTCAGCTCGCGCGCCAGATCCCGAACGCCGGTGCGCCCGGTCAGGTCGCGCACGAACTTGCGGCGCAGCGAGGCACGGGTGACGGGATAGGCGCGGACGAAGCCGATGTCGGGATCCTGCGGCGTGCCGGCGAAGCGATGATGCTTCAGATGGTAGCTGCGGTATTTCGCCAGCGACGTATTCATCGGATAGCCCGCCAGCCACTGCCCCGCGATCTCGTTCGCACGGCGCGAGGCGAACAGCGCATTGTGGGCGCAATCATGGACGATGATGCCGAGCCCGAGCTGGCGCCCGGCGAGCAGCAGGACGGCAAGCACGATCGTCAGCGGATTGGGCCAGGCGATCGCCAGCGCAAAGGCGAACGCGATGATCGCCCAATTGACGGCGATCGTCCAGGCGCCGCGCAGGTTGGACGGTCGCATCAGCGCCGCCAGTTCATCCTTGCTGAGAAAATCGGTGATCGGTGCGGGCTTCATGCGTAGGCTCCCCGAATGACCGGGCAACTTGTAACGCATAATGACGGCGTGAGTCAATTTTCGTTACAAGACTGGCGAGCCCCCTTGTCCGGGCGATCGCTGGCACTGGGGTTCCTGTCAGCGGTGCGGCGCCCGATGCGGGTCGCCGAGCTGGTGCGGCGCGGCGAGGTAATGGGCCTGGATGGCGGCGCGATGCGCGTGGCGCTGGGCCGTCTGTGCCGCGAGGGCACGGTGCAGCAGGTCAAACGCGGGCTGTACGCGATCGGTCCCGGCGGCAAGGCGCTCGACGAGCGGGCACGTGGCTGGGCGAGCGCGGAAACGCGCGTGCGGGACTGGGACGGGCGATGGCTGATCGTGCTGGTCGACCATCTGGGTCGCAGCGACCGTCGCCGGCTGCGCGAACGCGAACGGGCGCTGACGCTCCATGGCCTGGCGCGGACGCCGTCGGGCGCTTGGGTGCGGCCACACAATCTGGCCGATCCGATGCCGCAGCTTGCCCGGCAGCTTCATGCGATCGGGCTCGACCGCGAGGCGACGATCATCGGCGACGCATGTTCGAGTGATGACTCGGCCTGGAAAGCGCTGTGGCCGCGCGACGCGATCGAGGCGGGGTATCGCCATTGGATCGGCGAGATGGACGCCAGCGCCGCGCGGCTGCCGACGATGACGGCCGACGGGGCGGCGCGCGAGACATTGCTGCTTGGCCAATCGGTGATCCGCGCGATCAATCGTGATCCGATGCTGCCCTCCGCCCTGATCGACACCGGGCTGCGCGCGGCGATGATCGATGCGATGCGGCATTATGATGCGGTGGGCAAAGCCGCCTGGGACCAGGTGGCATAGAGTCTGCACGGGCCCGAAGGACCTCGTGAGCGCCGCCATGAAGAATAAGCGGGGGCGGTCGAAGTAGCCGCCAAGTTGATCCAAGTTGCTCAGAAAGTTTGGCAAAGCGCCTGGCACTGACGCGACCATCCGCCCGCTCGTTTGTTGGAGGCAACAGGCAGGGGCTTCCTTGCCGGGGAATGGAGGATCGACGGAACAATTGCGGGCCGCCGCCCCAGCGCGAGGGACAAAATAGGTGTCCGGAAGCGCAAGTCGGTGAGGCGCGGATCGCTAGACCAATGACGACACCCGCGCTTCACGCCTCGGACCGCTCGCAGCACCTGCGCAAGGAAGCGTCGGCCGGACCTTCTGCCGGACCTTGCCGCGACAGGCACGCACGATCCCCATCGCCCGTGACGCACAACAGGAGAGAAAGATGATGAAGACAGTTGGTCTTACCATGGCGATGGCGCTGGCCGGAACCGCGCTGCCAGCAATGGCGCAAACCCCGCCCCCGCCGCCCCCACCCGAAGCGAAGACCGAGGCCGCGCCCTATGTGATGGCGGCGGGCAAGAGCGACCTCTACGAAATCAATTCAAGCAAGATCGCGCTAGAGAAGGCGCAGCGGCCAGAAGTGAAACGCTATGCCCAGATGCTGATCGATCACCATCAGACCACCACGGCAGCGACCATGGCCGCCGCGCGCAAGGCCGGGATGACCCCGCCACCCCCGGCACTCGATGCCGGTGTGACCGCGTCGCTGGCCGAATTGCAGAATGCGGCGCCGGGCGATTTCGACCGCCTGTACCTGGCGCAGCAGGTGCCCGCGCACCAGGCCGCGCTTGACCTGCACCGCAGCTATGGCACCGGCGGCGACCAGCCGGCGCTGCGTTCCTCCGCCAACAAGGCCGTGCCCGTCGTGCGCCAGCACCTGACCGACGCGCAGCGCATGATGAAAGCGACCGCAAAGTCCGGTAGCATGTGAATCATGAACCGCGCGCGGCGGTGATCGCCGCGCGTGACCGGGGGGCGTTGCGGCGCGGCGCCCTCCCCTTGCACATGGGCAAACCCTTATGCGGATCCATCACCTGAATTGCGGCACCGATTGTCCGGTGGGCGGCGCGCTGTACGACGGGCGCAGCCTGGGCGTTCACGGCACGCTCGTCTGCCATTGCCTGTTGATCGAAACCGATGCTCACGGCCTGGTGCTGGTGGATACCGGCTATGGCCTGAACGATGTGCACCATCCGCATGAACACGGGGGGATCCGCATCCCGCGGCCGTGGCGGGCAATGCTGAACATCAAGCTGCGCGAGGAAGATACCGCGATCCGGCAGGTCGAGGCGATGGGTTTTCGCCCCAGCGACGTGCGGCACATCATCGTCACGCACCTCGATTTCGACCATGCCGGCGGGCTGGACGACTTTCCCGCCGCGACCGTGCACGTGATGCAGCGCGAGTTCGACGATGCGACGACGGCGCACGATGCCTTTGTCGCGCGCAACCGCTGGCGCACGCCGCAGCTCAACGATGTGCGCAATTGGCGCCGATACAGCTCGGCCGGGGAGCCGTGGTTCGGGTTCGATGCGGTGCGCGACCTGCCCGGGCTGCCGCCCGAGATCCTGATGATCCCGCTACCCGGCCACACCTGGGGCCATGCCGGCGTCGCGGTGCAGCGCGATGACGGGCGCTGGCTGCTGCACGCGGGCGACGCCTATTTCTATCGCGGCGAGATGCGCACCGCGCGGCGGCGATGCACCCCGGGGCTACGCGCCTACCAGCGGCTGATGGAGGTCAGCGCGGAGCATCGCCTAGGCAACCAGGATCGGCTGCGCGCGCTATCGCTGGAACGCCGCGGTGACGTATCGATCGCCTGCGCGCACGATCCGGTCGAACTGGAGCGCTGCCAGGCGGGCCGGCCGCTGTAGTAGCCCAGCGGACCGCGACAAGCGGACGAGGTGTTCCGCGGTCAGCGGCCGCGGAACGTCACGTCTTCAGCCAGAATCGGATCAGCGTTGCCACGATCCCGACGGCAGATACGCTGAGCGCCCAGATGAACGCCATCCACCCGACCCGCTGCCACAAGGGCACGTCCATATCCATCAATGATAACCCTCCATGCCAACCTTCCCGCGGAACACCCAATAGGACCAGGCCGTGTAGACCAGGATGATCGGCACCAGCACCAGCGCGCCGACCAGCATGAATATCTGGCTGCGTTCGGGCGCCGCGGCCTCCCAGATCGTCAGCGCCTCCGGCACGACATAGGGCCACATGCTGATCCCCAGCCCAATAAAGCTCACCAGGAACAAGGCCAGCGCGAGGAAGAACGGTCGCGCCTCGCGCCGGCGGCGCAGCGAACGGTGAAAGGCGAAGGCGATGATCGCGCTGAGCAGCGGCACCTGAGACGTGAGATAGATCGCCGGCTCGCCCAGCCATTTCTGGCGGTAATCGGCGTCGAGGCCGAGGGTGGCGAAGCTGACCAGCACGATAGCAACCAGGGTCGCCTGGAAGAAGCGGGCGGCAAGGCGATACGCGTGATTCTGCGTCGGCCCTTCCGTCTTCCAGATCAGCCAGGTGGCGCCGAGCAGGCCATAGCCGCACACCACGCTGATCCCCGTGAGCATGCTGAACGGGCTCGCCCAATCTAGCCACCCGCCGGCATAGGCGCGATCGGCAACCGTCACCCCCTGAAGCAGCGCGCCCAATATCACCCCTTGCGAAAAGGCAGCGACGAACGAGCCGGCGGTGAAGGCGAAATCCCAGCCGGCGCGATGTGCCGGATCACGCCAGCGCGCCTCAAAGGCGACGCCGCGAAAGACCAGGCCGAGCAGCATGGCGATGATCGGCGGGTAGAGCCCGGTCATCACCACGCCATAGGCCAGCGGAAAGGCCGCCAGCAGCCCTCCGCCGCCGAGCACCAGCCACGTCTCGTTCCCGTCCCACACCGGCGCGATCGCATTCATCGCCTGATCGCGCTCCGGCCCGACGCCAAAGGCGGGGAAGAGGATGCCGATCCCCAGATCGAACCCGTCCATCACCACATAGGCGAAGACCGCAAAGGCCAGGATGAAGGCCCATACGATCGTGAGGTCGATGTTGACGCCCATGGCTCAGGCTCCCGCCAGTTGCGTGGGACCAGGCGTGATGCCGGCGGTGCGGATCGGACCCGAACCCTCTGTTGGTTCGGGCTCGTGGATCTGCACGCCCTTGTTCATCAGGCGAAGGATGTACCAGGTGCCAAAGCCGAACACCGCGAAATAGACGATGATGAAGGCGACGAGCGAGGCGGCGACGGCAGGTGCCGCAAGCGGCGACACGCTGTCCGCGGTCGTGAGCAGGCCGTAGATCGTGTAGGGCTGGCGTCCGACCTCGGTTGTCACCCAGCCAGCGATCACCGCCACGAACCCCGACGGCCCCATCAGCACCGCCGCGCGATGCAGAAGGGGCGTATCGTACAAGCGGCCGGTGGCGCGCGCATACAGGCTCCACAGGCCGAGCGTGAGCATCGCCAGGCCTGTCAGCACCATGATACGAAAGGCCCAGAACACCATTCCCACCGGCGGCTGTTCAGCGAGCGGCACGGTGTTGAGCCCGGCGAGCGGGGCGTTCAGATCATGCTTCAGGATCAGCGACGACAATTTGGGGATCTCCACCGCGTGATCGACCCGCCGCTCCTGTGAATTGGGGATGCCGAACAGGATCAGCGGCGCGCCATCAGGGTAGCTTTGATAATGCCCCTCCATCGCCATCACCTTGACCGGCTGATGATCGAGCGTGTTGAGCCCATGCATGTCGCCGGCGATGATCTGCAGCGGGGCGACGATCGCGGCCATCCACATCGCCATCGACAACATGGTCCGCGCCGCCTCGCCGGATCGCGGTGCGTCGGCGATCAGTTCCCGGGGATCGCTGCCCTCGTGCGAGGCGACGGAATGGCCACGTCGCTGCTTGAGCAATTGCCAGGCGCCGACCGCGCCGACCGCGAAGGCCGTGGTCAGATAGGCGGCCAGAACGGTGTGCAGCAGCCGATAGGGGAAACTGGGGCTGACGATGATCGCCATCCAGTCCGGCCCCGGCACGAACTGGCCATCCGAATTCATCGCATAGCCGGTCGGCGTCTGCATCCAGCTGTTGACGCTGATGATCCAGATCGCGGAGATCAATGTGCCCGCCGCGACCATAAGCGTGGCGAAGAAGTGGAGCGACCGCCCGACCTTCTTCATCCCGAACAGCATGACGCCGAGGAATCCTGCCTCCAGGAAGAAAGCGGTCAGCACCTCATAGGCCATGAGCGGACCGATCACGGGCCCCGCCTTGTCGGAGAAGACCGCCCAATTGGTGCCAAACTGATAGGACATGACGATGCCCGACACGACGCCCATGGCGAAGGTGATGGCGAAAATCTTCAGCCAGAAGCGGAACAGGTCGAGATAGACCGCGCGCCCGGTGCGCAGCCACAAGCCCTCAAGAACGGCCAGATAGCTCGCCAGCCCGATCGAGAAGGCCGGAAAGATGAAATGGAAGCTGACCGTGAAGGCAAACTGGATGCGGGCGAGGAGCAGTGCATCAAGGCCATCGAACATCGGCGTTCATCCTCAAGAAGCGCGCAACCGCCGGACGTGTGCGGAATCTTGAGGTCGAAGCCGACCACGGCGATACCCGTAAGTCCCACAGGGGCCGGCGGACGCACGTCCGGAACCGACGGATGCGCACCCGTCGACCTTTTGCTAACCAGAGCACACCAAAGGCAGGGGAGGCAGGTCTGGTCGGCACCCGCGTCGATGGTGCAATCGTTAGGTGTTAGGTGAAATGGTAGCGAATGAGGCTCTGGGCGATAGCGTCGCAATCCTGCGGCAGATCGCATCGGAGCATGGCGCCGATATGGTGGCGCGTTTCTACGACACGCTGCTGCAGGACGAAGAGGCGCAGCGGTTCCTCAGCCATTCGGTGGTCCACGGGCGGCTGAGCGCCTCACTGCTCGACTGGCTGACGGCGCTGTTCGACGAGGCCGATATCCGCGATTGCCCACACCTGCAGGAAAGCCAGCGCGTGATCGGGCAGGTTCACGCGCGGATCAACATTCCCATCCATCTGGTGATGCAGGGCGCGGCGACACTGAAAGCGCGGCTGGCGCAGCTTCTCTCCGCGCGTGCGGAGCCGCAACGCTGCCTGGCGGCGCTCCAGCTGGCGCATGAGCGGATCGACGTCGCAATCATGATGATGAGCCAGGCCTATGTGAAGGACACAACTGCTCGGGCTCGGCTCGATGAGGCATACCGGCTGTTCTCGATCGATCAGGACGTCTCCACCGAGAAGGAGGCGCAGAAGGCAAGCCTGATGGAGTGGAGCCAGAAGACGCTGTTCAGCCTGTTGCAGGGGGAGGCTGATCGCGGGCTAACGCGGCTGCTGGATTCTCCCTTCGGGCTGTGGCTGCGGCACCGCGCGAGCTTCATGTTCGAACGATCGGTGATCTACCAGGACCTGCTGGCGGAGACGCAGCGGATCGACCGCGTGCTGCTGCCCGAACTGGAAACGACTGGCGGTCCGAACCAGCGCATGGAGACGCTGTCCGAACTGCAGGCCGCGGTGAGCCGGGTATCGGCGCTGGTCATGGAGCTGTTTCAAAGCCTGACGGCGCTCGAAAGCGGGCGCGACCCGCTCACCCGCGCGCTGAACCGTCGGTTCCTGCCGGCAATCCTCGGGCGGGAGATCGAATTCGCCACGGCGAACGACAGCGGGCTGTGCATCATCCTGCTCGACGTCGACCATTTCAAACGGATCAACGATCGGCACGGGCACCAGACCGGTGATCTGGCGCTCCGTCAGGTGGCGCAGATCGTCATGGATCATGTGCGACCAAGCGACTTCGTCTTCCGCTATGGCGGCGAGGAATTCCTGATCGTGCTTAACGAAACGCACGCCGGGCAGGCGCACGAGATTGCGGAACGTATCCGGGCTGCATTGCAGAAGACGCGGATCGATGCCGGGAGCGACGATCCACTGGCGATCACCGCGTCTATGGGGGTGGCGGAGCATCATGGCCATCCCGATCAGGCGCATCTGATCAAGGCTGCGGACGCGGCGCTGTATCGGGCGAAGGCGGCCGGCCGCAACCGAATCGAGATAGCGCCGACAGCGAGCTGATGCCGCTCCCCAGCGCAGTCAGCACGAGCGGCTGTGTCGGCCAGCCGCCTTGCGTTCCAGTTCCTTGGCCAGGCCCTACAAACGACAACGCCGCCCTGAAGGGCGGCGTGTGTGTGTATTGGTTGCGGGGACAGGATTTGAACCTGTGACCTTCAGGTTATGAGCCTGACGAGCTACCGGGCTGCTCCACCCCGCGAC